>DASUIC010000123.1:0-2572 GCA_036273215.1 Sphingomicrobium sp.
TTCTTCGCGGGCCGCGCGGCGCGCCATTTCCTTCGCTTCTTCGGCTTCGACGTCGATTATGCCGTCGAGGATCGATGTGTTGAGGATGCTTGGAACGAAATTGGCTCCGAGACCCTGGATCGGGTGCGGTCCCGCCTTGCCTTTGCTGAGGACCGGCGATGCAGCAGGTTCGACGGCGAAGACTTTCAGATCGGGCCACGCAGGCTTCAGGACCTCAGCACAGCCGGTGATGTGGCCGCCGGTGCCGACGCCGGTGATGACTGCGTCGATCGGTGTGTCGGCGAAGTCGCGCAGAATCTCCTGCGCCGTTGTCCGGCGGTGCATTTCTGCATTAGCGGAATTGTCGAACTGCTGCGGCATCCAGCTGTTGGGAGTTTGCTCGACGAGCTGCTTCGCGCGCTCGATCGACCCGGTCATACCCGCCTCCCTCGGCGTCAGATCGAATTGCGCGCCATAGGCCAGCATCAGCCGGCGCCGTTCCACGCTCATGCTCTCGGGCATGACCAGGATCAGCCTGTAACCTTTCACGGCCGCGACCATCGCGAGACCGATTCCGGTGTTGCCGGAGGTCGGCTCGACGATCGTTCCGCCCAGCTTGAGCTTGCCGGTGCGCTCCGCGTCTTCGACCATGGCGAGCGCGATCCGGTCCTTGATCGACCCGCCTGGGTTTGCCCGCTCTGACTTCATCCAGACCTCGGCCCGGTCGCCGAACAGCCGGTTGATCCTGATGTGCGGCGTATTGCCGATCGTCTCGAGAACGGTGGCGGCTCTCATCACCTAGCCCTCCTCTGTTCGGGCGCCCGGGACGTCGGGGACATCGAAGCTCTTTGCGAGGCGGAGCTCGGGAAACCACCAGGCCCAAAGAAACACCACCAATATCGCGCCCATGCCACCCGCGATCACCGCCGGCACCGGTCCGATAATCGCCCCCAAAAATCCCGATTCCGTCTCTCCGAGCTCGTTGGACGCCGAGATGAACAGCGACGACACTGCTCCCACGCGCCCACGCATCTCGTCGGGCGTGTAGAGCTGGATGAGCGACTGCCGGACATAGACCGAGAACATGTCCGCGGCGCCAAGCAGCGCAAGGCACGCAAGTGACAGCGGCATCGAACGCGAGAAGCCGAAGACGATCGTTGCCGTGCCGAAGATCGCGACCGCGACGAGCATCTTCACCCCGACATTGTGCTTCAGCGGCCGTACGGAGAAGAAAGCGGCGGTAAGAGTCGCTCCGACTGCGGGAGCGGCGCGCAGGTGGCCGAGACCCTCGGGGCCCGAGTGGAGCACGTCGCGCGCGAACGCCGGCAGCATCGCCGTCGCGCCGCCGAGCAGCACTGCGAACAGGTCGAGGCTGATGGCGCCGAGCACGAGCCGGTTGACGCGGACGTAGCGCAGGCCCTCGACCATCTGCTCCCACGGGTTGGGGCCGCGCATCAGGTCGGGCCGCGGAACGGGCCCGATCGCGAGCAGCCCAACGGATGCGACGACGAACAGCAGCGCGCTTCCCGCATAAGGGGCGAACGGAGTCCAGGCGTAGAGATATCCCCCGAGCGCAGGACCCACGACAGCACCCATCTGCCACGCGATCGAGGAGAGGGCGATCGCCTTGGGCAAAATGTCGCGCGGGACCAGGTTGGGCGCGAGCGCTCCGAGCGCCGGCCCGGCGAATGCGCGGCCGACGCCGAGCAGGGCCGCGACTGCGTAAAGCGAACCGAGCGTGGTCGTGTGTTTCCAGGCGAGCCAACCCAGCGCGATTGCGCAGGCGAGCTCGAGCGCTACGGCGCCCCTTGCGATCCACCGGCGGTCGACGCGATCGGCCGTCCAACCGGTGACGAGGGTGAGAAGGAACAGCGGCACGAACTGGACCAGCCCGATGATCCCGAGCCGGAGCGCAGCTTCCTTCACCCCCATGGTTTGGCGGGCGATGTCGTAGACCTGCCA
The DNA here is from genome assembly GCA_036273215.1 of Sphingomicrobium sp. Lineage (GTDB taxonomy): Bacteria > Pseudomonadota > Alphaproteobacteria > Sphingomonadales > Sphingomonadaceae > Sphingomicrobium. Next base: position 1,942 of record DASUIC010000123.1, read on the forward strand.
GCCGATGACGATCACCATCGCCAGGCTGCCGATGGTCCACGTCAGGCGCGCGAACCAGAAGTGGCGAAATGCCGGAATTTTCAGGGGCTCGGGGACGAAGCTCACCCGCGCCGACTAGCCAGACGCCGACGGGGCCGCAATCGCTTCACCATCGCGTCGATCGCCGAGACCGAAGCGCTTGATCAGCCACGGCATCGTCAGGCCCTGAACGAGGATCGAGAAGGCGACGACGACGAATGCGGTGACGATGATCGCCCCTCGCTCAGCCACGGTCTGGGGCACTGTCAGCGCGAGCGCCAGCGCCAGCGCTCCCCTCAGACCACCCCAAAACAATGTGTGTTGGTAGGACGCCGGCAAGCGCCAGCGGGATCCGCTGAACAATGCTGCAAGCGGGTACAGCGAGAGCGCTCGACCGGCGAGAACGGCGAGGATAGCGATTGCCGCCGCGGCGGAGCCGAGCTGCCGAAGCGGCTGGTTGGCGGCGTTCATCCCGATCAGGATGAACACGAAGCTGTTCGCAACGAACGCGAAATATTCCCATGCCGAACGGACGTGCGCCCGGCCCGCTTCGGAGATCGGCCCCGCCCATCCGATATTCCCGACCATCAAGCCGGCCGCTAGCGCACTGATG
>DASUIC010000124.1:0-3881 GCA_036273215.1 Sphingomicrobium sp.
AAGCCGAGGATCGCCGCCGGAAGGAAACCGATTAGCACGTTGCGCACGAACCGCCACGACATGGCGTTGCGCTGGAACAGGCCCTCGAGCACCGCCCAGAAGGTGCGCCAGTAGAGCACGACGATAGCGAGGATCGCGCCCAATTGGATGATGACGTTGAACGCTTCCCACTTGGCCGAGTCGAATCCGAGAAGCTCGGTGGCCAGGATGAGATGCCCGGTCGAGGAGACCGGCAGGAATTCGGTGACGCCCTCGACGATGCCGAGGATCAGGGCAATGAGCAGTAGCGGCATTGCAGGAAGTCAGCCGCTCAGACGGTGCCGGTCAAATGAATTCGCGAGCCGGTGAATCGGCCGCCGTGGCGGAAGCGGCCGAGCCATTCGTAACCGACGGCGGCGAGCGGTGTCGGCTCGATCCCGAACGCTTCAAGGCCTGGAAGGCCGCCCGACGGCACGCTGCCCCGCTGGAGCATCAGCCACTGGTCCCGGGTCAGCGGCGCGCCAGGGAGCCAGCCGAGGCTCGCAAGCGCGCTCGCGAACAGGTCGGGCATGTGCACAACTTCAGGGTCCTGCCCGGTAATCTCGAGGATGGTTTGGTGAAGCTCGGCCATACTCATCAGCTGCGGACCGCCAATCTCGTAGGTGTTCCCGCCGAAGCGGCCGGGGTCGAGCGCCGCCATGGAGATCGCTTTCGCCACGTCGTGGACGTAGACCGGCTGGAAAATGCGCTTGGACGCGATCACCGGAAGGAACGGCAGGCGCGCCATCGCGGCGAAGCGGTTCGTGAGGTCGTCTTCCGGCCCGAACACCAGCGACGGGCGGATGATCGTCGCGTCCGGAAAGGCCCGCCGAACCGCCGCTTCGCCTTCGCCTTTGGTGCGGCCGTAGTTGGACTTTGCGGCCGGGTCCGCGCCGACGGCGGAGATCTGCACCAACGAACGCGCACCCATTTTGCGGGCCGCTTGCGCGACATTCCGCGCCCCGTCGACATGAACCTTGCGCATCGATCGCCCGAACGCGCCGCACAGGTTGATGACGGCGGTCGCGCTCTTGACTGCGTTGCGGACGCTGTCGAGGTTCGTCACATCGGCTTTCTCGAACCCGAACTGCCCGACCTGGGCGAGCGGCTGGAGGAAATAATCGTTGCGCGGATCACGGCTGGCGACGCGCACCCGCACTCCGGTCTTGAACAAGGCTTCGCAGACGTAGCGGCCGATGAATCCCGCGCCGCCGAAGACGGTGACAAGCTGCTCCGAACGTTCGATCATCGCTGGCGCGATAGCGGCTCGGCTCCCAGATTGACAAGGCGGGGCGGCGACCCTTAAGCGCCGCCGCCTGCCAACAGCTTGCATGTGCCCAGGTGGCGGAATTGGTAGACGCACCAGCTTCAGGTGCTGGCGCTCGCAAGGGCGTGGAGGTTCGAGTCCTCTCCTGGGCACCATTGCCGCCTGGAAGATGTCCGGGGGACATCCGAAGCCGGCAATCCGAGCGAAGCGACGTTGCGGCAGAGCGCAACATTCCCCCTCCGCAGCGGTTCTCGTCCTGGATGGCCGAGTCCTCGTCCCGAACCGCCGTCATCGCCGCGCTGATCGGCAATATCCTGATCGCGGTCACCAAAGCCGTCGCGGCCGCCATCTCGGGAAGCTCGGCGATGCTGAGCGAAGCCGTCCATTCGACGGTCGACAGCGGCAACGAGATCCTGCTGCTTTACGGTCAGCATCGAGCGGGCAAGCCGCCGGACCGCCTTCACCCGCTCGGCTATGGCCGCGAAATCTATTTCTGGTCGTTCGTCGTGGCGCTGCTGATCTTCGCGCTCGGCGCCGGAGTTTCGATCTACGAGGGCGTGAAGCATGTCCTCAATCCCAGGCCGATGGCCGATCCGCTCGTCAACTACATCGTTTATGCAGTCTCGGCATTATTCGAAGGGATCAGCTGGTCGTTCGGCTGGAGCGCCTTTTCGCGGGTGAGCGGCGATCGGCCGATCTTCGCCGCGGTCGAGGCTAGCAAGGACCCGCCGAGCTTCATGGTGCTGTTCGAGGACAGCGCGGCGCTGGTCGGCCTCGCCATCGCAGCGGTCGCGACCTTCGCCACGACGCATTTCGATGCGCCGTGGGCGGATGGCACGGGATCGATCCTGATCGGACTTGTGCTCGCGGCCGTCGCGGTCCTGCTTGCGCGGGAAAGCAAGGCACTGCTGATCGGTGAACGGGCGCGCCCCGAGCTCAGCAACTCGATCCGGGAGATCGCAGCGCATGAGCCGGGAGTCATCGCGGTCGAGGGAATATTGACCAGCCAGCTCAGCCCCGATGAAGTCGTCGCCAATGTCGGTCTGGACTTCGCGGAGGACCTCAGGACGCCGGATATCGAGCGGATCATCGGCCACCTCGAGACCGAGCTGCGCAAGCGGCATCCCGAGCTGTTCAGGGTCTTCGTCCGCCCTCACCCCGACATGTTCCAGGGCGAACCGAGCCTGCTGGACGTGGGCCCGGGCTGAGCCCTAGGAACGGGTGATGCCGCTCTACGCAATCAACGGGGTTGAGCCGAGTTTCGGCGCGGACGCCTGGGCCGCGCCGTCGGCCGACCTCATCGGCGACGTGCGGCTCGGCGCCCGGGCGAGCGTCTGGTTCGGGGCGGTGCTCCGCGGCGACAACACACCCCTCATCCTGGGAGATGACACGAACTTCCAGGACGGGTCGGTCGGTCACAGCGACGCGGACTTCCCGCTGACCATCGGCGCTCGGGTAACGGTCGGGCATCAGGCGATCCTCCACGGCTGCACCGTCGTGGACGACTGCCTGATCGGCATGGGCGCGCGCATCTTGAACGCCGCGGTGATCGAGTCCGAGTGCATCGTCGGCGCCGGCGCGCTGGTCACCGAAGGCAAAAGCTTCGAGCGCGGCAGCCTGATCGTCGGCACGCCGGCGCGCGTGGTGCGCCAGCTCACCGACGAAGAGAAGAAGATGCTCCGCGCCTCCGCCGCCCATTATGCCGAGAAGGCGCGGCGCTATGCGAGAGAGCTCAGGAGCCTCTGACCCCGAGCCATTGCTCGTGAAGGTCGCGGCCGGTCACCACCGTGTCGATGTCGAGGCTAGCGATCGCGGCCATGATCTCATCGAGCGTGACGAGGTCGAGGCATGGCCTGGCGCCTGGCGGGATCCGCTCTCCGGCGGCGATCCGCTTCGCGAGGAGGATCGCGGGAACACAGGGAATGTACGGACCGTGGACCTGGCGCGCGATCATGAAAATCCCGATCGTCTCCGGCCGGCCATCCTGGCCGGCGCCGCTGAGGAACATGTGAAAGCCGCTTTTGTCCGAGCCAAACAGGTCGAACAGGAACGACAGCCGAAGCAACGGCCGGGCGTAGCGCGCCCATGAGCTGACCAGCCCCAACCGTGCGATCCAGCTCAGCAGCCATGTGCCCATGTGCAGCAGCTTCACCTCGTGTCCGGCGACGAACGCGAGGTCGCGAAGCTCGGGATAGCGGCCTCGGAACAGCTCCAGGTCCGGGATGTCGCAATAGCCGAACAGGCGAAGGCCGAGCTCGGGATAGCGAACCGAATGCAGGCCCTGCCAGCCGAACACGCGCTTACGCCTGCCGTTTGCGAGAACCGCGAACGGCTTTCCGACATAGCTGAGGATCGCCGCGGCGGTGCCGAGGCCGCGGTTGGTCGCCTGCGCGGCTGCGATCCCGTAAATGGCGCGGTCGAGGCGGGCGAAGCGCGGCTTGTAGCGGTCGATGAACGCCGCGGTGAGACACGGCACCGAGCTCGCGCCGGCGATGACCGCGACCCCCGCTCGCTTGGCCGTTTGGTCGAGTTCGCCGATCGTCGCGACGAAACTGCGCGCGTCTGCAAGATCGAGATAATGCGCGCCGGCAGCGAT
>DASUIC010000125.1:0-11095 GCA_036273215.1 Sphingomicrobium sp.
GCCGTTGGCGCGGCGGTTGCCGCAGCGGTCATCGTGCCGTTGCACAATCGCGTGCACCGATGGGCCGAGCGGCGGTTCCAGAAGCCGCTGATCCGCTTGCGCGAGGGCCTGCCCGAATGCGTGTCTGACCTGCGCGAGAGCGTGCCGGTCGAGCAGCTCGTCGCGGCGGTGATGAGCCGCGTCGAAGCGGGCGTTCGCTCGACGCGGGAAGCGGTGTTGCTGACCGAAAACGGCGAACTCGCACTCGCCGGCGTTCATGGAATAACCGCCGACGAGGTCGAGCAGTGGATGTCGGCCTGGAAACCGGCGGCAGCGGATCGGACGCTCGACTGCGGCCGGCACGATCCGACATTTCCATTGCGCGTGCGTCTGTGCATTGAGAGCGGCGACACGCCGGAAACGATCGGCTGGCTTCTGCTCGGCCCGCGGCCCGACGGGAGCTTCTTCGGTCGCGACGAGCGCGAAGCGCTGGCGCATGTCGCAGGCCCGGTCGCCCGCGCGATTCACATTGCGCAGCTTCGCGAACAGCGCGAGGAACAGGCGGAGCGGCGGATCGGCGGGATTGAGGCGTTGATCGACAAATTGATTCAGTCGCTCAACGGCAGATCGCTTGGCGAACTAAGGGGGACCTAGAATGAAGATCGCATTACTGGCTCTCGGACTGCTGGCGTCCACTGCGGCGGTTGCCGAAATCCCAACGCCGCTTCGGCCCATCACCGATCCAAAGACTCTCGCTTCGCCCGCGGATGCCCAGGCGGCCCCGGTGCCGATCGACGACCTCGTCTTTTCCAGGAGCGTCGACGATGCGGCGTGGAGCGCGGACGGGCGCCAGCTGTTCGTTTCGACCAACCTCACCGGCCGGTTCAATATCTGGCGGATGGATTCGTCGGGCAGCTGGCCCGTCCAGCTGACCGAGAATGACGATAGGCAAGGCGGCTTCGCCGTCTCGCCCGACGGCAAGACGCTCTATTACGTCCAGGACAAAGGCGGGAACGAGCAATACGATGTCTATGCGGTCGCGACGGCGGGGGGCGAGCCGACGAATCTCACGAATACTCCGGACGTGCGCGAGGACTCGCTGCTCATCAGCCCCGACGGGCGCGCTATGGCGCTGTCGACGAAGCAAAGCGGTCAGGGCCAGGTCAATCTTGCCATCATGGACATGGCGACGGGCCAGGTGCGAGCACTCACCCGGGAGGCGGACCCGCAGTGGCGCTGGAGCGCGGTTGCGTGGACCGATGGCGGCCGCACGCTGATCGCCAACCGCAGCTTCGCCGATGGCTCTGTGGGCGAAGTCTGGAAGGTCGACGCGGCAACGGGCAAGGCGACGAAGCTGCTGGGCAAGCCGGACGTCGCTTACTCCGCCTCGGACGCGACCCGCGACGGTTCGCTGATTGCGATAACGACGAACGAAGGCACCAAGCAGCCTCACGCCGTCGTCTACGTTCCCGCCACGGGCGCGATCCGCGCCCTCAAGCCCACGCCGTGGGAGCAGTCGAGTGGCGCGATCAGCCCGGACGGGCGCTCGATGGTCGTGCAAACCGGCGACGACGGGCGGCAGACGCTCGAGCTGGTCGATCTCGCCAGCTTGGCCGAACATCCTCTCGACATGCCGCCGGGAGTGAACGGGACCATCGGCACTCAGCCGTTCACGCCCGATTCGCGGCGGCTGATGGTTGTTCACTCGGGCGCGGACACGCCGGGCGAGCTCGAGTCGTTCGACGTCGGTACGGGCAGGATGGCCCAGCTGACGCATCTGGCGATGGCGAGCCTCGCTCCCGAGCATCTGCCCAAGTCGCGCATCGTCACCTACAGAAGCTATGACGGGACGCTGGTCAGCGCGATCGTCACCATGCCGTTCAACCTGAAGCGCGACGGCGGCAACCCCGCGGTGGTGATGCCGCACGGCGGCCCGACCGGCCAGACCACTGACGGCTTCAACCGCTATGCGACGGCGCTCGCGAGCCGCGGCTATGTCGTGATCCAGCCCAACCCGCGCGGCTCGACCGGCTACGGGCTCGCGTTCCAGAAGGCGAATTACCAGGATCTCGGAGGCGGCGACCTCAAGGACGAGATCGCGGCCAAGCAGTTCCTGGTCGACAGCGGCTATGTCGACGGCAGGCGCGTCGGAATCTTCGGCGGCTCGTACGGCGGCTTCATGACCCTGATGGCGATCGGCCGCGCGCCGAATGAGTTCGCCGCGGCGGTCGACCTGTTCGGGATCATCGACTGGCGCACGATGTGGCAGCATGAGGATGCGCTTCTGCAAGCCTATCAAAAGTCGCTGCTCGGAAGCCCGGACCAGTATCCGAAAGTCTATGACGCCACGTCGCCGCTGACCTACATCGATGCTGTCAAGGCGCCGCTGCTGGTGCAGCAGGGCGATAACGATATCCGCGTTCCGCCGGGCCAGGCGAAACAGGTCGTCGAAGCGCTCAGGAAGAAGGGCAACACGGTCGATTCGGTGTTTTACCCCGAGGAGGGACATGGCTTCTTCAAGCGCGAGCACCAGCAGGATTCATTGCAGCGGATGGTCGACTGGTTCGACAAATATCTGAAGGGCAGCGCGCAAACGACAGCGTCGGCGCGCTAACCGGAGATGAGCGACGTTCCCGTCGAAACCGCCGCGGGGCGACGTCACTCCGGCGCCGATCGCCGCGATCTTCATTTCGGCGGTGTCGCTCTATACCGCGATCGAGAACGGGAAACGTGCTGAGGGCCGCGGAGGATGACGTGGTCCTTCGTGTAACGCCGTCAACGTCCGCGCCTGCGGTGACTGATCGCCTCCGCACTTACCAAGTGCTCACAAACATCAGCTTCCGCGTCTGTTACTGCTCCGTGCTGGACCAGTGCTGGGTCAGCGACCTGCGCAGCATACAAACCAAAGCGCTGCGCGAGTGCACGCCTCCCGAGCACCCGTATGACCCAAACGGGCCCTGAGGCTTCCGACTGAGACAACGCTGCTTCGTGGTAAATGTACCGGAATCCATGCTATTCCGACCGGAGCATGGAGGCGGCTATGAGCGGCATTCTCGGCAAATTCCACGTTGAGCACAGCATCTACGGCGCACGGGTGATGGCGCGGGCTCGTGAACTCACCGGCTATTGCATGACCGACGGTCAGATCGACGCCGCCGTGCAAATGCTGAAGGACGATCTCGACGCCTGCGCGAAAGAGATGAAGCGCCTTGTCGAAGTGAACAGCCGCGGGGCGTTGTTCGAGGGCTGGCCGAAGGCGAGCGATTTTCTCGACGCCTGACGAGCGCTGCCTGGTTCATCGCCGCGCCGGAAAGCCAATGTTTATGGCGCTCGAGGCGAACGAGGAGCTAGCAAAGCGGGTAGCTCGCCACCTCCTCGTAATGCGCCCCGTGGCGCGAGAGGCGGCTTTCGAACAGGATGAAACGGTCGACCCTGAACGGCTCCGACGAAAGGCCGCGGGCGTGTTCGAGGAAGTCGTGAACCTCGCGGGTGCGCCGGCCTTTCCACCGCGCCAAAGTGATGTGCGGGTGAAAGGCGCGGCGCTCCGGTTCGAGGCCGACGGACTGGCACGCGCGCTCCACCTTCGCCGCGAGCGCGGCGACCGGCGCCTTCGGTTCGATGGCCGCCCAGAGCGCGCCTGAGTTGCGCTGATCGAAGCGCCCCACGCCGCTGACGCGCAACTCGAACGGTGCGGCACGGATTGTTGCGAGCGCGGACGCGATATCTTCGGCGAGCGGCCGCTCGACCTCCCCGATGAAACGCAACGTCAAGTGCAGCTGCCCGTCGTTCTGCCATCGGAAATCCGCGCCATCGTCCATCGCATCGATCAGCAGATCGCGGACGGGCTCGGGCGGCCTGATGGCGACGAACAATCGGTGCATCAGCCTACCCTGTTTGGCCGCGCATGGCTTCGATCCAGCGCAGCGCGCGTGGGGACATTTCCGAGGGGAGCGACTGAAGGTCGGCTTCCACCACCTGCTCGACTTCCCACGACCAGGCGGGGGCGTAGCGCACGTCCTCGACGATGAAGAGCGCGGCGAGATCGCGTTTGAAATCGACCCTTTCGTCGAGCTCGCAGGCGAGGCTCACTCGGCCGTGCGCGGTCATTCCGATCTCTTCGCGAAGCTCGCGCAGAACGGCGTCGCGCGGTTCTTCATTCTTCCGCCTGCCTCCTCCCGGCAGCCGCCATCCAGGCGCGTAGCGAAGCTTCACCAAGATGATCGTGCCTGTCGGCGTGAGCGCAAGCGCGTGGGCTCCGAACGTACGCGGCCGGCGCATGAACCACTTCAGCTTGAGCAAATGGTGCAGCCCGGTGAGCGGAGGCCGAAGCAATTGGTCGATCCAGCGCATTCGCGGATGTTACTGCGCTGTTCGCGGGGAGTTCCATTCGCGCTTGTCGCGTGCCACAACATTCGTGTCGCAAGGGGGGCTGATGAGCGGCACGAGCAGACTGACCGAGCAGGAGTATCTCGAGCTCCTGAAGCCGATGGGCAAGGAGCTGAGCGCGATGGCGCGCTGGGTCTCCGAAACCGATCAGCGGATGGTCGTGATCCTCGAAGGCCGCGACACCGCGGGCAAGGGCGGTTCGATCGACATGATCGCCCGGCTGTTGAACCCGCGCCAGTGCCGGGTCGTCGCGCTCCCGAGCCCGAGCGAGCGCGAGCGAACCCAATGGTATTTTCAGCGCTACATCGAGCATCTGCCCGCGCGTGGCGAGATCGTCCTGTTCGACCGTAGCTGGTACAACCGCGCGGGGGTCGAGCGGGTGATGGGATTCTGCACGTCTGACGAAGTGCAGGACTTCCTCAACGCCACGCCGCAGTTCGAGCGGCACCTGGTCGACGACGGCATGCTGCTGTTCAAATACTGGCTGTGCTGCGACCAGGAGGTGCAGGAGCACCGGTTCGAGAACCGGCTCAACAACCCGATGAAACGGTGGAAGCTGTCGCCGATCGATATCGAAGCGCGCAAGCATTACGACGATTACACCGAGGCGCGCGAGCTGATGCTGTCGGCGACCCACACCGACTTCGCGCCATGGACTCTGATCGATTTCAACGACCAGCCGCTCGGCCGACTGACTCTGCTTCGCGACCTGCTCGACCGGGTGCCCGACACCGAGCTGCCGCTATCCGAGATCATCTGGCCGCCGCTCGCCAATCCGCCGCTGAAGGAGCGCTACGGCGTGCTTCACCCGATCGCCGCTTATCCGATCGGTGCGAAGGAGGAGGGGGTGCGGCACGAATGGACCGACGCATGAGCATTTGAACGGGGGGACAAGAATGCGTGCATCCAAGCTTCTGATCGAGCTCACTGTTTATTACGTCGTGATTGGGCTCGTCCTGTTCGTCGCGCTCAAGTTCTGGCCGGAGCTTCGCGGCTATCTTCCGCTCGGCGGAGTCGAGCAGCTGATCAGCCAGCCGGCCAAGAACCCGCTCCATGCGAGCGAGGCCGTGCGGGCGGCGCACGTCGCAAATCTGGGCGAAAGCATCTTCTGGCTGGTGGTCGCGATCATCGCCGCCATCCTCGTCTCGCTCCCGATCAGCTGGACCTACATGGCGGTGCGCGGCGGCCACGAATATGACCAGAGCCTGGTCAACACGATCATCGTCCTGCCGATGGTCGTCACGGGAATCGTCATCATCGTCCAGAACAGCCTCGCGCTCGCCTTCTCGCTAGCGGGGATCGCCGGCGCGGTGCGGTTCCGAAACTCGCTCAAAAGCTCGGGCGACGCTTTGTTCATCCTCCTCGCTGTCGGCGTCGGCCTGTCGGCCGGCATTGGGGCGATCGAGCTCGCCGGGGTGATCAGCATCTTCTTCAATTACTGTTTCGCGATCCTGTGGATCACCGAATATGGCGAGCGCGAAGGCATGAAGCGCTTCCTCGCCGACTATGACGGCGTCGACCGCGCCGCGCCGCCCGAGCCGGACAAGAAAGCTAAGTGACGCAGCGGTTTGTGACTTTCGTCGTTACGCTCTGATCTGAGGAAATGTCGGCGAAGAAGCGATCGAGAAAGGCGATCGCGCGCGCCTGGGTCTGCGGCTCGAGCCCGGGCGTGCTCGTGATCGCGGCGATGAGTTGCGGGCGGTCTTCGCGTATCTGCCGGGCGGCGGCGATCACGTCGGCATTGTGGGCGCAATAGCCGCGATAGACGCGCTGGCGCACCGAGGCGATGTGGAGCTGGTCGGGCGGGGTGGCGTACGGCGCATCGACGAAGCCGGAGAAATCGAAATCGTAGGGCACGACCACCGTTGCCCCCGGCGCAAGCGGACCCATCAGCTCGGCATTATGGCAGCAGTCCTTGCCCGCCGGGCCCGCGCGCATCGACCAGTCGTGGTTGGCGATCATGTGCTCGAACAAAGCGTAACGCGCCGCGTCGGGCGCGCTGAGGTCCGCGACGGGGATGAACTGCGGCGCGTGGGTCGGCTTCATCCCGTTGCGATGCGCGACGTCCTTCAGGTCTTCGAGGAAATAGCCAAGACGCGAAATGATCGGTCGGCCGTTCTCATCCCGATAATCGACGTCCGCGAGCCGCACGCGGAAGCTGTGCGGAGTCAGCACATTGTACATTTTGTACGCTGCATATTCGAGCAGCAGATATTGCTGGAACGCCGGCGAATTGCGGCAGTGGGTGACGAGCTTGAGCTTCGACTGACCGGCGAACAAAGATGTCGCGGGCGGGTGCCCCGCGAAGGACACGCGCAGCGGCGGGAAGTCACAGGTATCGGTCGAGCGGCGTGTGATCCCGCGCAGCGACAATGCGATCGGGAGAGTCTGGCCGCCTGGATCGGTCAAGGTTCCGCTGACCACCGCGGTCGATTGTCGGTTGTGGATCAGCGTTCCGAGCGGTGCCTGGATGACGATGTGGATCGGGTCGGACCCGGCGAACAGAGGCTTCGGCTGCTGCGCTGCGAGCGGCGCTGCCAGGACAAACAGCCAGGCTGCGGCAAATGCTGCAATCCCCCTCATTGCGCGGACCTTTCCACGGTGTGCGGGATCATCTTCCCGCCGGTGATTTCAAGCCAGGTGAGCGGCCCGTCATAATAACGCGAATTGCCGGTATCGATGCGTGCGAGCCGCCCGCCATCGAGGATCTCGATGCCCTTGAGATCGGGTGTGTGACCGACGACCATCCGCTGCGCGCCGAACGCGGCGAGCACGACGCCGAGCTCCTGTTCCGGCTGCAGGTGCGGCGAATGCATCGTCGCGCGCTCCGCCTCCGCGTCGCGGTCGATCATGACGAGGCCCCGATACCAGAGCGGACCGAGCGGATCGTCGAGGATCGACGAATTGCTGTCGTCGCCTTTCGCCATCGCAATCTCCACGCGGCGATCGATCTCGTCGATCGATAGCTTGGCATATTCGGCGCTGATCCCGCCGTGGACGAACAAGATGCCGCCGATCTCGACGACGGCCGGATTGCGCGTCGCCCATTTGCCGAGCTCGCCCGATGCGCTCCACGCGAGCTTGTGCTCGAGCCAACCGAGTGGATGCGCCGCCATCCAGCTGTCGCGGACTTGCTGCGGGGTCACGGCGGGGTTGGTCGCGCGCGCAGCGGCTTCGATTGCCGCGCGGTTCTGGTCGTAAACGCGGTCGCGAAGGGCGGCCGAATTGGGCGTGGCGAATGCGGCGAATTCTCCCGGCGTCGTGTAACGGAAGTCGCCCAGCAGGTTCATCGCCTCATGGTTGCCGAGCACGACGACGACCTTGCCGCCGGCGCGCGGCCCTTCTCTTTGCAGCTGCTGCAGGCTGCGGACGATCTTCAGCGAATCCGGCTCGCGGTCGAGCACGTCGCCGAGCTGCACGAGCGTGGTCTTTCCACCGCTCCAGTGCCCGCGCGCGTCGATCAGTCCGGCGTTGCGGGCGATGTCGAGCCAGGCCGAATAATCGCCGTGAAGGTCTCCGACGGCCACGATCCGTGACGGCTGCGCGGCGGCCGCCGCGTTGGGCATGAGAAGCAGCAATGCCGCAAGCGCCAGAAGCGCAACGCGGATCGCGCGCTCAAATGGCGATCGTTCCGAAACCGCCCCCATGACGCTCAGTCTTGCACTCGGCGCAAGAGCGGGCAATGCCGTTCATGATGACAATCGCGCTATACGATGCCGCCGAGGTGGAGCGGCTGCTCGATTATCCCGGCTGCATCGAGGCGGTTCGGCGAGCGATGATCGCTCTCTCCAGCGGCGAACGACCGCAGCCGCTCCGGCAGATCTTCACGGTCGGCAGGAACGAGATGTTCGGGACCATGCCCGGCGAGCTGCAGGCGCTGTCCACGTTCGGCGCCAAGATCGTCAGCGTCTTCCCCGATCGCGAGCGGCCCGGCTGCACCCGGCATCAGGGCGTAGTGCTGGCCTTCGACGGGGAGACCGGGGCGGTGAGCTGCATCGCCGATGCGGAGCCGATCACCAAAATCCGCACCGGTTGCGCCACCGCGGTCGCGACCGATGCACTGGCCCGCGGGGACGCGGACGTGCTCGCGATCTTCGGGACCGGGGTGCAGGCCGAGGCGCACCTCCATGCCGTGCCGCTTGTGCGGAATTTCCGCGAAATCCTGCTGTGGGGCCGATCGGCGGAAAAGACCCGCGCGTTCGCCGAGCGGATGAGCGGCGAAGTAGGGCGGCCGATCACGCCTGTGTCAGACGCCCGCGAAGCCGCCGAGCGCTCTGACGTCATCTGTATGGTGACGTCGTCGCGCGAACCGGTCGTGCTCGGCGAATGGGTCAGGCCGGGGACTCATGTCAATCTCGTCGGGTCGAGCCTTTTGGGGCCAGTCGAAGTCGATTCCACGCTTGTCGCGAAGGCCCGCTACATCGCCGATTATCGCCCTGGCGTCCTCGCCCAAGGCTCGGAGCTGGCGGTGGCTCGCGAGGCGGGGCTGGTCGACGATACGCATGTCGTGGCCGAAATCGGCGAGGTGCTCGCCGGACGTGTGCCGGGCCGCCAAAGCGACGAGCAGATTACGATATACAAATCCCTCGGCCACGTCGCACAGGACCTCGCCGCCGCGGCTTATCTCCGCGAGCGAGCGGAGTCGGCAGCCTAGCGATCACCACGCACGGACGAGCGACGTAGCGATCATCTTCCAGGCAGGATTGTAGTCGAGCCAGGAGGCGGCCAGTTGTGCGACCACGATCCACGTTGCGCCAAATGCCCAAGCGGGATGGATTCGGCGGCGCGTCAGCCAGTCGTAAGCGCCGATTCCGAGCACCATCAGATCGGTCGCCGCGAAAACGCCAATGAATGTCTGCCATGCCCCGTTGCCGAGCAGCGGGTGGAGGAAGGGTACTCCGATCGCGCGATTGAATGCGGCGGGCGTCAGGCTGAGCGTCGCGAGAAGGATCAGCCGCTTGTGCGCCGACGGCTGCTTGCGCGCGCTGATCGCCGCTGCCGCGAGGGCTGCAAACTCGATGACGTTGCTGAGTTCGATCGCCAGGAACTGAGGGCGGCTCTTCGGAGTCCCGAGCTCGACACTCGCAACGTCCATTGCCGCCCAACATCCAACCAAGACGACGAGTATCGCAAGAACACCACCGCCGACCCCAATTTCGCGGTGCAGCCGAACGTTGCGGTTGCGAACGAGGAGCGTCTGGCCGGTCAGAAGCGCGAGCCAGCCAATCGAAACAACCGCATGCACGTGCACGGCGATCGGATAGGGTGCGGAGTGGCTCCGCAAGTGACGAATGACGTCCGGAACGAAGCCCGCCAGCACCGCGAGCCAGATGAGGACGACGTAGGTAATGACGAAATTGTAGTCGGAAGGATGCCGCCGGCCGAATGGCTTGGGAGAATGCAGCTGCCCTGCAGCTGTGATCGTCGTCGCCATGCTGCCCCTCTACCGCACGTGCAGCGACGATTTAGCCGAAGTCAGAGGTGCGTCCTAGTGACTTTCTGCGTTAGGCCGCCGCGGCTTTGGTTGCCGTCGCGCGGGAGTGATCGACCTTTTGCGGCTTCGGCAGCGGCTCGAAGCTTCGGGTGAGGGCGCTTCCGATCTCTCCGACGAGGCCGAGGCCATAAAATCCGAAGATGATCGCCATGGCGGCGGGGCGCTGCCAGACTGGCAGGTGGACATTCCGGCCCCTGGTCCAGATGCGCCACCAGCTCTTGCCGACCTTGCCGCCGAAGAATTTGAAGGCGAAGCCGACGCGTCCGATGCGCGAGCGGGTCGCGGTCTGGAAAGCCTGGTAGTCGCGGTCGGTTCCCATCGTCCATGCGCGCCACACGAGGAACCTGTAGCCGGGATGCGGCGCGTGGACGGTCATCGCGTCGGCGGTACGCGTGTATTTGTAGCCCCTCGCCGTCAGATCCCGGAGCCAGAAACCGCACTGCTTCTTGAACGCAGGCAGGTCGGGAAACGGATTGTTGCGGAAGAAATCGGTTCGAACCGCACAATTGTTCGCATGGATTTTTTCGCGGTTGACCGTCTTGGTGCGCTCCTCCCGAAGGTCGAAAATCCAGCTGAGCGCGAAGGTCTTCGAGAGGAGATCGTCGTAGCCCAGCACGGTAAAGCCGCCGACGGCCATGATCTCCTTGTCGGCGAAGGGCTTGATCAGGTTCTCGAGCCAGCCGGGCTGCGGCGCGGCGTCGCTGTCGAGCATGATCGAGAGATCGGTGTTCGACCGGCTGATGCCGTAATTCTTGAGCTTGTAATAGGTGAGGCCGTCGGTCGGCACGATCTCGAGATCGGCGAGGTCCTTCAGCTTCGGCGCGGTCGTGGCGAGCGCCCGCTCGATTACCGCCGGATCGACCGCGTTCCGGTTGTAAAGATACATGATCCGCGGCTTCGCGGCCATTTTCGGCGCCACATCGGCGATCTCCCGCTGAAGCGCAGCCATGGCCGCGCTGGTCCACTTGTCCTCGACGTCGATCGCATTCTCCCATTCTATGACGATGGTGACGGCGGGAAGGATCGCGTTTCTGGCCATGATGGCGGCGAATATAGGTCGGGGGCCGCATCAGGCCAGCCCTCTCGCTGTTCCTCAGGGGGACGCATTGTCGGGATTTGCTTGAAGTCCCCCCGCGCATCCACGATATATTCATCAAGCAGGGGGCACATTCGCCCCCACGCAAAGGAGACGATATGGCCATCTGGCAAGACCCGCGCACGACTGGCGTGAACACG
>DASUIC010000126.1:0-3993 GCA_036273215.1 Sphingomicrobium sp.
GCGAGCGGCCGTGCGCGAACTGCATCGACCGCTTCCTCGGCGAGGTTCGCGCCCTTGTCCTTGGCGCCTTCCCACGCGCCGCGCGCAAGTACGCCCGGGCTGAGCCGCTCCTGCAGCGACTGCGCGGTCGCCATCACTCGGGCGCGCTTGCGCTCGACGTCGAGCTTCGCGGCGGCGATCTGCGGATCCTCGCTCACAGGACGCGCCTCACCCGCTCGGCGCCGATCCAGCCGAGCAGCCCCGCCAGCCCGGCGAAGATCAAGAGACCGACGAACCCGGCAAGCAACGGCCCGAGGAACTTGGCCAGTGCGATCACCACGCCGACCGCAAGCGCCACGACCGCGGCGAGCGCGAGAATGAACGCCACCACGAACAGCGCCGCGGGAATGACGAGCGCCTTCGCCTTGGCGCTGGCGATCGCCTTGTAGAGGCCGAGCTCGGCCTGGGCGTAAGCTTTGCCCTCCTCGATCAGCTCATGGACGAGCTCACCGATCGGCCGTTCGGGCGGGGGCGGTCCGGGCTCGGCGGGCTTGAGCATCAATCCTCGTCTTCGTCGTCGTCGCTGCGCGCGAGCCCGCTCTTCAGCAGCCGGGCGATGACGAAGCCCACCACCGCCGCTCCGGCAAGCGCAATGCCGGGGCTGTCCCGGACGAAATTGCGCGTGTCGTCGATCAGCTCGTCCGGGTCCTTCGAGGCAATGGTGTTGGCGACATTCTCGATCGCGCCGGCAGTGCGGCGCGCATAATCGCCATAGTCCTGCCCGAGCCGCTCATCGATCCCCTCGGCGGTGTCGCCGATCATCTTGGAGACGTTGGCGAGCGCTTCCGACGTGCGCTCGAGGCCCTGGCTGACGAGGCCGCGCGCCCTGTCGCCCGCCTGGTTGGCGAGCCGTTCGCGGCCGCTGCGGAAGCGCTCGGCGAGGCCGCCCTCGGCGCTTCCGCTGCCTGTCACCGGCCGTTCGGCGTCGCCTTGGGGGGCGCGGACTTCGCGTTCGGTGACGAGCGCGGTGTCGGCAGTCACGGTGCCGCCGTCGTTGCGTGACGCGCCTTCGATCACCTGGTCGGTTCCGTCGGGCAAAGCGGTTTCATTCTGGTCAGCAGTGGGTTCCATTGCGCGAGTTCCTCCTTTGCCGACTCCAACCCGTTAGCGTGGCGGCTCGTTCCGGTCGCAAGACCGAAAGTTGCACGCTCCGGCGCTCGGCCTATAGCGCCAGGCGAACCCCCGATATTGTTACGCCTGCGCAAGAAGGAAAGCCATTGACCGCGATCGTCGACATCCACGCCCGCCAGATCCTCGACAGCCGGGGCAATCCGACGGTCGAGGTCGACGTCACGCTCGAGGACGGGAGCATGGGCCGGGCGGCGGTTCCGTCGGGAGCTTCGACGGGCGCTCACGAGGCGGTCGAGCTGAGGGACGGCGACAAGAGCTGCTGGGGCGGGAAGGGCGTCGGGAAAGCGGTCGAGGCGGTGAATGGCGAGATCGCGCAAGCGGTGTCCGGGATGGACGCGGAGGAGCAGGCGGCGATCGACGCCGAGATGATCGCGTTGGACGGCACCGAGAATAAGGGGCGGTTGGGTGCCAACGCGATCCTGGGCGTGAGCCTGGCGACAGCGAAAGCCGCGGCGGACGCGCGCGGGCTGCCGCTGTTCCGCTACGTCGGGGGGGTCGACGCCAACCTCCTGCCGGTGCCGATGATGAACATCCTCAATGGCGGCGTGCACGCGGACAATGCGCTGGATTTCCAGGAATTCATGGTCATGCCGGTCGGCGCTCCAACCTTTGCCGAGGCGCTGCGCTGCGGGGCGGAGATTTTCCACGCGCTGAAGAGCGCACTCCATTCAGCCGGACTATCGACATCCGTCGGCGATGAGGGCGGATTCGCGCCGGCGATCGACACGCCGCGCCAGGCGCTCGACTTCATCGACAAGGCAGTGAGCTCGGCCGGGTACAAGCTCGGTGACCACGTCCTCCTGGCGATGGACCCGGCGGCGAGCGAGTTCTTCAAGGACGGCCGCTATGCACTGAAAGGCGAGGGGAAGAGCCTGACGCCCGCCGAGATGGCGGATTATTACGTGACGCTCGCGTCCGACTATCCGATCGCTTCGATCGAGGATGGCATGGCCGAGGACGACGCGGAGGGGTGGAAGATCCTCACCGAAAAGCTCGGCGACCGCATCCAGCTGGTCGGCGACGATGCGTTCGTCACCAACGTCAAGCGGCTGCAGTGGGGAATCGATCACGGAATCGCCAATTCGATCCTGATCAAGGTCAACCAGATCGGGACCCTGACCGAGACGATCGACGCGGTGCGGCTCGCTCAGACCAACGCCTACACCGCGGTCATGTCGCACCGCTCGGGCGAGACGGAGGATTCGACCATCGCCGATCTGGCGGTCGCGCTCAGCTGCGGGCAGATCAAGACGGGGAGCCTTGCCCGATCCGACCGGACGGCGAAGTACAATCAGCTGCTGCGGATCGAGGAGGAGCTGGGCGAAAGCGCGCGATACGCCGGGCGAGGAGCGTTGAAGGCGTATAGACCTGGCCCCTCCCCCTCAGGCGGAGGTGGCAGGCCCGCGTAGCGGGACTGACGGAGGGGGTGTGAAGCTCACAGGGCCGGAACAGACGAAGAAACGCGCACGAGCGTTGCGCGCGACCATGTCACTGCCGGAGCGCGTCCTGTGGCGTGAGTTGCGGCGCAAGCAGACAGGCCTTCGCTTTCGCAAGCAGCACCCGGCGGGGCCTTACGTTCTCGATTTTTATTGTCATGAGGCCAACCTGTGCATCCAGATTGACGGGCAGAGCCACGACTTCAGCGCAGCGCGGGACGAGCAGCGTGACCGCTGGCTCGCCGCTCAGGGTGTTCGGACGGTCCGCATTGCCGCTTCGGATGTACTGCACAATCTCGAAGGTGTTATCCAGCACATCATCTTGGAAGCGAACACACCCCCTCCGTCACGCTGCGCGTGACACCTCCCCCTGAGGGGGAGGGATTAATTCCTTCCACAACTTTATCCCCGCTTTCTCCACCAAATCATTCTTTTCGCTTGCTTTGCGGACTCGCTCGTGATTCTTTCATCGCGTCATGGGGGGAGCGTCGAAGAGCCTGAGCTTGATCCGCCGGTCGGCGGCGCCCGCGCTTGCGCTGATCATCGTCGGGACGTTCGCCGGCCATGCGATTGCCGGCCCCAACGGAATTCTCGCCTGGGGCGGCTATCACCGGGCGCTCGAGCAACGTCAGGCCGAGCTTGCGCAGCTCCAGCAGCAGCGCGCCGAGCTCAAGCATCGCGCGCAATTGCTCGATCCCAACAAAGCCGACCCCGACATGGCCGACGAGCTGGTACGCAAGCGGCTCGGCCTAGTCCGACCCGACGAGGTGATCGTCCCGCTCAACTAATCCTCCCCGGAACGGGGAGGTGGCGGCTCGAAAAGCTGACGGAGGGACCGATTCCGCGCGTTCGGCCCCACCGCCATCCTTCGGATGTTTCCCCTCCCCGTTCCGGGGAGGAATGGTTGCCGCATTCCGGCGCGCCTCTTATAGCGGCCCCGCTTCAGTCATTGAGAGAGACAGCCGTGGCGCGTTCCGCCAAGAAATCCGCCGTTCCCGAGACGCAGGCGCCCGACATCCCACGCCTTCCCGAACCCAAGCGCTACAAGGCGTCGAAGGACGAGGTCCTGAAGCTCTATCGCGAGATGCTGCTGATCCGCCGCTTCGAGGAGCGCGCGAGCCAGCTCTATGGCCTCGGGCTGATCGGCGGCTTCTGCCACCTCTACATCGGGCAGGAAGCGGTCGCGGTCGGGCTTCAGTCGGCGCTGACCGTCGGCAAGGACAGCGTCATCACCGGCTATCGCGACCACGGCCATATGCTTGCCTACGGGATCGACCCGAAGCTGATCATGGCGGAGTTGACCGGGCGCGAGGCGGGAATATCGCACGGCAAGGGCGGGTCGATGCATATGTTCAGCGTCGACCATGGCTTCTACGGCGGCCACGGC
>DASUIC010000127.1:0-13456 GCA_036273215.1 Sphingomicrobium sp.
GCGAAGCCGAGCTGACCCAACCGCCAGTCGGCGAGGTAGCGGATGTACTTCTTGATGCCCTTGGCATCCATGCCGTTGACCGGCCCCATCTCGAACGCGAGGTCGATGAACGCATCCTCGAGCCGCACCGTTTTCTGGCACTGGTCGACGATGTCGTCCTTGACCGACCTGGTCAGGCAGTCGCGTTCCTTCACGAACGCGTGGAACAGGCGGATGATGCCTTCGCAGTGGAGGCTCTCGTCGCGGATCGACCAGCTGATGATCTGGCCCATGCCCTTCATCTTGTTGAAGCGCGGGAAGTTCATCAGCATCGCGAAGCTGCCGAACAGCTGGAGCCCCTCGGTGAAGCCGCCGAACATCGCTAGCGTCTTGGCGATGTCCTCGTCCGTATCGACTCCGAACTGCTGCAGGTAATCGTGCTTGTCCTTCATCTCCTTGTACTGGAGGAAGGCGCTGTACTCGCTCTCGGGCATGCCGATCGTGTCGAGGAGGTGGCTGTAGTCCGCGATGTGCACCGTCTCCATGTTGGAGAAGGCGGTCAGCATCATCTTGATCTCGGTCGGCCTGAACACGCGGCCGTATTTGTCGTGGTAGCAGTCCTGCACCTCGACGTCGGCCTGGGTGAAGAAGCGGAAGATCTGCGTCAAAAGGTTGCGCTCGTGGGGCGTCAATTTCTGCGCCCAATCGCGGCAATCCTCGCCGAGCGGCACCTCCTCGGGCATCCAGTGGATCTGCTGCTGGCGCTTCCAATATTCGAACGCCCACGGATATTCGAACGGCTTGTACTGCTTGCGGGCTTCCAACAGAGGCATATCGGTTACTCCCTAACTCGGCGTTCCAAGAAAAGTGGGTCCACACGAAGGCACGAAGAAGAAGTGAAGCCACGAAGATCGACTGTGACTCCTTCGTGCCTTAATTTCTCTCCATCGTGCCTTCGTGTGGTAAAGCAGCGGTTGAGCCGCTCCGCGGCTCGTCAGCAATAAGCGTGCGCCGGGCATTTCAGCTCCCCTTCGCAAGCAGGAAGGCGAGGACGGCGCCGCCTATCGCCGCGAGAAGTGCGAGGACGATCACCATGATCCTGCGGCCCCTCAGGACCTGCGGATCGCAGGGAGCCGTTTGGCGGCGCGAGTTCATCAGCACTGCGCCGAGCGGCATGAAGCTGACGAACGGCAACTCGTCGTCAACAATCTTCGGGATCACGCCGATGCGCCCGAGCAGGTAGATCACGATCGACACCGCCCCGAGCAGGAGGAAGGCGAGGCCGATCCACTGGGTCGGGGTGAACGGCCGAAGCGGCGCCCGCTTGTCGACGCCGTTCGGATCGAAGGCCGAATTGTCGCGATGGCCGGTCATGAGTTCCACGTGGCCGGCTGGAAGGCGCGGTCGGTCAGCATGTAGCCGACGACGGCCGCGAGGGTTCCGAGGATCATCAGATATTTGGCACGTGGTGTGCGGCGCGCGGCGTGGACGATGATCCAGGCCAGCGCTGCTACCATCGACATGTACCAGGCGAACAAAGCAACCGAATAGGAGGTCGGGCGCTCGAGCAGCACCGGGCTGTGGATCAGGTCGGCGACCCAGCATCCGCGAATTCCGCATGTGTACGAATAGCCGTACGCTTGGGGATAGTTGATCTTGTGCTGCAGCCAGAGGCCCGCGATCGTCCACACGACGGCTCCGCCGAGCAGCGGGAAGAAGTAAGGCGGCGCCTGGTTGGCCTCGCGCTTGCGCATGTCCGCGAGCCGCTCGTCGAGCGAGCGGTTGTCGCCGCCGGGTTCGTCGATCCAGTCGTCGCTCATCGGCGCTGCACCACGATCCGGTGGCCACCCCTCGCGCCCACTCCCAGGAAGACAATCCCGACAAAAAAGCCGAAATCGTACCAGCCGCCGCTGTTGGGAACGGCGTAGACCGCGACCTTGTCGGTGAAGAGAGAGACGATCCAGGCGAGCGGGAAGATGAAGCCGTGCCACAGGCCGTACCAGAAGCCTGGCGCTCCGGCGGCGTGGGCTGCTCCCGCCTGCGTCGCGGCGCAGGCATTGTGGAGGCAGGCAGGAAGCGCGATCTTCATTGGTCGACCCGGTAGAGCAAGGTGGTGGCGACGGTCGCCACTGCCGGGATCAGCCCGACAATCGCGGCGATGATCGAGATGGTGCGGTGGCGGCGGTTGCCGCGCCGGCGCGCCCACACCAGAAGATAGATGCTCCCCGAAACTGCGGCCGCCAGTGCGAGATCCGAGCGCCAGTCCTTGAACTCGAAGCTTTCGAGGTTGTCGTAGATGACCGCGGCGCCGACGATCGTCGTCATCGCCGCGGCGGCCGCGCCGATCCGCAGCGGCCAGTTGTGCGTCTTGGACACGACCACGCGCCAGCCGAGCGCGACCGCGGGCACCAGGAACAGAGCGAAGAAGATCGCGCCCATCAACTCATCCTGTGCCGGAGCATGTCGGCGTCGGCGGCGCCCGGATGATAATCGAGCCCGCCCAATGCGTGGATCGCCATGATCGCCGAGACGACGAGGAGGATGACCGCGCCCTGGTTGCCGTAGTTGCCGCCATCGGCCGGTTTGCGCCGATAGAGGACCACCCCCGCCGCCAGCAGCACGACGGCCGCCGCGAGCTCGATCATCCGTGGAGTCGTCACGGCGCGGTTCGTCCCATTGCGGCCGCCTGGTCGAGGCGGTTGGCGTAATTCTCGATCACCGCCGCGGTGCGCTGGACATAGGTGCGCGCATCGTCCCAGCGGCGCTGCTCGATCGCCTCGCGCACACCGGGCAGAGTCTTGGCGCCATAGCCGGTCAAAGTGCCCGGAGCGTAGATCAAATTCTTGTACCACGGCCGGCCCGGAAGGCCCGCGGGGTCGATCAGAAGCTGGTCGATGTTCGCGAGACTGGCGTTGATCCGAGCCTGCGTTGCCGGCGGCAGCTTGCTTTCGCCGCCGAGCATCGAGTCCGCATCACTGGCCGCGCGCTTCAAATGATCGACAGCATTCTGCAGCGGGAGCATGTCGATCAGCGGAGTGATCCCCCGGTCCGCTGGAGCCACGGTCGGGTCGTAGGGCGCCGAGGCCAGCTTGAAATCGTGCTCGGCGCGCAAATCGGCGAGCGCGCGGTCCTTCTCGCGCTGGTCGGTGTCGAGCTTCATCACTTCGTCGAGATAGGTCGAGACCGCGCTCGCGAAGTCGGAATAGTTGGCGGCGATGCGCGGTGCATCGGCCGAGCGAAGCACGAGGCGGCCGACCAGCTTCGACAAGGCCCCCCCATAAGCGAGGCCGGGGTCGTCGAAGTGCATGACGTGGTAGAAGGTGTCATAGGCGGAGTGATAGCTTCCCCCCGAGAAATCCTCGCCGCCGAAGCCGACGTTGATCGACGCGATTCCGAGGTGCTGGACGAAGGGCGAATAGTCCGAACCCGAGCCGAGCGGCCCCATCGGAAGGTCGCTGTTGGACTTCGCCGCCTCGACCAGGTCGGAGCGGACCGAGCCGGGATCGCGGTAATTTTCGGTTAGGATGTTCGCGCGCGCCCGCTCCGACACCGGAACTCCGGTCTGGGGGTCGAGCACGTCGTCGGCGGCGGAGTCGACGAAGCTCTGAAGGTCCTGGCTTCCTTCCGAGAAGAGATAGCCGCGGCCGTTGTTGTCGGTGTTGATGTAGAGCAGGGCCTTGCGCTTGAGCTCATCGGCGTGGGTCTCGGCCCATTCGGTCGATCCCAGCAGGCTCGGCTCCTCCGCGTCCCAGCTCGCATAGACGATGGTCCGCGCCGGCCGCCAGCCCTGATGGTAGAGGGCCGCGAGCGCCTTCGCCTCGTTCATCAGCGCGACCTGGCCGGAGAGCGGGTCGGCGGCGCCGAACACCCAGCCGTCGCGGTGATTGCCGCGGACGATCCATTGGTCCGGGTAGACCGCGCCGTGGAGGGTGGCGATGACGTCGTAAGCCGGCTTCAGCGACCAATCCGATTTGACGGCGAGATGGACCCAAACGGCGTCCGTCCCGCCCCAGTGATAGGCGATCGGAAGCGCGCCGCGCTCGTTGCCGGTGACCACCGGTCCCTGAAGCCCGGCCATGATCTGGGTCGCGTCGGCATAGGAGATCGGAAGCGTCGGGATTTTGAGGATGGTCGGCGCGGTTTCGCGCGTCAGGCGCTTGGCTCCGGGAACCGCGCCGACGTCGGGGGTCAGCGGGTCGCCTGGATACATCGTCATGTCGACGACCGATCCGCGCTGGACTCCGTGCGGCGGACGCGCGCCGCCCTTGGGATAGGGATCGCCCTCGGCGTAACCATCGTCCGCCGGGTCCGAATAGATCAGGCAGCCGACCGCGCCATGCTCCTGCGCCAGCTTGGGCTTGAGCCCACGCCAGCCCGCGCCGTAGCGTGCGATGACGATCTTGCCGCGGACATCGACCCCGCGCTGCTGGAGCGCGTCATAATCGTCGGGCATTCCGTAATTGACGTAGACCACAGGCGCGGTGACGTCGCCGTCGCCTTGATACGCAACATAGGGCGGAAGCGCTTTCGCTAGGTTTGCCGGCGTGAGACTCGGGTCCTCGGGAATCGGGGGCTCTTGCCCGCCGAGAGTCACATGCTCGGGCGTGACCAGCTCGAGCGTGGTCGAGACCGGGGTTGGATAGAGGACGTCGAACTGCTCGATATGCGCATCCCAGCCCCACTGCTTGAACAGCGCCAGCTCCACCTCGGCGTTGGCCTTGTCGTGCGGCGACCCGACATGGTTGGGCTCGGACGACAACTGCTGAAGCCACTGCTGCTGCTCGGCGGGGTTGATGAGCGCGTCGAAACTCTTCTCGAGCGCCGGAGTGTCGCCAGCGGGAGCCGCAAGCGCCGGAGCGGCGCTGAACGCAAATGCTGCGGAGGCAAGAAACGCCAACCTGAGCTTCATCCTTTGATCATCCCCCATCCCAAAGCGAGCGTCGCGACCGTCGCGACAAAATCGAGCGCGATCAGCCCGAGCACGACCGTGCCCGCACCCTTCGCGAATTTGCGAACCGTAAGCTGCTTCATCTTGCCCCCTCCTTGTCATTCCCGCGAAAGCGGGAATACCGCCGTAATACCGTGCTGATGGAAGCTGGACCCCCGCTTTCGCGGGGGTGACGAGCTCCGATCACTGACACGCCAGACATTCATCATAGTCAGTGGTCGACTGCACCTTAATTTCGCGCAGTTCAGGTGTGTTGTCGGCTTCGACTCCGCCCGCGAAGCCGGCGCGCTGGACCGATTTCGAGCGCAAATAATAGAGCGACTTGATGCCGAGCTCCCAGGCGCGGAAGTGGAGCATCATCAGGTCCCATTTGTCGACGTCGGCCGGGATGAAGAGGTTGAGCGACTGCGCCTGGTCGATGAACGGCGTCCGGTCGGCGGCGAGCTCGATCAGCCAGCGCTGGTCGATCTCGAAGCTGGTCTTGAACACGTCCTTCTCTTCCGGGGTGAGAAAATCCAAGTGCTGGACCGACCCGCCGTTCTCCAGGATCGAGTTCCACACGTTGGGGCTGTCCTTGACCTTCGTCTCGAGCAGCTTTTCGAGATACGGGTTCTTGATCGAGAAGGAGCCCGACAACGTCTTGTGCGTGTAGATGTTGGCCGGGATCGGCTCGATGCACGCCGAGGTGCCGCCGCAGATGATGGAAATCGACGCGGTCGGAGCGATCGCCATCTTGCAGCTGAAGCGCTCCATCACGCCCATGTCGGCGGCGTCGGGGCAGGGGCCGCGCTCCTTTGCGAGCATCATCGAAGCCTGGTCGACCTGCGCGCGGATGTGCTTGAAGATCTTGAGGTTCCAGCTCTTGGCCATGGCTCCTTCGAAGCCGAGGCCGCGCGCCTGGAGGAAGGAGTGGAAGCCCATGACTCCGAGGCCGACGCTGCGCTCGCGCTCGGCGCTGTACTTGGCGCGCGCCATCTCGTCGGGCGCGCGCGCGATGTAATCGCTGAGGACGTTGTCGAGGAAGCGCATGACATCCTCGATGAACTGCTTGTCCTTGTTCCACTCGTCCCAGGTTTCGAGGTTGAGCGAGGAGAGGCAGCACACGGCGGTTCGGTCGGCGCCGAGATGGTCCTTGCCGGTCGGGAGCGTGATTTCCGAGCACAGGTTCGAGGTCGAAACCTTGAGGCCCAGGTCGCGGTGATGCTTGGGCATCGACCGGTTCACCTGGTCGATGAAGATGATGTACGGCTCGCCCGTCGCGAGGCGGGTCTCGACCAATTTCTGGAACAGCGAACGGGCATCGACCTTGCCGCGCTCCGACCCATCCTTGGGACTGCGAAGCACAAACTCCGAACCTTCGCGCACGGCTTCCATGAACTCGTCGGTGACGAGTACGCCGTGGTGGAGGTTCAAGGCCTTGCGGTTGAAGTCGCCCGACGGTTTGCGGATTTCGAGGAACTCCTCGATCTCCGGGTGTGAGATGTCGAGGTAGCAGGCCGCCGACCCCCGCCGCAGCGACCCCTGGCTGATCGCCAGGGTGAGGCTGTCCATCACCCGGACGAAGGGGATGATTCCGCTGGTCTTGCCGTTGAGCCCGACCGGCTCGCCGATCCCGCGCACTCGGCCCCAGTAGGTGCCGATCCCGCCGCCGCGGCTCGCCAGCCAGACATTCTCGTTCCAGGTGCCGACGATCCCTTCGAGGCTGTCGGAGACGCTGTTCAGATAGCAGCTGATCGGAAGGCCGCGCCCCGTTCCGCCATTCGACAGCACCGGAGTCGCCGGCATGAACCACAAGCGCGAGATATAGTCATAGACGCGCTGCGCATGCGCTTCATCGTCGGCGTAAGCGGCGGCGACCCTTGCGAACAGGTCCTGGTAGCTCTCGCCCGGGAGCAGGTAGCGATCGCGAAGCGTGTCCTTGCCGAATTCGGTGAGGAGGTCGTCGCGTGTCGCGTCGGTCTTCACGTCGAACTTCGGCGCATGGACCGCCTTGGAGCTTGTGGCGGCGGTCGAAACGTCGTCGCTCGTTACTTCTGAGCCGGTCGAAAAATCCATCGCTCTTCCCCGTCGTTCATCGGTCCTGTCGAGGATCCGATGTTCGCCAATTGTTCGACTCGGAGCCATTCCGGTCAACCTAGCCGTTCTCGGCGCTCAATGGGGCTTTTTCCACCTGTCCCCTGTGGAAATCGGGGACGAGTCGGCCCGTCGCCGGAATATAGGTCATCCGGCACCGAAACACTAGGTGTTGAGAGCTCCCCCTCTCGCGCTACCAGCTATTGTGCCTAAACTTGAATCGAGCGCAAGCGGGTAAATGCATCGTCAACGAAAAATGCTGTGGATTTGCCGCGCTGCAACACAGCCTTCGAGTGGCGGGCGCTAACCAAGGTCCTGCACTTTTCCACAACCATCCGGGGGCAGCCTGATGCGCGAACGAATGCCGGAAGAGGGACCGGCAGGAGGCTCGCATGGGAAGATCGATTGTGTTGGCGGCAATGGCGCTGCAGCTCGCGGCGAGGTCGCCCGCGTTCGCAGCGACGGCTGCGGGCGGGATTCCTGCTCCAGCACCCGGCGAGCATGCCGGACGGCCAGCCTACAGGAATGGCGGCTGGTTCTGTCCGCCCGGATTCGTGTGGCGCAATGCGGGGCCGCAGGACTGGCTTTGCGTCGACCCATTCGAAGCGCAGAAGGTCGCGCACGAGAACCAGCAGGCGCCGAAGAACTGGATCGACACTCCGGACGGATCGCGCGGGTGCCGGTCGGGACTGGTCAGGCGCGGAGCATTCAACAGCGATCCGGTCTGCGTCGATCCGATCCGCCGAGCGCTGGTTCGGGAAATGAACCTGGCGCTGTACGACATTCACTGAGGGCCCCCGGCGCAAGGTTGGTTGACCTGCCGCAAATCCGAACCGATGCACGCGCGCGTCGAGCGAGTGTCGGGGAGTGAGTCGATGAGGGCACGGCTGCTATGGGGCTTGGTTTCGCTCATTTCGATCGGCGCCGCTTCGCCGCCCGCTCCCCACGTCAGCACGCAACGCATGGGCGAAATCACGCGCGTGCTCGCGTCCGACGTGTTCCAGGGGCGCGCGCCCGGCACCCCGGGTGAGGCCAAGACGATCCCCTACCTGATCGAGCAGTTCAAGGCGGCGGGGCTCGAGCCCGCGGGCGAGAACGGTGGCTGGACGCAGACGGTCCCGATGATCCACACCCAGCTGAAGGCGCCGGTGACCGTGACGGTGCAGCAAGCCGGCCAGACGGTGCCGCTCAAGTTCCCCGACGACATCTATCTCGGCACCGTTCGGCCGGTCGACCGCGTCAGGATCGCAAACGCGCCGATGGTGTTCGTCGGCTACGGCGTGACCGCGCCCGAACGCGGATGGGACGATTTCAAGGGCGTCGACCTGCACGGCAAGGTCGCGGTGATGCTGGTCAACGACCCGGACTTCGAGGCGCAGCCGGGCGAGCCGGTCGCGGGCAAGTTCGGCGGCAAGACCATGACCTATTACGGCCGCTGGACCTACAAATATGAGGAGGCGGCGCGGCGCGGGGCGGTCGCTGCACTGGTCGTCCATGAGACCGAGGGGGCGGGCTATCCGTGGAAGGTGGTCGAGAGCCCGGCGGGCGAAAGCTACGCGATTCCCTCGGCGGCCGGCCAGCCTCAACCGGTGCTCCTCAACGGCTGGATCCAGCAGCCGGTCGCCGCGGCGCTGCTGAAGCGCGCCGGCTATGATTACGCGACCGTCAAGCGGCAGGCGCGTACCGCGGCGTTCCGGCCGATCGACCTCAAGGCGACTTTCTCGGCCGACATTCCGGTGACCGTTGCGCACATCACCAGCCACAATGTGCTCGGAAAGCTGACCGGCACGACCTATCCGAATGAGACGGTGAGCTATGGCGGCCACTGGGATGCGTACGGCATCGGCCCTCCCGATGCGCAGGGGCGGACGATCAGGCCGGGCGCCGCCGACGATGCGCTCGGGCTCGCAGCGATGCTCGAGGATGCGCGACTGTTCGCGCGCGGGCCGCGACCGCAGCGGACCTTGCTGTTCGCCGCCTGGACGGGAGAGGAGCGAGGGCTGCTCGGCTCCGAATATTATGCCGAGCATCCATTGTTTCCGATGGAGACGACGGTCGCCAACCTGACATTCGATACGCTGCAGTGGAACGGCGCGGTCAAGGATGCGGTGCTGGTCGGCAAGGGGCAGAGCAGCGACATGGAGCGGCTGCTTGCCGACGCTGCCAAGGCGCAGGGACGATATGTGACCGACGAGAACCATCCCGAGCGCGGGCTGTTCTACCGCGCCGACCATTTCTCCTTCGCCAAGCGCGGAGTGCCGGTGCTGCTCGATATGGCGCTGGCCGGCGCGTACGACATGGTCGACGGCGGGCGTCCTGCCGGAGAGCGCTGGCTCGATAGCTTTACCACCACCTGCTACCACCAGACGTGTGACAGCTGGTCGCCCACCTGGAACCTTCAAGGCGCGGCGCAGGAGGCGGAGCTGTTCTACGCCATCGGCGACAAGCTCGCGAACAGCCGCGAATGGCCGCAATGGAACGCGACGTCGGAATTCGCCAAGGTGCGCGCGCAATCGGCCGGCGCGCGGGCGCAAGGCTCGGGCAAGGGCGAACGGGGACGGTAGTCGCGGCGAATTGCGGCGCGGTGCGCTTGTGTTAGCATCGCCGCGTGGGGCCGTTCGAATTCATCATCCTGTTCTTCTCGTTCATCTACACGCTGGCGCTGACGCACCTGCTGTTCGCGTGGACGCGGATGATCCGTCACCGGCGGGAACTCGTTTTCTCGTGGCCCCATTTCCTGTGGATGCTGGTTGCGATGGCGAACCTCGCCGTAAACTGGATCAGCCAGTGGGATTTTCGAACCGAGCACAGTCTTTCGCTGGGAACGATCGCCAGCGGCTTCCTCTTCGTGGTCATCAACTATTTCGTGTGCGCGCTGGTGAGCCCCGATTTCGAAGGCGGCGAGACCTACGATATGAAGCACTTCCATGCGTGCGAGGGGCCGACCTATATCGCGGCGACGCTGGTTCTCATCCTGATCTCCATCGTTGAAAACTTTCTCGCCGGCGTGGAGCTGAAGAGCCAGAACTGGGCGAACGAGAACAATTTGGTGATCACCTTCCTCGTCCCGGCGGCCTTGCCGCTGTTGATCAAGGCGAAATGGATGCAGATTCTCGCGCCTGCGGTCCTGCTGGCCGAAACGGTCGCCTATGCAGTGATTTATTATCCCGTCCTTGCCTGAGCGGGTGACAGGGAAACCCGTCGCTCCTAACCCGCGTCCAATGCTTCAAATGAGGGCAGCCCCGAATCCGGTCCGTTCCGCCTGGGCGCTGTTCGCGCTGATGCTCTCGCTGCGCCTGCTCGGCTCGGCCGGCTACATGCCGGCGCTCGATCATGGCTCGCTGACGCTCGTCGCCTGCCCGGACGCGGAGCTGAGTGCGCCGTTGGCGATTCCGGCAATGCACCATCACGGGCACATGCAGCACAGCCATGCACCGTGTCCCTTCGCCGCGGCGGCGGCGCTCGGCGCGGTCGGCAACGACTGGACGCCGGTCTTTGCCGCTATCCTCTTTTCGGCAGCCCTGCTGCTTGGCCGGACATTCCGTGTTGCGGAACGCCAATCGAGCCGGGACCGCCCGCCGGCAACGGGTCCGCCAATCGCCGCCTGAGGAACTTTCGTCCGTTCACTCATCCCACCACGGCGGGAATCATCATCGTGAATTGCATATGGAAGCGGGCGCTGATCGGCGTCCTAGCTGCTTCGCTTACGATTGGAATGTCGACATCGGGGCTGGCGCACGGAGTCGTCGGTCAACGCTTCTTTCCGGCGACGATCACGACCGACGATCCGTTCGCCGCCGACGAGCTGGCGCTGCCGACGATCACCTCCTTCGATCACGAGACGGACCTGGATTTCGATTATTCGAAGACCATCCTGCCCGGCTTCGCGATCGAGCTCGGGATTGGCCATGTAAACGCCAGGCCGCCGGGCGAACCGCGCGAAAAAGGGCTCGGCAATCTCGAGCTCGCTCCCTCGGTCGAACTTTATCGCAATCCGACGCACGAGCTCATCCTGAGCACAGGACTCGAATGGGAAGTCGGCGGCACCGGTAGCAAGGGCGTCGCAGAGCGGAGATCGACCTACACGCCCACGTTGAAGTTCGGGAAAGGGTTCGGCGACCTGCCGGAGAGTCTCAATTACCTGCGGCCGATCGCCGTGACGGGAACGGTCGGTTACGCGATCTCAGGCGTTGGTGACGAGCCGAACTCGATCGAGTGGGGCGGAGCGATCGAATACAGCCTGCTCTATCTTCAAACCGACGTTCGCGACGAGGGCTTCGGCAATTTCGTATCGCACCTCACGCCTGTCCTTGAACTCAGCTTCTCCTCGCCAACGGACGGGAGCGGCACCACCGGCACCATCAATCCTGGAATCATCTGGTCGGGACAATCGATCCAGCTCGCGGCGGAAGCGATCCTCCCGATGAACCGAGAGAGCGGCCACGGAGTGGGCTTCATCGCCCAGCTCCATTTCTACATCGACGACCTGTTCCCGCACTCGCTGGGAAAGCCGATTTTCGGAGCAATGAAATGAACGTGCGTACGATATTCGCGCTCGCGATCGCCTGTTGCGCGACCCCGGGGGTGGCCCATGCCTTCCTGCAGCACGGCAATCCGGGTGCAGGAGTGACTTTGAACGCGCCGCCCACACGGGTGGTCCTGATCTTCAGCGAAAAGCTCGCTGCGCAAGGTAGCCGCGTAAGCGTAATCGACGCTATCGGGCGCAGTGTCGAAGCGGGCGCCGCGGTCGTGGACGGCAAGACGATGGTGGCGCCGCTCCTGCCGCTTGGGCCGGGGAAATATCGCGTAATCTGGCATGCCATGTCGCTCGACGAGCATCGCACGCAGGGGGCGTACAGCTTCTGCGTGAAGCCATAGTGCGCTCGTGTTCATTTGCGTCCGCCCGCAACCCGTGACAGCTTCATGAAATGAGGGCGGGGGCGTTGCTCATCCTGTTGGGACTGGTCGCGTCGTCCGCGTCGGCGGACCAGCCGCCGATCTGCGCGGATCGGCCGGGCAAGGCGACGTCCGCGTGCACGGTGCCTGCAGGCCATTGGCAGATCGAGACGGGTTTTGCCGACTGGACGTTGCAGAAGAGCGGCGGCGAGCGCGACACCTCGCTCCTGATCGGCCAGACGATCGTGAAGTACGGCCTGTCCGACAGCGCGGACCTCGAGCTGGAGGTCACGCCGTTCGAGCGGGCGACCAGCCGCATCGGCGGATCGCACCAGAGCGCCGGCGGCTTCGGCGATCTCGACGTTCTCTACAAACAGCGGGTCACATCGGCGAATGCGCCCATGCAGGTCATCGTCATGCCTTACGTCAAAGCGCCGACCGCCAGGCGCTCGCTCGGCAACGGCAAGTGGGAAGGGGGCGTGCTGTTTCCGATCGGTTACAGCATCGGCAAGTCGCCCTTCAGCATCGGCCTGACGCCCGAGCTCGACTGGGTCGCCGACGCCGACGAGCGCGGCCATCATGTGTCGATGGAGCAGGTCGCGAGCCTCGGCTGGCAGGCCACCGCCAAGCTCAACCTCTCGGCCGAAATCTGGCGTGCGTGGGACTGGGACCCGAGCGGCACGACGCGCCAGGCGAGCGCCGACGGCTCGGTGGCTTATCTGCTCAGCAACGACGTCCAGCTCGACGCGGGCGCAAACTTCGGCCTGAACCGGGTGACGCCGGACGTTGAGTTGTACGCGGGCGTTTCAAAGCGCTTCTAGGATTCAGGCGGATCCGCTTACCGACACGTGCGCGCCGTCGCGGTCGCGGAACTGGGCGAGGTGAGTGCCGTGCTCCTCGCGCGGTGGGCGCGTGAACTCGATCCCGAGCTCGTCGCGGCGCGCGTAGAGATCGCCTAGATTGTCGACCGCAAATCCCAGCTCGACTCCGCCGGCCCGGTTTTCGTCGGACGCCGGGTGCAGGGCGAGCGTCGTCTCTCCGGTCGCGAACTCGCTCCAGAAGGGCGACTCGAATTTCAGCTGGAGGCCGAGCTTGTCGCGGTAGAATGCGACCGCTGAATCCATGTCGGAAACGAACTTGATGGCGTAGGTCAGCTGCATTGTCCTTCTCCTACTTTGGGAGGAGCGCGTAGGTCCTCTGGAAGGCGTGTGTTTCGGCGGCGGTGAACGCGGTGCCGGGGCCGTGCGGCGCGATGGCTGGAACCCCCGTGACAAAGTAAGCGATTCCGAGGCCGCGGGCGCGGTCTATCCACACGCCGCTTTTCATCCCGTAGGCGTCGCCGGCGTGACCGACCAGCACCGCGCCATGCGTGCCCATGTCGTCGGCGCAGCCGGGAGTTCCTGTGGGGATCTTCTGCGTGGCGTGGCCGTAGCTGCAATAGAAGCCTTTCTCCGTGTCGCCGTTGCGGCCGTCGAAGCGCCAGACCCGCGTGAGCAAAGTATCGACTGATTCCGGCGAGAGAATTCGAACCCCGTCGAGTGTGCCACCGTTGAGCAGCAT
>DASUIC010000128.1:0-6520 GCA_036273215.1 Sphingomicrobium sp.
GGAGCCAAGCTTCGAGCGGGTCGCCAGGCCGGTTTCCCCGACGGAGCGCGAGCTCGCCGCGAATCCGCGATCGCGCTCGGCGCGCCTCAGGAGCGCGATCCGGACTTCCGCACCTTCATGGAAGGAAACGCTGCAATGAGCGCGACGAGCTTCCGGTCCCTGTTCATGGTCGCAAGCTGCGCGGGTGCGGCCCTCGGCTGCTATCTCGTGTCGCTTCGTGTCGCTTCGGAGCGGGCGCAGCTCGAGAGCGTCGAAACCAACATCGTTCTCGCGCAACGCGACATGCGCCTTCTCCAGACTGAAATTGGAACGCGCGGGCGCCTCTCGCAACTGGAGCGGTGGAACGCGGGCGCGTTCGAGCTTTCCGCGCCGGCCGCCGATCAGATCCTCGACGGCGGGTTCGAGCTCGCCAAGCTGACCCAGCCGCACCGGACGGTCGAGTTCCACGCGCCAGTGGTGCTCGCGAGCGCTCCTGCGCCTTCACCCACTCCGCCTCTGGTGCAGGCGAGTACCAGCGAGACCGGCGCGCCCGATGCCAGCAGCCCCGAAGCGCTGCTTCACCAGGCGAGCCTCAAGACCGAGACGCGCGAGGTCCCGGCAAGAACGGCCGTCAATTTGCCCCTGGCGGCCGAGACGAAGTCCACGGACAGGCCGGTTACGGCGGCGAAGCCGGCCCTACGCAAGTCCGTGGATAAGCCGGGCCTCGCGGCCGCCAAATCCAGCGCCTCCAAGCCCGCTCCGAACCGAGCGATGGCGGCGGTCGAGAAGCCCAAAAAGAAATCGGTGGATAAGCGCGCGGTCGTTACGGCCAAAGCAATGACAAAGCCGGTTCAGCTTGCGAAAGTCGACCCGCTGGCTCCGCTTCCGGGCAAGCATTCGACCAAGATTTCGAAACCTTCCAAGGAATTGCATACCGGCCGATGAACGCACCGACGCCCGCTCTCGTCGCGCCAC
This sequence comes from Sphingomicrobium sp., assembly GCA_036273215.1. Lineage (GTDB taxonomy): Bacteria > Pseudomonadota > Alphaproteobacteria > Sphingomonadales > Sphingomonadaceae > Sphingomicrobium. The sequence continues at coordinate 955 of DASUIC010000128.1, forward strand.
GGCCCGAGCGGCTCCGACTCGTCGGTCAGCGGCGGCAGATGCTCGCGGTCATGCACCAGCGGCTGATGTTCGGCATGCTCGTCTATGCCGGAATCATCGCGCTGATCGCGCTTCGGATTTTATGGCTTGCTGCATTCGGCGATCATTCGGGCGCGGCTCAAGGCCTGACGACGTTCGTTCCCGACCGCGGCGATGTCGTCGATCGCGACGGGGAGCCCCTGGCGCGCACCATCGACGCGTGGACGATCGGCATTCACCCGGACAAGGTGATCGGGGACAAGCTCGCGCTGGCGCACCGGCTCGCAGCGCTGATGCCGGAACATAGCGAAGAGCAATATTTCGCGATCCTGCGTTCGGGTAAGCCGTTCTTCTTCCTTCGCCGCCGAGCCTCGCCCGAGCTGGTCGAGGCGGTCAATGCGATCGGCGAGCCGGGCCTCGAGATCGATCGCGAGCCGGACCGTCTTTATCCCGAAACCACGCTCGCCGCGCACGTCCTCGGATTCACCAACATCGACGGGCGCGGCGCCGCAGGAGTCGAGCGCGCATTTGATTCTTATTTGTCCGATCCGGCGACGCGCGGAAAGCCGCTGGTGCTGTCGATCTCGAGCCGAATCCAGCAGGCGCTCGAGGCGGAGCTCGGCGATGCGCTCCAGCATTTCTCGGCGCTCGGCGCGGCGGGCGTCGTCATGGACGTCCATACCGGCGAAATCCTCGCCATGACTTCGCTTCCGAGCTTCAATCCGAACGCTCCAGGGCAGGCGACGCCCGACCAGATGTTCAATCGCGCCACGCTCGGCGTGTTCGAGCTTGGCTCGACTTTCAAGCCGTTCACGTTGGCGATGGCGATGGATTCGGGAACGGTCTCAGGACCCGGCCAGATGTACAACTGCCCCGAGGTCCTGCCCGCCTACGGCCATCTGGTTCACGACACGCACCCGTTCGGCCGGCAATGCTCCGTCGCCGAGATCATGATGGAGAGCTCGAACATCGGCATGGCGCAGATCGCTGACCAGCTCGGAACCGAGCGGCAGAAGGCGTGGCTGAAGAAGATGGGCTTCCTCGACCGCGTCGAAGTCGAGTTGAAGGAGCGCGGACGCCCGCTGACCCCGGGCTCGCGCTGGGGCCCGTTCGAGACGATGACGATCGGCTTCGGTCAGGGGATCGCGGTCGCGCCGCTCCAGCTGGCGATGGGCTACGCCACCCTGTTCGACGGCGGCATCTATCACCGCCCGACCATCCTCAAGATCGGCCCCGACCACCCGCTTGCACCCGGGCGTCGCGTGTTCAGCGCCGACACCAGCTATCGCATGCGCTCGTTGCTTCGGCTGGTGGTGATGAAGGGGACCGGACGGAAGGCCGACGCTCCCGGCTATCGCGTCGGCGGCAAGACCGGCACCGCGCAGAAGATCATCGACGGCCACTACAGCAAGACGATCAACATCACGAGCTTCGCGGGTGTGTTCCCGATGGACGACCCGCGCTATGTCATCGTGGTGATGCTCGATGCGCCCCACGCAACGCCCGAGACCTACGGCTTCACGACTGCCGGCTGGAACGTCGCTCCGGTGGTCAGCCGCACCGTCAGCCGGATCGCGCCGATGCTCGGGGTGGTTCCGGACATGAACCGCGAGCCAAACATGGCGGAAGTGCTGCCGTTCGTGCAGGATCCCAAGAAAAAGCAAGACGCGAGCAAGGACTGAACCGGCGTGAGATTGCGGGACATCGCCGACGTCGACAGCGATTCCGAAGTGACCGGCTTTGCGATCGACAATCGCAAGGTCGAGCGCGGAAGCGTGTTCGGCGCGTTCAAGGGCGCGGTGTTCGACGGCGAGGATTTCATCGACAGCGCGGTCGATCGCGGTGCGGTCGCCGTCGTCGCTCGGCGGCAGGCGAAGGTGGAACGCGTGCCGCATCTCGCGGACGCCGAGCCGCGGCGGCTGTTCGCGGAGCTCGCGGCGAAATTCTACGCGCCTTATCCGGAGACGGTTGTCGCGGTGACGGGCACCAACGGGAAAACCTCGACGGTCGAAATGACCCGCCAGATCTGGCGCATGTCGGGCCACCGTTCGGCATCGATCGGGACGCTCGGAGTCACGACCTCGGACGATCAGGTGAAGACGGGCCTGACCACGCCCGACATCGTCACCTTCCTCAACAACATGGCGGGGCTCGAGCGCATGGGCATCAGCCATGTCGCTTATGAGGCGTCGAGCCACGGCCTCGACCAGCACCGCTGCGAAGGCGTCCCCCTTGCCGCCGCCGCATTCACCAACTTCAGCCGCGACCATCTCGATTATCACCAGACGATGCACGCCTATTTCGAAGCCAAGATGCGGCTGTTCGAAGAGCTTCTGCCGAGCGGCCGGCCGGCGGTGATCTGGACCGACGATGCCAAGTCCGATGAGGTGATCGCCCGGTGCAACGCGAGCGGACATCGGCTGCTCACCGTCGGCCGAAAGGGCGAGACGATCCGGCTCGTCGAGCAGACTCCGACCGCGCTCGGCCAGACGCTCAAGCTCGAACATGGCGGAAAGCCCTATCGCCTCGCACTGCCGCTGATCGGCGCCTACCAGGCCTCGAACGTGCTGACCGCCGCCGGCCTGGTGCTCGCGACCGGAGGCAAGTGGGAATCGACCTTCTCGGCGATGCAGCGCGTCGCGCCGGTGCGCGGCCGGCTCGAACGCGCGGTGATCAGCCGCGGCGGCGTTCCTGTGTACATCGACTACGCCCACACGCCCGATGCGCTGGAAGCGGCCATCGCGGCGCTGAGGCCGCATGTCACAGGACGGCTGATCACCGTGTTCGGCGCAGGCGGCGACCGCGATCAGGGCAAGCGGCCCCAGATGGGCGAGGCCGCAACGCGTCTGTCCGACGTCGTGATCGTCACCGACGACAATCCGCGGAGTGAGAATCCGGCGCTGATCCGCTCGGCGATCATGGCCGGAGCTTCCGGCGCCACCGAGGTGGCCGGCCGCCGCGAAGCCATCGCCGAAGCGATCAGGATCGCTCGCGAAGGCGACATCGTGCTGGTCGCCGGCAAGGGCCACGAGACCGGCCAGATCGTCGGCGACAAGGTGCTTCCCTTCGACGACGCGCTGGTGGCGCGGGAGTGCGCGGCGTGAGGCCGTGCCATACTCAGCCCCTCTCCATTGCTGCGCGATAGGGAGGAGCTGTCGTGACCCCCCTCTGGACCTCCGACGAAATCGCCGCGGCGACCGGCGGCACGGCGAGTGCTTCCTTTGAAGTCACCGGCGTGACGTTCGACAGCCGCGAGGTGCAGCCGGGCGACCTGTTCGTCGCCATGCCTGGCACGGTGCATGACGGACACAAGTTCGTGGATGGAGCCTTCGCCGCCGGAGCGGCAGGCGCCATCGTGTCGCAGCCCGTCGCAGGCCCGCACGTGCTGGTCGGCAACACCTTCGCCGCGCTTCAGGCGCTCGGAAGGGCATCGCGCGAGCGAGTCAACGCGACCATCCTTGGAGTCACCGGCTCGGTCGGCAAGACCAGCACCAAGGAAGCGCTCTATGCCGCGCTCGACCGCAATTGCCCCGGCAAGGTCCATCGCTCGGTCAAGAGCTACAACAACCACACCGGCGTTCCGCTGAGCCTCGCACGGATGCCGCGCCAAGCCGAGTTCGCGATCTTCGAGATGGGCATGAACAACGCCGGGGAAATCCGCGCGCTGACCGCTCAGGTCCGCCCGAACGTCGCTGTCATTACCGCGATCGCTCCCGCGCACATCGAGAATCTCGGCAGCGAGGAGGCGATCGCCGACGCCAAGGCCGAGATTTTCGAAGGCCTCGAACCGGATGGGATCGCGATCATTCCCAACGACACGCCGCATCGCGACCGGCTGCTCAAGGCAGCCCGTCGCCACGCGGACCGGATCGTCACCTTCGGCCGCGGCGACGCTGACGTTCACGCCATCCACGCGGTCTCGGCGGAAAGCGGCGGCAGCCTGATCAGCGCCGAGCTGCTCGAGCGCGAGCTGACCTTCACCATCTCCCAGCGCGGCGAGCACTGGGTGTCCAACGCGCTCGCGGTCCTCGCGGCCGTCGAGGCGGTCGGCGCCGATGTCGCGATCGCCGGGCTCGCGCTCGCCGACCTCGGCGGTCTCAAAGGCCGCGGCGAGCGCCACATCATCCGCCTCGACGGCGGTGAAGTGCTGCTCATTGACGAAAGCTACAACGCCAATCCGGCGTCGATGGCGGCGACCCTGAAAAGCCTGGGCGTGGAACAGGATGTGACGCGGCGCATCGCCGTGCTCGGCCCAATGCGCGAGCTTGGCGAGCATGGTCCGGCGCTGCACGCGGGGCTCGCTCCGGCGGTGCGCGACGCGCACGTCGATCGCCTGATCCTCATAGGCGAGGAGATGGCGCCGCTCGGCAGCGCCGTCGGTGCCGAGCTTCAAACTGATCGCGTCGAGAGCGTTGTCGAAGCTACGGAGGCATTGCTGCGTATTCTGCGCCCCGGCGATGCGGTGCTGGTCAAAGCGTCCAATTCGGTCGGGCTTTCGAAGCTCGTCGAGCAAGTGGCCGCCAAGGCAGGGAGCGCCGCATGCTCTACGTGATCGCCGACCAGCTCGGCTTCCCCGGCCTCCTCAACCTCATCCGCTACATCAGCTTCCGCGCGGGCGCCGCTAGCGCGACGGCGCTGCTGATCGGGCTGCTGCTCGGGCCAAAGTTCATCAGCTTCCTCCGCACCAAGCAGGGCAAGGGCCAGCCGATCCGCACCGACGGCCCGCAGAGCCACCTCGCAAAACGCGGCACGCCGACGATGGGCGGGCTCCTCATCCTGACCTCGGTCGCGATCTCGGTCCTGCTGTGGATGGACCTCCGCAATCCCTACGTTTGGGCGTGCCTGCTGGTCACGGCCGGCTTCGGGCTGATCGGGTTCCTCGACGATTACGACAAGGTACGGAAAGCGCACCACGCGGGCTTGTCCGGCAAGACGCGGTTAGCGCTCGAATTCCTCATCGCCGGGGGAGCGACATGGCTGATGGTACGGACCGGGGGGACCGGGCTTCACCTGCCGTTCGTCAAGGAAACGGTCGCCGACCTCGGCTATTTCTACATCCTGTTCGGTGCGTTCGTGATCGTCGCGTTCGGGAATGCGGTGAACCTGACCGATGGGCTCGACGGGCTCGCGACCATGCCGGTGATCATCGCCAGCATCGCCTTCCTGCTGATTACCTATCTCGTCGGCAACGTGAAGTTCGCGACCTATCTCGGCATCCCTCACGTGCCCGGAGCGGGTGACCTGACGGTGCTGCTGTTGGCGATCATAGGGGCGGGCCTGGCGTTTCTGTGGTTCAACGCACCGCCGGCGGCGGTTTTCATGGGCGACACGGGCAGCCTGGCGCTGGGCGGAGCGCTTGGCGCGGTCGCGGTCGCCACGCACCACGAGTTCGTGCTGGCCATCGTCGGCGGCATTTTCGTCGTCGAGGCGCTCTCGGTCGTGATCCAGGTCGCGGTCTACAAGCGCACCGGGAAGCGCGTGTTCCTGATGGCGCCGATCCATCACCATTTCGAGCATCTCGGCTGGTCCGAGCCGACGGTCGTGATCC
>DASUIC010000129.1:0-14100 GCA_036273215.1 Sphingomicrobium sp.
CCGCCACCGCCTCCCCCGCCGCCTCCGCCGCCTCCGGCGACGCAGACGTGCCCGGATGGATCGGTCATCCTGGCGACGGCGACCTGTCCGCCTCCGCCACCGCCTCCGCCGCCACCGCCGGTCGAGCGCGGCGAACGCGGCCAGTAAGGCTCACCGCCTCCTCAACAGAGGCGAAACTCAAGGGCCCGGGCGAAGCAACCTTCGCCCGGGCCTTTTTCTTTGAACAAACCGAGCCGCGCTTTGATCGGGCTTCGGGCGGATTAGCCGACCGACGCGGCAGCGTTCCGCCGCGCACTCGAGAGGACTTCGATGAAGCCCGTTGCGGCTTCCCTTGTTTCGTTGGCGCTCGCGATCTCGGCTGCTCGGAGCGGCCGAAAACGACGCGCTCGCCCGTCGTGCTCTCGACCTCGCCATGACCGAGGAGCCGGGCAAGACCACGCGGAGCTAAAGGCCCACCCTGCCTGACCAGAGGGTTGATCGAACAGCATATTTCGCTATAGGCGCGCCTTCGCGTGCGGCTTGCCGTCACGCACTCGTCCGAGACAGCTGCCGTCCTGAGCATGAGCGAAGGACTTAATCTGCAGCCGAGACGGGGCAGGAATCATTCGGAAGCGGCAGCCGCTTCCGTCGTGCGTTGCTTGCAGCGCCAGCGATCCCAACCCCACGGACACTGAATGCCCGAGCATTTCGCCCGGGTTTTGTTGAACCTCGCTCGAAGTATTACTTCGAGCGATATGTTGGAGTTGGCATGGATCGATCGCAAAAAGCCGATCTGGTCGCCGAGCTGAAGAGCGTCTTCTCCGAGACCAGCGTGGTGGTCGTCACCCGCAATCTCGGGCTTTCCGTCGCGCAATCGACGGAGCTGCGTCTGAAGATGCGCGACGCCGGCGCCCAGTTCAAAGTTGCGAAGAACCGTCTTGCCCTGATTGCGCTCGAGGACACGCGCTACAAGCCGATCGGCGACTTGCTCAAAGGCCCGACTGCGCTTGCGACGTCCGCAGACCCCGTCGCCGCCGCCAAGGCGGCGGTCGACTTCGCCAAGACTCACGACAAGCTCGAGATCGTCGGCGGAGCGATGGGGGACACGGTCCTCGACGTGAACGGGATCAAGGCGCTTGCCGCGCTTCCCTCGCTCGATGAGCTGCGTGCGACCATCGTGGGCCTCATCCAGGCGCCCGCGAGCAAGATCGCCCGCACGATCAACGAGCCTGGAGCGCAGCTCGCACGAGTCTTCGGCGCTTATGCGGCCAAGGAAGCCGCATAAGCGAAAGCTCTTTCATCAACGCACGACAACAAGGGCCGAAGGCCCACAAGGAGTATCAAATGGCTGACATTGCTAAGCTGGTCGACCAGCTTTCCGAACTGACGGTTCTCGAGGCGGCGGATCTCGCCAAGCAGCTCGAGGAAAAGTGGGGCGTTTCAGCAGCCGCCGCGGTTGCTGCTGCTCCGGCTGCCGCTGGCCCCGCTGCGGCCCCGGCCGAAGAGAAGACCGAGTTCGACGTCATTCTCACCGGCGACGGCGGCAAGAAGATCAACGTCATCAAGGAAGTCCGCGCGATCACCGGCCTTGGCCTCGGCGAGGCGAAGGCGCTGGTCGAGGGCGCTCCCAAGCCCGTCAAGGAAGGCGTCAACAAGGACGAGGCCGAGAAGATCAAGAAGCAGATCGAGGACGCCGGCGGCACCGTCGAGCTGAAATGACGATCCTAAGGTCGCCATCCCGGCGTTGATCCGGGATCCATCTTCGAAACAAGAAGGGCGGTTCCTCGGGGCCGCCCTTTTCTTATGCGCGCAACGGAATCGTGATCGCGGCAGCCAGTCCACCGCCTTCGCGGTTGGCGAGTGTCAGCGTCCCGTCGTGCGCATCGGCGACTGCCTGCGCGATGCTGAGGCCGAGCCCTGCCCCGCCCGTTTCCCGATTGCGCGAGGGCTCTCCGCGATAGAAGGCGCCGCGCACACGCTTCAGATCGTCCGCGCTCAGTCCCGGCCCATTGTCGAGAACCGCGATGGTGACCGCGCCCGGAACGCCGCGAAGGTCAACCTCCGCAGTCCCGCCATAGTTCAGAGCGTTATCGAGAAGGTTGCGGATCGCGCGGCGGAGCAGGTTCGGCTGAACCTGAACGACATGCGCGCCATCGCTTGCGACCGGGACCTCTTTGCCAAGCTCGCGGTAATCGGCGGCAATGGCCGCCATCAGCGCGGAGATGTCGACCGCTTCGAACTTCTCGCGCGAGCGGCCGACGCGGGCGAGCGTGAGGATGTCCTCGAGGGTCGCCGTCATCTCTTCGATGGTCGCGATCATGCGGTCGCGCTCCTCCTCCGGCTCGACCGACTCCGCGCGGATGCGGAGCGAGGCGAGCGGCGTGCGCAGGTCGTGCCCGATCGCGCCCAGCGTCCGGTCCTTCTCCTCGAGCAAATCGACCACGCGCCGATTCATCGCGTTGAAGGCGTCGATCGCCTCGCGCAGGTCGGCCGGCCCGCGCGGCTCGACCGTCACCGGCTCGTTCCTTCCGCGGAACGCCTCGGCGGCTTGCGTCAGATCGCGCAGCGGCCGCGCCATTCGAACGGCGATCAGCACTGCCGCCGCGAGCACGAACAGATAGACGAGCAGCGCCGCCACCCACAGCTCGGGCGTGATCAGCGGAGGCGCGGTGGGCACGAACATGCGCGCATTAATCCACCTTTTGTCCGGGAGCTCAGCCGAGAGCAGCAGGCTCGCGCCGTGGCGCCGATGGACATCGCTCTGCCGTTCCGGGTTCGCCGGAACGCTTGCCGCTCGGACATCGAGGACGCGAACACCGGCGTCGGTAAGCGACTGCTGCAGGCGGTCCTCGGTGTCGTCGCGCCGCTTCAGGCCCGGTCCAATCGATGTTGCGTTGCCAAGCTCGTAATGAGCGCCGCGATGCGATGCGTCGGTGAGGACAAGCGCTTTGAACTCGGGCGCCGCCTGGGCGAAGTCGGCGGCTGCGGAGGTGAAACGGGTAATCGCCGGCGTATCGACCTCGGCGCGGTTGAACTGCTGCCGTTCGACCAGTGCGAAGGCGAATCCGGCGAGCGTCGCGAGCAGAAGCGCGGCGCCGATCAGCACCGCCATCTGCCCGACGAGGCTTTTGGGGAAGAGGCGGCTCATACCCGCCGCACCTCGGCGGCCAGCGTATAGCCGCCGCCCCAGACGGTTTTGATCAGCTTCGGATCGCCAGGATCGCTTTCGAGCTTCTTGCGCAAGCGGCTGATGTGGTTGTCGATGCTTCGCTCGAACGCGCCGAGATCGCGATGCTGGGTCAGGTCGAGGAGCTGGTCGCGGGTGAGCACGCGCTTGGGGTGCGTCACGAAGGCGAGCAGCAGATTATATTCGCCGGTCGACAGCGGCACCTTGCGCCCATCCTTGTCGACCAGCTCGCGCTCGCCGGTGCGAAGCACCCAGTCGCCGAATGCGTAGGCTTCCGCATCCGGCGCTTTCACACTGTCGTCCGACGTTCGGCGAAGCACCGCCTTGATCCGGGCGACCAGCTCGCGTGGGCTGAACGGCTTGGTCACATAGTCGTCGGCGCCGACCTCGAGGCCGACAATCCGGTCGGTCTCCTCCGCCTTTGCGGTGAGAAGGATCACCGGAATCTTGCTGGTCGCCCGGATGAAGCCGGTGAGCGCGAGCCCATCTTCGCCGGGCATCATGATATCGACCAGCGCGATCTCGATCGAATGCGCCGCGAGAATTTCGCGAGCCCCAGCCGCGTCGCGGGCCTTCGACACGCGAAAGCCGTTCTTCGCCAGATAGGAAGCGAGCGGATCGATGATGTCGCGCTGGTCGTCGACGATCAGGACGTGCGGTTCGCCGGCCATGGCGTTGCTCTACCTTGTGGTTTGCACAAATGCGAAAAGCTCCGGGACCCTAAAGCCCCGGAGCCTTCGAGAAGCGTTCGCTTAGAACGCGTTGGCGACGAGAGCGCCGATGATCCCGCTGGCGAGCGCCACGAGAATCGCGTCATTCCCCGACCGCACCCAATGGTAGCCGTAAGGCGCTGGTTGCAGATTGTAGTAATAGGGGTCCGAAATCAACGTGTAGTTCGTCGCGTAGCGGCTATCGAACCGGTCGCCGCGGTTCCAGCGGTGTCCCTGGAATCGGTTGTCGCGCTGGAAACGATTGATCTGCACGAACTGGTTCCGTTCGACGCTGCGATTGCGATCGAAGCTGCGATTCTGCACGACATTGCGCGTCTGATCCTGTTCGTGACGACCGCGATCGTGGCCGCGGAAATCGGCCGCCGAAGCGGGAGTTGCGGCGAGGCCGGTAAGCGCGACCGAAGCGCCGGCAAGGGCGAGAGCAATCTTTTTCATGTCCATCTCCATCAGTGGACGCCGTCATTGGCGTTGATGTGGAAATGGACCCCGGGTGTCGCACAACTATCGCGACGAGCGATGAAAATTGTCGCAAATTGTCGCGGAAATCAGAAGCGCAGACCGGCGAGAAAAGCGTCGATTGCGGCGAGTGCTTCAGGCTCGTCGAGCATCGGCGCGTGGCCGACATCGGAAACTTCGACGAACTCGGCGGTCGGCGCCGCTTCGCGCATCTTCTGCGCGGTCGATCCGGTCAGCAGCTCGCTCAAGGCACCCCGAACGACCAGCAGCGGCTTGTCCGCCAATGCGTGGAACAGCGGCCACATGTCGATCTTCGGAGTCGGTCCGGCTCTCTGGAACGCATCGGCTATCGCGACATCATAATCGAACAGCACTTCCCCGGCTTCTTCGCGGCAGTTGCGGCGGGCGGCCGCAAGCCACTCTTGCGGCCCGTACTTCGGAAACGCGCTGGCCTGGCTTCCGGCGATCGATGCCGCCGCTTCCTCCCAGCTCCTGAAGCGCTCGCCCCTGCCCACATAAGCCTGGATGCGGTCGAGGCCGGCCTGGCCGAGCTCCGGTCCGACATCGTTGAGGATCGACGCCGCAATCCGCTGCGGCCCGAGTACCGCCATGCTCATCGTCACCAGGCCGCCGAGCGACGTGCCAACAAAAATCGCCTGCGGCGCGTCTACGTGGTCGAGAAAGTGCTGAACGTCGGCACAGTAAGTCAGCGGCGTGTAGCGGGAAGGCTGCGGATCGTAGTCGCTGAGCCCGCGGCCACGGAATTCCAGCACCAGGACTCTGAATTGCGGAGAGTAGCGCTCCGCGAAATGCTCGAAGTCGCGGGCATTGCGAGTCAACCCGTGAAGGCACAGGAGCGGCGGTTTGTCGGACGCTCCCGGATAATCTCGATAATGCAGCCGAAGGCCATCGGGCACTTCGAAACAGGAGTCTTCGAATGCGCGGGCCCCATGCTCTCGTTCATTCATGATCGAAGCTGTCGCCGATGAGGTGCATCGCGCCGGTATAGAGTGTTGACCGCGGATTGAGAGTCGCTTCACGTTTCGGGTGAGCGCAATTAGGGTCGTTCCCGATGCAGCAATATCTCGACCTCATGCAGCTGATCCTTGACCGCGGAGTCGCGCAGGAGGACCGCACCGGGACGGGCACCTTGTCGTGGTTCGGAGCGCAGATGCGCTTCGACCTGGCGGACGGATTTCCGCTGCTGACGACCAAGAAGCTGCACCTGCGCTCGATCATCGTCGAGCTGCTCTGGTTTTTGCGCGGAGACACCAACGTCCGCTGGCTCAACGAGCGAAAGGTGAGCATCTGGGATGAATGGGCCGACGAGAAGGGCGATCTGGGACCCGTCTACGGCAAGCAGTGGCGCGACTGGGAGACGGCGGACGGCCGGCACATCGACCAAGTCGCCAACCTGCTCGAAATGATCCGCAACGACCCCTATTCGCGTCGCCAGATCGTTACCGCCTGGAATCCTGGCGAGATCGCCAAGATGGCGCTCGCGCCGTGTCATTGCCTGTTGCAGACGCAGGTCGCTGGCGGGCGGCTCAACCTACAGCTCTACCAGCGCAGCGCGGACATCTTTCTCGGCGTGCCGTTCAACATCGCCTCCTACGCACTTCTGACGCACATGCTCGCGCTCGAGTGCGGGCTCGAGCCCGGCGTGTTCGTCTGGACCGGAGGCGACTGCCACCTCTACTCAAATCATCTCGACCAGGCGCGGCTTCAGCTGACGCGCGAGCCGCGGCCGTTGCCTCGGCTGGTCATCAAGGATCGCGGCCAGGACCTGTTCGACTATGAGCCCGAAGACTTCCTGTTCGAGAATTACGACCCGCACCCGCACATCTCGGCACCCGTAGCCGTCTAAACGGCGCTCGAAATGCAATCGCGCGTGGAGCCGTTGCGCGGCGGCTGCGTTACGAAGCCACACAGGAACGGGAGAAAAACAATGTTCCAGAAGGTAACGACTGTGGCCCTGCTCGGGATCGCGTTGACGGTTGCGGCGTGCAACACGGTTCGCGGGGCGGCGCGTGACGTGAACTCGGTCGCGAACTGCACCGAGAATACGATGAACGGCAACGGCTGCCGCTAGAGTTCAGTAGACAGTCAGCAGTTTCGGTGATTCATTGTCGTTCCGGACGTTCAACGGAGGAGCGATAATGATTCAGAAGGTGGTTACGCTGATCCTGATCGGCGCGGGCCTTACGCTTGCGGCGTGCAACACGGTCCGCGGCGCTGCGGCCGACGTCAATTCGGCAGCCAATTGCACGCAGAACGCGATGCACGGCAGCCGCTGCTGATCGGGTACTTGCGCAGGAAAAAGAACCCCGCCGGAGAGCACTCCGGCGGGGGTTTTTGTTGCTCACCCCTCCCTTTCAGGGAGGGAGGTCCGGCTAATCCTGCAGATAATCTCCAGCGTCGGCGTCGAGTCCGTGACCGCTCGGGACGACCTCGGCGAGCGGGTCGTCGCCCGTGCCGGTGTTGTCACGCGGGGTACGCGCGCGTTCGGCGGTCCGCAGCTCCTCCGCCGATTCCGGAGCAACCAGCGCTTCCTGCATCCGGCGGTGAGCCGCACGAAGCGCGGTATCGCGAGACGAGGCAGCGACCCGCAGGCGATTCATGCCTGCGCCGGTTCCCGCGGGGATCAGGCGTCCGACGATGACATTCTCCTTGAGGCCCTGGAGCGTGTCGACCTTGCCCTGGACCGCGGCTTCGGTGAGCACCCGGGTCGTCTCCTGGAACGAGGCGGCCGAGATGAAGCTCCGCGTCTGAAGGCTGGCCTTGGTGATCCCGAGCAAGACCGGCTTTCCTTCCGCTTTCTTCTGCTTCTTCTCAAGACGCGAGTTGATCTCGTCCATCTCGTCGCGATCGACCTGCTCGCCCGGCAGAAGCGTGGTGTCGCCGCTATCGGTGATCTCGACCTTCTGAAGCATCTGGCGAACGATCACCTCGATGTGCTTGTCGTTGATCTTCACGCCCTGGAGCCGATAGACCTCCTGAATCTCGCTCACGAGATATTCGGCGAGCGCCTCTACGCCCAAGACTTCGAGGATGTCGTGCGGGTCGGGTGAGCCGCCGACGAGATTGTCCCCGCGCTTCACATAATCGCCTTCCTGGACCTCGATCATCTTCGACTTGGGCACGAGATATTCGACCGGCTCGGACCCGTCCTCGGGAACGATCGCGATCTTCCGCTTGGCCTTGTAGTCGCGCATGAAGGTGACCTTGCCGGAGACCTTCGCGATGATCGCGTTCTCCTTCGGCTTGCGCGCTTCGAACAGCTCCGCGACGCGCGGCAGGCCGCCGGTGATGTCGCGCGTCCGCGCAGCCTCGCGCGGCATACGAGCGAGCACCTCGCCCGCCTCGACATGCTGGCCGTCCTCGACCGCGATGATCGCGCCCGAAGCAAGCCGGTAGACTCCTGCCTCCTTCGCCTTGTCGCCCGTGAGCGTCAGGCGCGGGTGCAGGCTCTCCTTCTTCGACTTGCCGCCCGTGTCGTCGGTGACGACTCGCTGTGTGATCCCGGTCGACTCGTCGACCACCTCGGTCATCGTCCGGTTCTCGATCAGGTCCTGGTACTTCACGGTACCGGCCTTCTCGGTGATCACCGGGCTGAACGACGGGTCCCACTCGGCGATTCGGTCGCCGCGGCTGACGATGTGCCCGGTCTCGCACAGCAGGTGCGCGCCGTAAGGCACGCGGTGGGTCGAAAGCTCGCGGCCGTCCATGTCGACGATCGCAATCTCGCCCGACCGCGACAGCGACAGATGCCGCCCCCGCGGGTCGACGATCGTCGGCATGTCACGAAGCTCGATTGTTCCGTCGACTGGCGCTTCGAGGTTCGACTGCTCGTTGAGCTGCGCCGCTCCACCAATGTGGAAGGTCCGCATCGTCAGCTGCGTGCCCGGTTCGCCGATCGACTGGGCGGCGATCACTCCGACCGCCTCACCGATGTTGACCGGAGTCCCGCGCGCGAGATCGCGGCCGTAGCATTTGCCGCAGACGCCCTGCTTCGACGCGCAGACCAGCGGAGAGCGGATCTTCACGCCCTGAAGGCCGATTTCCTCGATCTTCGCGACCATCGCTTCGTCGAGCAGCTCGCCCTCGGCGATGACGACTTCACCGCTCTTCGGATCGACGACGTCCTCCGCGGTGGTGCGGCCCAGGACGCGGTCGGCGAGCGACGCGATCACCGCGCCGCCCTGGACGATTGCGCGCATCTCGAGCGAGCGGTCGGTGCCGCAATCCTCCTCGATGATCACGGCGTCCTGGCTGACGTCGACCAGTCGGCGGGTCAGATAGCCCGAGTTGGCCGTCTTGAGCGCCGTGTCCGCCAAGCCCTTGCGGGCGCCGTGGGTCGAGTTGAAATATTCGAGGACGGTCAGACCTTCCTTGAAGTTCGAGATGATCGGGGTTTCGATGATCTCGCCCGACGGCTTGGCCATCAGCCCGCGCATCCCGGCGAGCTGCTTGATCTGCGCCTGGCTGCCGCGGGCGCCCGAGTGCGCCATCATGTAGATCGAGTTCAGGTCGGCCTGGCGCCCGTCGGGGCGCTTCGGAGTCGCCGAAATCTCCTTCATCATCGCGCTCGCAACCTGGTCGCCGCAGCGGCTCCAGGCGTCGATCACCTTATTATACTTTTCCTGCTGGGTGATCAGGCCGTCCTGATACTGCTGCTCGTAATCCTTCACGAGCGTGCGAGTCTCGTCGACCAGCTTCTCCTTGGCCTGCGGAATGACCATGTCGTCCTTGCCGAAGGAAATGCCGGCGTGGAACGCGTGGCGAAAGCCGAGCTGCATGATCGCGTCGGCGAACAGCACCGTCTCCTTCTGGCCCGTGTGGCGATAGACGATGTCGATGACGTCGCCGATTTCCTTCTTCGTCAGAACACGATTGACGGTCTCGAACGGCACCTTGTGGCTCTTCGGCAGAGTCTCGCCGAGCAACATCCGCCCGGCGGTCGTCTCAAACCGCTTCATGTAGGTATTGCCCTGCTCGTCGGTCTGCGGGACCCGGCTGATGATCTTGGTGTGAAGAGTCACGGCGCCCGCAGCGAGGGCCGAATGGACCTCGTGCATGTCGCTGAGCATCATGCCCTGGCCCGGCTCATCATCCTTCTCGAGGCTGAGGTAATAGAGTCCGAGCACCATGTCCTGCGAAGGAACGATGATCGGCTTGCCGTTGGCGGGCGAGAGGATGTTGTTGGTGCTCATCATCAGCACGCGCGCTTCCAGCTGCGCTTCGAGGCTCAGCGGAACGTGAACGGCCATCTGGTCGCCGTCGAAATCGGCGTTGAACGCGGCGCAGACCAGCGGGTGAAGCTGGATCGCCTTGCCTTCGATCAGCACCGGCTCGAACGCCTGGATTCCGAGGCGGTGGAGAGTCGGCGCGCGGTTGAGAAGCACCGGATGCTCGCGGATCACCTCGTCGAGGATGTCCCAAACCTCCTTGCGCTCCTTCTCGACCCACTTCTTCGCCTGCTTGAGGGTCATCGAGAGGCCCTTGGCGTCGAGCCGCGAGTAGATGAACGGCTTGAACAGCTCCAAGGCCATCTTTTTCGGAAGACCGCACTGGTGAAGTTTGAGCTCCGGACCGGTCACGATGACCGAGCGGCCTGAATAGTCGACGCGCTTGCCGAGCAGGTTCTGGCGGAAACGGCCCTGCTTGCCCTTCAGCATGTCGCTGAGCGACTTCAGCGGACGCTTGTTGGCGCCGGTGATCGTCCGACCCCGGCGGCCGTTGTCGAACAGAGCATCGACCGCTTCCTGGAGCATGCGCTTTTCGTTGCGGACGATGATGTCCGGAGCGCGGAGCTCCATCAGCCGCTTCAGGCGGTTGTTGCGGTTGATGACGCGGCGATAGAGGTCGTTGAGGTCCGAGGTCGCGAAGCGGCCGCCGTCCAGCGGCACCAGCGGGCGAAGCTCGGGCGGGATGACCGGGACGACGTCGAGGATCATCCACTCGGGCCGGTTGCCCGACTCGAGAAAACTCTCGACGACCTTGAGGCGCTTAATGATCTTCTTGGGCTTGAGCTCCGACTTGGTGGTCTCGAGCTCTTCCAGGAGCGCCTTCTTCTCACCTTCGAGGTCGAGATCGATCAGCATCTGCTTGACGGCCTCGGCGCCGATTCCGGCGGAAAAAGCGTCCTCGCCGTATTCGTCCTGCGCCGCGAGCAGCTCGTCCTCGGTCAGCAGCTGGTACTTCTCGAGCGGCGTCAGGCCCGGCTCGATCACCACATAGCTTTCGAAATAGAGGATCCGCTCAAGCTGCTTCAGCTGCATGTCGAGCAGGAGCCCGATGCGGCTCGGAAGTGACTTCAGGAACCAGATATGAGCGACCGGAGCGGCGAGCTCGATATGGCCCATGCGCTCGCGCCGGACCTTCGAGACGGTGACTTCGACGCCGCACTTTTCGCAGACGATTCCTTTGTATTTCATGCGCTTGTACTTGCCGCACAAGCATTCGTAATCCTTGATCGGACCGAAGATGCGCGCGCAGAACAGGCCGTCACGCTCCGGCTTGAACGTGCGGTAGTTGATCGTCTCCGGCTTCTTGATCTCGCCGAAGGACCAGCTGCGGATCTTGTCGGGCGACGCGATTCCGATGCGGATCTCGTCGAAGGTTTCCGGCTTGGCGATCGGGTTCGCGAAGTTCGTCAGTTCATTCATTTTTAGCTCCTGACCCCTCCCGGCGGGGAGGGGTTGGGTTGTTCCTCAATTACTCAGCGGCGAGAGCGGTCGGCTGCTCGGCATCGGGGTCTTCGATGCTGTCGAGCTCGACGTTGAGTCCGAGCGACCGCATCTCCTTGACGAGCACGTTGAAGCTCTCGGGAATGCCGGCCTCGAACGTGTCGTCGCCCTTGACGATCGCCTCGTAGACCTTGGTCCGGCCGATCACGTCGTCGGACTTCACCGTCAGCATTTCCTGGAGGGTATAGGCGGCGCCGTAAGCCTGCAGCGCCCACACCTCCATTTCGCCGAAGCGCTGTCCGCCGAACTGCGCCTTTCCGCCCAGCGGCTGCTGGGTGACGAGGCTGTATGGACCGATCGACCGGGCGTGGATCTTGTCGTCCACGAGGTGGTGGAGCTTCAGCATGTAGATGTAGCCCACCGTTACACGCCGATCGAACGGCTCCCCGGTGCGTCCGTCGTAAAGGACCACCTGGCCGGACGTTTCCAGTCCCGCCTTCTCCAGCATCGCGCTAACGTCCGGCTCGCGTGCCCCGTCGAACACCGGAGTGCCCATCGGGACTCCGGCGGTGAGGTTGGAGGCGAGCTCCATCACACCGTCATCGTCGCGCGCGTCGATCTCCTTGGCATAGCCGTCGCCGTAGACGTCCTTGAGCTTGGCGCGGATCGCTTTCACGTCCTTCCCCACGACATCCTTGCCGCGCTCGTGGATGCCGTCGAGCATCTCCTGGATTTGGCGGCCCAGCCCACGCGATGCCCAGCCGAGGTGAGTCTCGAAGATCTGGCCGACGTTCATCCGGCTCGGCACGCCGAGCGGGTTCAGGACGATATCGACCTGGGTCCCGTCCTCGAGGAACGGCATGTCCTCGATCGGCAGGATCCGGCTGATCACGCCCTTGTTGCCGTGGCGGCCGGCCATCTTGTCGCCCGGCTGAAGCTTGCGCTTCACAGCGACGAACACCTTGACCATCTTCAGCACGCCCGGCGGAAGCTCGTCGCCCCGCTCGAGCTTCTCGACACGGTCCTCGAAGCGCCGGTTGATGACCGCGGCAGCCTCGTCATACTGCGCCTTGAGCGCTTCGACGTCGGCCTGACGCTTGTCGTCCTTGACCGCGATCTTCCACCACTCGTGGCGCTCGGCGCCCTCCAGCGTGGCCTCGTCGAGAGTCGAGCCCTTCTTGATGCCCTTCGGAGCCGCGGTCGCGGTCTGCTTCAGGAGCATTTCCTTGAGGCGCGAGAAGGTCGCGCGGTTGAGGATCGCGCGCTCGTCGTCGGCGTCTTTCTTGAGCCGCTCCTTCTCCTCGGTCTGGATGGCGCGGGTACGGTCGTCGATGTCGATCCCATGCCGGTTGAAGACGCGGACCTCGACGATCGTGCCCTGCACGCCCGGCGGAAGCCGGAGCGAGGTGTCGCGAACGTCTGACGCCTTTTCGCCGAAGATCGCGCGAAGCAGCTTCTCCTCGGGAGTCATCGGGCTTTCACCCTTCGGCGTGATCTTGCCGACCAGGATATCGCCCGGCTCGACTTCGGCCCCGATGTAGACGATCCCCGCCTCGTCGAGGTTGCGGAGCGCTTCCTCGCCGACGTTGGGGATATCGCGGGTGATGTCCTCGGGCCCGAGCTTGGTGTCGCGGGCCATGACCTCGAATTCCTCAATGTGGATCGAGGTGAAGACGTCGTCCTTCACGATCCGCTCTGAGATCAGGATCGAGTCCTCGTAATTGTAGCCGTTCCACGGCATGAACGCGACCAGCACGTTGCGGCCGAGCGCGAGCTCGCCGAGATCGGTCGACGGACCGTCAGCGATGATGTCGCCCTTCTTGACGACGTCGCCGACCTTCACCAGCGGACGCTGGTTGATGCAGGTCGACTGGTTGGAGCGCTGGTACTTCATCAGCCGGTAGATATCGACGCCCGACTTGGTGGGATCGAGATCCTCGGTGGCACGGATGACGATACGGGTGGCGTCGATCTGGTCGATGACGCCGGAGCGGCGGGCCGCGATCGCGGCGCCGGAGTCGCGCGCCACCACGCCTTCCATGCCGGTGCCGACGAACGGCGCTTCGGCGCGCACCAGCGGCACCGCCTGACGCTGCATGTTCGAGCCCATCAGGGCGCGGTTGGCGTCGTCGTTCTCGAGGAACGGAATCAGCGCCGCGGCCACCGAGACGAGCTGCTTCGGCGACACGTCCATGTAGTCGACCTTGTCCGGCGTGATCGGCAGCACCTCGCCGGCGTGCCGGCAGACGATCAGGTCTTCGGTGAAGCGGCCGCGGTTGTCGAGCGGCACATTGGCCTGCGCGACGCGGTAGCGGCCCTCTTCCATCGCCGACAGATACACCACCTCGTCGGTGACGCGGCCGTCCTTGACCTTGCGATAGGGCGTTTCGACGAAGCCGTATTTATTGACGCGCGCGAAGGTCGCGAGCGAGTTGATCAGGCCGATGTTGGGTCCCTCCGGGGTCTCGATCGGGCAGATGCGGCCGTAATGCGTCGGATGCACGTCGCGCACCTCGAAGCCGGCGCGCTCGCGGGTCAGGCCGCCCGGACCCAGCGCCGAGAGCCGACGCTTGTGGGTGATTTCCGACAGCGGGTTGGTCTGGTCCATGAACTGCGACAATTGCGACGAGCCGAAGAACTCGCGCACCGCCGCTGCCGCCGGCTTGGCGTTGATCAGATCCTGCGGCATCACCGTGTCGATATCGACGCTGGACATGCGCTCCTTGATCGCGCGCTCCATGCGCAACAGGCCGATCCGGTACTGGTTCTCCATCAGTTCGCCGACCGAGCGGACGCGCCGGTTACCGAGATGGTCGATGTCGTCGATCTCGCCCGTGCCGTCGCGCAGGTCGACCAGCGTCTTGATCACCGCCAGAATGTCTTCCTTGCGCAGCGTGCGGTGGGTGTCCGGCGCATCGAGTTCGAGACGCATGTTCATCTTGACGCGGCCGACCGCGGACAGGTCATAGCGCTCGCTGTCGAAGAACAGCGACTGGAACATGGTCTGCGCCGAGTCGAGCGTCGGCGGTTCGCCGGGCCGCATCACGCGGTAGATGTC
>DASUIC010000130.1:0-7864 GCA_036273215.1 Sphingomicrobium sp.
CGGTGCTGACTCCGCTCCTGTGGAAGGGCGATGTGGCAGCAGGCCGCCTGTGCGTTCCATTCCCTGACCGGGTTTCCACCCGCGGCTGGGCCTATTGGCTGGTCTATCCGAGCGAGCGGCGGATGGTGCCGAAGATCAAGCGCTTCCGCGAATGGCTCCTCGCCGAGCTTCAGCGGGCGCAAGCCGACGTTGCAGGAGGCTGGCCGCAACCGGCCGTCGCCGCCGAATAGCTTTCCTGCCGAAGGAAGCGGTGGCGGGCCGCTGAGGCGGTTGCTACCCAGCGGCTATGCCCGATTCCGACAATAGCTCCGTCATCGAAACCCCGTTCGGTTCCGCACTCGAGGAGCGCTATCTCGTCTACGCCCTCTCGACCATCACGGCGCGGTCGCTCCCGGACGTCCGCGATGGGTTGAAGCCGGTCCACCGCCGCCTCCTCTGGGCGATGCGGCTGCTTCGCCTCGATCCCGCCGGCGCCTACAAGAAATCGGCGCGCGTGGTCGGCGACGTGATCGGCAAATACCACCCCCATGGCGACCAGTCGGTGTACGACGCGATGGTCCGCCTCGCGCAGGATTTCGCGCTTCGCTACCCTCTGGTCGACGGCCAGGGCAATTTCGGCAACATCGACGGCGATAACGCCGCCGCCTACCGCTACACCGAGGCGCGGCTGACCGCGGTGGCGATGCAGCTGATGGCCCGGCTCGACGAAGGCACGGTCGATTTCCGACTGACCTACAATGGCGAGGAAGAAGAGCCGGAAGTCTTCCCCGGACTCTTCCCCAACCTGCTCGCCAACGGCGCCAGCGGGATCGCGGTCGGAATGGCGACCTCGATCCCACCGCACAATGTCGGCGAGCTGATCGACGCGGCGATCCACCTGATCGACAATCCCAAGGCGGAAGACAGCGCCCTGATGGACTTCGTCGCGGGCCCGGATTTTCCAACCGGCGGAGTGCTGGTCGACAGCGGGGAGAGCATCGCCCACGCCTATGCTACCGGGCGCGGCTCGTTCCGGCTCAGGGCCAAGGTCGATATCGAGCGCGAAAAGGGGGGCGGCTGGCACCTGCTGGTTAGCGAAATTCCTTATGGTGTCCCGAAGGCGAAGCTGATCGAGCAAATCGCGCAGCTGATCGCCGACAAAAAGCTGCCGATCCTCGCCGACGTGCGCGATGAAAGCGATGCCGAAGTGCGGCTGATCCTCGAGCCGAGGGCTCGGACGGTGGATCCCGACCTGCTGCTCGAGAGCCTTTACCGGCTGACCGATCTCGAAATCCGCTTCCCGCTCAACCTCAACGTGCTCGACGAAAGCCGGACGCCGGGCGTGATGAGCCTCAAGCAGGCGCTCGCCGCGTGGCTGAGGTTCCAAATCGACGTGCTGGTTCGACGCAGCCAGGTGCGCATCGGCAAGATCGACGATCGGCTGGAGCTGCTCGACGGGTTCCTGATCGCCTTCCTCAACCTCGACCGGGTGATCGCCATCATCAGGGGCGAGGACGAGCCCAAGCCGGTGCTGATGGGGGAATTTGCGCTTTCTGACCGGCAGGCAGAGGCGATCCTCAATATGCGCCTGAGATCCTTGCGGCGGCTCGAGGAAATGCAGATCGCGAAGGAGCGGGAGGCACTCGCCAAGGAACGCGATGATCTTTCAAAGCTGATCGAAAGCCCGGCGCGGCAGCGCACTCGGCTGAAGCGGGACCTTCACGCGGTGAAGGAGACGTTCGGCGACGAGCGCCGCACCCGCCTCGAAGAGGTCGCACCGGCGCGCGAGATCGACTGGTCGGCGATGATCGAGAAGGAGCCGATCACCGTCATCCTGTCGCAGCGCGGCTGGATCCGCGCCATGAAGGGGCATCTCGCGCTCGATCAGGTGGGCGAGCTCAAGTGGCGCGAGGGCGACGAGCCGTTCATCCACTTCCACGCCCAGACCACCGATCGCCTTGCGCTGTTCGCGTCAAACGGACGCGTCTACACCCTCGCCGCCGACAAGCTGCCGAGCGCGCGCGGCTTCGGCGAGCCCGTCCGGCTGTTCATCGATCTCGATGCGGAGGTGGACATCGTCCAGCTGCTCCCCGTGCGTGCCGATGAGAAGCTGCTCATCGCTTCGTCCGACGGCAAGGGTTTCGTTACGAGCAGCGAAGGCACGCTCGCCGAAACGCGCAAGGGCAAGCAGCTCGCGAATGTGAGGCCCGGCGCGAGGGTCAGCGTGGTGACTGCGATCCCTGTGGAGGCGGACTCGGTCGCGGTCATCGGCGATAACCGCAAGATGCTCGTCTTTCCGCTTGCCGAGCTGCCCGAGCTGTCCCGCGGGCAGGGAGTCACCCTGCAGCGCTATCGTGACGGTGGGCTCAGCGATGCAATCGCGTTCCGGCTCGCCGAAGGCATAAGCTGGCAGCTCGCCGGCGAGAGCGGCCGCGTTCGGACCCAGGTCGAGCTGGCGCCGTGGCGCGCCGCGCGCGGTGCCGCCGGGCGCCTCCCGCCGATCGGGTTTCCGCGCTCGAACAGGTTCGGCTAAGCGGTGCTCTGCGACGGGATTCCAACCGCTGTTAACAACGCTGCGCAGATGCTCGTGGATACCTCGAATTAACCCCTCTGCGTGCATGAGGCGGTCATGCAGGCTGCAGCACGCCGGCAGGTAGCTCCTCCTAGGGGACGCCGGCCGAACAATTCTGGCGCGAAACCGCATCTCGCGACTGCGGACGATATCGGCTTGCTTGACGCTCTGCCGATCGCCGCCGCGATCATTGAGCGCACGCCGAAGGGGCTCAGCGTCGCAGCACACAACAGCCGCTTCCTCGAAACGATCGAGCAGTCCAGCTGCAGCGCGCTCGACTGGAACGAGGCGCAATGCCTGAGGAGCGGTGCAATTGCGGAGCTGCTACAGAACTTCTTCAACGGCAAAGACGTCACCGGCGAACTTGATTTCAGGGACGGCGAGGGAGTCTCGGCACAATTCTTCCGGGTGAAGCTCGCGCCTCTGCCAAAGTGTGGAAGCAGTGCGCGGTGCCTTCTCAGTCTCGTCGATCGCACCGTCGAGGTTCAGGCGGAGCGCACGCTCCGCGCCGAAATGCTCCGAGACAGCCTGACCGGCCTGCCAAACCGGCTCGCGTTCAGCGAGGCCATCGAGCAGGCCGGCGAAAAAGTCGCTCGCGACCTCGAGCACGCGGTGCTGGTCGTCGACATGCTCCGCTTCAGTCGAATCAACGAATCAATGGGCAGCCTTGCCGGCGACGAGCTGCTGATCACCTTCGCACGCCGGCTGGTGCTGGCGCTCAGGGCGGGTGATGTCCTTGCCCGAACCGGCGGGAATGAATTCGGTGTGCTGGTCTCGCTGCGGCGCGGAGTCGAGGATGCGCTCAAGGCAGCAGAGCGAATCCAGCAGGTCATGGCGACGCCGTTCAAGCTCTCCGAGCTGGAGATCCGCGTCGAATGCGCAATCGGCGTCGCGCTGATGAACGCCGGTCAGGACCCGGAGGAGCTGTTCCGCAACGCGCAGTTTGCGGTCAAGCAGGCGAAGCTCGCGGGAAAGCCACAGGTCTACGAGCCCAAGCAGGCGACCGAGGCGCGCCGCCGCTTCTCGATCGAGACCGAGCTTCGCCGGGCGCTCGACAAAGATCAACTGAAGCTCTTCTATCAGCCGCTGATCAACCTGAAGTCAGGCGAAGTCGCCGGCTTCGAAGCGCTCGCCCGCTGGACGCACGAAGATCGCGGGGAAATCAGCCCGACCGAGTTCATCCCGGTTGCCGAGGAGTCCGGCCTCATTCTGCAGCTTGGCCGCTGGGCGATGGACAAGGCAGCCCAGACGCTCGCCGACTGGGACAAGCAGATCGGCGAGACCCTGCCGCTCTATGTCGGCGTGAACCTTTCAGCGATTCAAGTCGCGCGGGACGATATCGCGGGGATGGTCAAGAGCGCGCTGAAATCGAGCGGCCTCACCGGTGACCGGCTGACTCTGGAGCTGACCGAGAGCGCGATTGTCCAGGATCCAGTGCGCGCCACGCGCGTGTTCGACGCGCTCAAGGCGCTCGATGCGACAGTGGCGATGGATGATTTCGGCACCGGCTATTCCAGCCTTGCTTATCTCCAGCGCCTGCCGATCGACGTGCTGAAAATCGACAAGAGCTTCGTCTCCGGCATGATGGTCGATCCGGATGCGGTTGCAATCGTCCGCGCGGTGCTCAGCCTCGCTGAAGCGCTCGGAATGTCGACGACGGCCGAGGGCATCGAAACGGTGGAGTTGGCAACCACGCTCGCGACTCTCGGGTGCGCTTCCGGACAGGGCTTCTATTTCGCCAAGCCGCTCGAAGCCGACGCCGCGCTCGAATATTGGAAATCGCGGCGGCACTAGGCCGCAAGCAGGTCTGCGTATCCGGCGGCTCGTCGGCGGCTCAACGCAATTCGCATAGTCTGTTCGATGCTGCGGACGATTGCCGGGTGATGCACGTCGGGCGGATGCACGCCCACCCGCAGCACCTTCATCGGGGACCGGCGGAGAGCCGCCGAAGCAAAAAGGGACGAGGCGAGCCGAAGGGGCGTGCGGCTGGCCCAGGTGATGACCGGACCTCGCGCGAGCAGACGGGCGGTGGCCGGATTCCAAACGCGCATGTGATCCTCTGCTATCGGCATCGACGAATGTGCAAGCGCGGCCAAAGCGCCCGGGCCGTATAGCCACGCAGGAGCGACGAAGCCGTCCATGGGACGTCCGATCACGTCCTCGAGCAGCGCCTGTCCGTCGTGCAGCCGAATCGAGGCCTGCTCTTGCGAAAGCCCGAGGAACTCGCCTTCACCCGCGGTCAAGAAGCGGGCGCGAAGCCGGTCCCGCGCGCGTTCATGACTGCTCGTGTCGCGGTGGAAAAAGCCGTGCAGGAACATCTCAATCCCGAGATCGGCCCAGCTGCGCAGGCGAGAGGCGAAGGGAGACCCGGGGAGAATCGGTGCGCGATCCCAATGGTTCGGCACCACCAGCATGGCGAGGCGATGGCCGACATGCGGCGTCAGCACGTCGAGAAGACGGTCGATCTCGCTCTCGAAGCGCGGAGAGACGTCGTGAATCGAGGCGAGCAGAAGGCGGTGGGGATTTCGAACCATTCGCCCCAATGTGCGCCAGCTCCGCCGCCGCTGCCAATCCCATTAACAAAGCTTCACTTGAAGTTTACGGCTGTGACCCGTTCCCTTTGCCTATGCGTATTGTCGACGTTTCCGCCTTTTATTCGCCGAGCGGCGGTGGCGTTCGCACCTACGCCCATGCGAAGCTGAAGGCCGCTGCGCGGTTCGGCCAAGAGGTGATCGTGATCGCCCCGGGTGAACGCCACGAAGTCGTCAGCCGAACGCCCGCGGGTCTTCTCGTCACCATTCCCGCCCCCCGGCTGCCGGTCGACCGGCGCTATCGCTATTTCGACGACGAGCGACTGCTTCATTCGGTGCTCGACGCATGGATGCCGGACCATGTCGAAGCCTCCTCGCCCTGGTCCAGCGCGACCATGGTCGGACGGTGGCAGGGCGCCGCGACGCGGTCGCTCGTCATGCATGCCGATCCGCTCGCCGCTTATGCCTATCGATGGCTCGGCGGGATTGCGTCGACACAGACGATCGACGGCTGGTTCGGCCGGTTCTGGACCCACTTGCGCGGACTTGGACGTATGTTCGATTCGGTGGTCTGTGCGAACGACAAGCTTACCGAACGGCTAAGGTCGGGCTTCGTCTCGAACGCCGAGACGATCCGGATGGGCGTCGAGCCGGGGCTGTTCTCGCCCACGCTGCGGTCGCAACAGGTTCGTGAGGCGGCCCTTGCAGCTGTCGGCCTCGACTCCGCGGCCACACTGCTTGTCGGCGTCGGCAGGTTCTCGGCGGAGAAGCGCTGGGACATGGTTGTCCGCGCGGCGGGCGAATGCGCTCGTAAGCTGCCGGTCGGTCTTTTGCTCGTGGGCGACGGGTCGAAGCGGCAGAAGCTCGAGCTCCTCGCCGAGCAATATGATAACGTGCAGGTGCTTCCGCGGATCGGCGACCGGCACGAACTGGCGCGGCTGCTCGCGAGCGCTGATGCGCTGGTGCATGGCTGTGAAGCGGAGACGTTCTGCCTCGTCGCCGCCGAGGCGCGTGCCAGCGGGATCCCGATGATCGTGCCTGATCGCGGCGCCGCCGTCGACCAGCTCGCGCCCGGCGCCGGAACGACTTACGCTGCCGGACGCGAAGCTGCGCTGGAGCAGGCGATCGAGCGATTCGTCAGCCGCGGACCCGAGCTGCAACGCGCGGCTGCTGCGCGCGCCGCAAGCCGGGTCAGGACCATGGACGAGCATTTCGGGGACCTGTTCGCGCGCTATGAGTCCCTGGTGCCGGAGCGCGCAGTTCGGATAAACCCGAGCGTGCCCGAGACCGCGGATCTGCAGCCGGTTCCGCAGGTCGCGTTGGCGCGCGTCAGGGGATCTTAAGCCCGGCGGCCGCCCAGCCTGGCTTCAATTGGATTTTCTTGACCAAAGTCAAGTGAACGACAAGGCGGTTGCATTCGTGCCGGAGCATGTCTCATGCGCCGCGCAATGGCTTCCACATCGCTCAATCACCCCCGCCGGCTCGCCGACTATAGCGCTGACTACCGTATGCTCATCCTCGCAGCGATGGCGATCGTGGCGGGGACCGGGGGAGCGTTCAGCGCCTGGGCGCTGTTGAGGCTGATCGCGCTGGCGACCAATGTGCTCTGGTACGGCAATTGGTCGTTCGCTTCGGGCGTGATCGCCCATCGCGACGCGCTGCCGGTGCTTGCGATTCCGATCATCGGCGGACTGGCCGTGGGCCTCATCGCGCGGTTCGGTTCGGACAAGATCCGCGGGCATGGAATCCCGGAGGCGATCGAGACGATCCTCTACGGCGAGAGCAAGCTGTCGCTGAAGGTGGCGCTTCTCAAGCCGCTTTCCTCGGCCATCTCGATCGGAAGCGGCGGACCGTTCGGGGCCGAGGGACCGATCATCATGACCGGCGGAGCGATCGGCTCACTCTTCGCGCAATTGTTTCGGCTGAGCGCGGCCGAGCGCAAGACCTTGCTCGTGGCCGGCGCCTGCGCTGGCATGACGGGCATCTTCGGAACGCCCTTCGCGTCGATCATGCTCGCGGTCGAGCTGCTGCTGTTCGAATGGAAGCCGCGCAGCTTCGTTCCGGTCGTGACCGCGGTGCTGGTGTCGCTTGCCTGGCGGCCGCTGCTGGTAGGTTCGGGACCGCTGTTCCCATTCGCGGCGCCGACCCCGGCCGGGATCGAGCCGGTCGCGATCTCTGCCGGGCTCGGTCTCGTGACCGGTCTCGAGGCAGCGATCCTCTCGTTCGTACTGTATCGGATCGAAGACGGGTTCCACCGCCTTCCAATCCACTGGATGTGGTGGCCCGCGATCGGCGCCGTGGTCGTCGGCATCGGCGGTCTGTTCGACCTGCGGGTGCTGGGCGCCGGCTACGACAGCATCCAGGCGCTGGTCGACGGCAACCTGGTCGTCAAAGCGGTTCTCCTGCTACTAGTCGTCAAGGCCATCGTCTGGCTGGTCGCGCTTGGCTCCGGAACATCCGGCGGAATCCTCGCGCCGCTGCTGATCCTCGGCGGCTGCGCCGGATTCCTGATCGGCCAGTATCTTCCAGGCGACCCGGGCTTTTGGGCGATGATCGGCATGGCCGGCGTGATGAGCGGCGTCATGCGCGCACCGATGACCGGGGCGCTGTTCGCCGCCGAGCTCACCAACCATCTGTCGGCGCTGCCCGAAACGATCGCCGCCGGCTCGGCGGCCTATGCGGTCAGTGTTTTAATTATGAAGCGGTCGATCCTGACCGAGAAGATCGCCCGGCGCGGCCGGCACATCCTTCGCGAATATACGGTCGATCCGCTGGAGTTCCT
>DASUIC010000131.1:0-2954 GCA_036273215.1 Sphingomicrobium sp.
GACGACGTCGCCCATCAGGCGGGTGAAGATTTCGTCGGCGACGTCGGCCTGGGCGACTTCGACGCGGAGCAGCGAGCGGTTGGCCGGGTCGAGCGTGGTTTCCCACAATTGCTCGGCATTCATTTCGCCAAGGCCCTTGTAGCGCTGGATCGAAAGGCCCTTGCGCCCGGCGGCGAGCACCGCGTCGAGCAGCTCGGATGGGCGAGTGACGGGAACGGGCTTGCCCTTGGTCTCGGCGTCCGAGGGCTGCTCGTCGGCTTCGACCCCCTCGATCGGCGCGGGCTTGTGCTCTTCGGCGATCGCGCCTTTTTTGAGCGTCCGCAGAGTCGACGGCTTTGCGTAAGCCGCGGCCTGCTCCTTCGCGAGGCTGTCGAGCTTTCGCGCTTCGGCCGAGACGAGGAAGGTCGGCTCGATGATGTAGGCGTCGGTCACGCCGCGCCACAGCCGCTTCAGAAGATAGCCGCCCTCGGCCGAAAGCTCGCCCGACCAGCTCGCCTCGGTGTCCCCGGCGCCGAGCCATTCGGCGACCCGGGCGACGGCCTTGGCCTTGCCCTCCTTGTCGAGACTGGGCTTCAGAGCGCCGTTGATCGCCAGCGCCTCGATCAGCGCCGGATCGTACTTCCGCGGCGCATAGTGCATCAGAGTCCGCATGCGCCGGGCGTGATCGACGAGGGCCTTCAGGTCGTTGCCCGAACGCGGCCCCTCGGGGGTGTCGAGCACGACGCCGTCGATGCCGGCTTCCTCGAGATAATCGTCGAGCGCGGCATCGTCCTTGACGTAGACTTCGGAGCGGCCGCGGCTGACCTTGTAGAGCGGCGGCTGGGCGATGAAGAGGTGCCCGTTCTCGATCAGGTCGGGCATCTGGCGGTAGAAGAAGGTCAGCAGAAGCGTCCGGATGTGCGCCCCGTCGACGTCGGCGTCGGTCATCAGGATGATCTTGTGGTAGCGCAACTTCTCGAGGCTGAATTCCTCGGCGCCGATGCCGGTGCCGATCGCCTGGATCATCGTTCCGATTTCCTTGGACGAGAGCATGCGGTCGAAGCGCGCGCGCTCGACGTTGAGGATCTTGCCCTTCAAGGGAAGGATCGCCTGATATTTGCTGTCGCGGCCTTGCTTGGCCGAGCCGCCGGCGCTGTCGCCCTCGACCAGGAACAGCTCGGACTTCGCCGGATCGCGCTCCTGGCAGTCGTGGAGCTTGCCCGGCAGGGAAGCGATGCCCATCGCCGACTTGCGGCTCGCCTCGCGGGCCTTGCGCGCCGCTTCGCGGGCCGCGGCGGCGTCGATGATCTTCTGGATGATCGTGCGCGCGTGCGCCGGATTCTCCTCGAGCCATTCGGCGAGCTTGTCCGCCATCAGGCTCTCGAGCGGCTGCCGCACCTCCGAGCTGACCAGCTTGTCCTTGGTCTGCGATGAGAATTTGGGGTCGGGCAGCTTGACCGAGACGATCGCGGTCAGCCCTTCGCGCATATCCTCGCCGGTCAACGCGACCTTCTCCTTCTTCAGCAGACCAGAGCGCTCGGCATAATTGTTGATCGTGCGGGTCAGCGCCGCGCGGAACGCCGCGAGGTGCGTGCCCCCGTCGCGCTGCGGGATGTTGTTGGTGAAGGTGAGGACGTTCTCGTAATAGCTGTCGTTCCATTCCAGCGCGACCTCGATGCCGATATCATCGCGCT
Source organism: Sphingomicrobium sp. (assembly GCA_036273215.1). Lineage (GTDB taxonomy): Bacteria > Pseudomonadota > Alphaproteobacteria > Sphingomonadales > Sphingomonadaceae > Sphingomicrobium. The sequence continues at coordinate 1,674 of DASUIC010000131.1, forward strand.
GTCCGGTGACCGAGATCGGATTGGGGATCAGCGCCGTCTTGGCGCGGTCGAGATATTTCACGAACGCGGCGATCCCGCCCTCGTAGAACATCTCGATTTCCTTCGTCTCCTCATGCCGGGCGTCGACGAGGACGAGGCGGACTCCCGAGTTCAGGAAAGCGAGCTCGCGGAAGCGGTGCTCGAGCCGCTCGAAGTCGAACTCGGTCTGCTTGAACGTCTCGGACGAAGGCATGAATGTGACTCGAGTGCCGCGCTTGTCGGTCTTGCCGACGACATTCAGCGGCTTCTCGGCATCGCCGTGGCGGAAGCGCATGAAATGCTCCTCGCCATCGCGCCAGACGGTGAGGTCGAGCCACTCCGACAGCGCGTTGACGACGGAAACGCCGACGCCGTGGAGACCGCCCGAGACTTTGTAGGCATTGTCGTCGCTGGTGTTCTCGAACTTACCGCCGGCGTGGAGCTGGGTCATGATGACCTCGGCCGCCGAGACGCCTTCTTCGGCGTGGATTCCGGTCGGGATCCCCCGGCCGTTGTCCTCGACACTGACCGAGCCGTCGGGATTGAGCGTGATCAGGACCTTGTCGCAATGGCCGGCGAGCGCCTCGTCGATGGCATTGTCGCTGACCTCGAACACCATGTGGTGAAGGCCCGACCCGTCGTCGGTGTCGCCGATGTACATGCCCGGCCGCTTGCGCACCGCATCGAGGCCCTTGAGGACCTTGATGCTGTCGGCGCCATATTCGTTCTGATTGGGGTCGGTTGCCATAGTCCAGATATAGGGATTTTCAGCAGGAAGTCACGCGCGCGCACGTGTGCGCGCACGCGCGTCGCGGGGGCGAATGTTCGCGAATGTTCGCAGTAACGGCGGCGCGAAAGTTGCCAAAGTTGAGAGTTCCATGCGCGCGGGTGCGCGTACGCACGCGAGGGGGAGGGCGTGTGTCGGATTTGTCGGTTTCGGGCGATTCGCGCCGGTGCTCATCCGCCAGCTTGGATCACAAGTGACCGCCTGTAGGACAGAATTTTCTTGCTATATCTGCCTGGGTCGAAAGAGGGTGTTCGAGGTCACCGCAGGAAGCGGTTGATGAGCCACCTCGACCCGAAGCCGACAACGCAAGCACCGACTACAGCAGCAGCGACCATCAGCCAGTTAGGCCCTTTCGTGCATTTGATGTCTGCTGGGTCGCAATCGCCGAGCGCGTCGAGCAGGAAAGGAAAGGCAATCAGCGGACCACCGACAATGGCGGCCAAGGCGCAACCCCACTTGCCGCCTGCTGTCCCACC
>DASUIC010000132.1:0-15603 GCA_036273215.1 Sphingomicrobium sp.
CGCGCATCGAGCGGCTCGACCGGCTCGCGCGTGTGCACGGCTGCACGATCCTCGCGACCAACGACGTGCATTATCACGCGCCCGACCGCCGCCCGCTGCAGGATGTCGTCACCTGCATTCGCGAGAAGGTGGCGATCACGACTGCCGGCTATCTGCTCAATCCGAACGCCGAGCGGCATTTGAAATCGCCGGCGGAAATGGCGCGGCTGTTCGATCACTGGCCACACGCGGTCTCAGCCACGCGCGAATTCGCCGACGCGCTGCACTTCAGCCTCGACGAGCTTCGCTACGAATACCCCAGGGAGACGGTGCCCGATGGCCAATCGCCGCAGGAGTATCTCGAGCAGCTGACCTGGGACGGCGCGGCGCAACGCTGGCCCGACGGCATTCCCGACAAGGTTACAAAGCAGCTGCGCCACGAGCTGACGCTGATCGAGAAGCTCGACTTCGCGCGCTATTTCCTGACGGTTCACGACATCGTCGCTTATGCCCGCAGCCTCGACCCGCCGATCCTGTGCCAGGGACGCGGATCGGCGGCAAACAGCGCGGTCTGCTATTGCCTCGGGATCACCGCGGTCGATCCGGCGACCAGCGATCTTCTGTTCGAGCGCTTCATTTCCGAGGAGCGGCGCGAACCGCCCGACATCGACGTCGATTTCGAGCATGAGCGGCGCGAGGAGGTGATCCAGCACATCTACGAGCAATACGGCCGCGATCGTGCGGGAATCGCCGCGACCGTGATCCACTACCGCCCCCGTTCCGCGATCCGCGAAGTCGGCAAGGTGATGGGGCTTAGCGAAGACGTGTGCGGTGCGCTCGCCTCGACCATCTGGGGGCACATGGACGCGGAGCTGGAGGAGGAACGCGCGGACGATGCCGGGCTCGATCTTTCGGACCCGCATTTGAGGCGCACGATGAGGCTCGCCGAGCAGCTGGTCGGGATGCCGCGCCATTTGTCGCAGCATGTCGGCGGCTTCATCCTGACCGAGCGCCCGCTGACCGAAACCGTGCCGATCGGCAATGGCGCGATGGACGACCGCACCTTCATCGAATGGGACAAGGACGACATCGACGAACTCGGCATCTTGAAGATCGACGTGCTCGCGCTCGGGATGCTGACCTGCATCCGCAAATGCTTCGACCTGGTGCGGCAGCATCATGGCGAGGACTGGACCCTGGCGACGATCCCGCAGGAGGTGCCGGAAGTCTACGACATGCTGTGCCGCGGGGATTCGCTCGGCGTGTTCCAGGTCGAAAGCCGCGCGCAGATGAACATGCTTCCGCGCCTCAAGCCCCGCTGCTTTTACGACCTTGTAATCGAGGTGGCGATCGTTCGGCCGGGGCCGATCCAGGGCGACATGGTGCATCCTTATCTCAAGCGCCGCAGCGGCAAGGAGCCGGTGACCTTCCCCTGTCCGCATCCCGAGCACGGACCGCCCGACGAGCTCGAGCGGATCCTGGGCCGGACTCTCGGCGTGCCGATTTTCCAGGAGCAGGCGATGAAGATCGCCATCGACGCAGCGAAGTTCACGCCATCCGAAGCGAACCAGCTGAGGAAAGCGATGGCGACCTTCCGCTCCAAGGGAAAGATCGAGACACTCGAGGAACAGATGGTCGGGCGGATGGTGGGGCGCGGCTATGACGCGGATTTCGCGCAGCGCTGCTTCGACCAGATCAAGGGCTTCGGCGAATATGGCTTCCCCGAAAGCCACGCGGCGAGCTTCGCGCACCTGGTCTATGTGTCGAGCTGGCTGAAGTGGCGCTACCCGGCGGCGTTCGCCTGCGCGCTTCTGAACGCGCAGCCGATGGGCTTCTACGCCCCCGCCCAGATCGTCCGCGACGCGCGCGAGCATGGCGTTGAAGTGCGCGAGGTGGACGTGAACCGCAGCGACTGGGATTGCACTTTGGAAGATGGCTCAATGCGCCTCGGCCTGCGCCAGATCGATGGGCTGCATCGCGAAGCAGCGGACCGGGTAGTTGCGCGACGTCCCTACGCGACCGTTGAAGAGCTGCGTTCGCGCGGCAACGTCCCGGTGCACGCGATCCAGCGGCTCGCGGCGGCGGATGCGTTCCGATCGATGGGCCTCGACCGCCGCGCCGCGCTTTGGGATTCGCGCGCGCTCAAGGCCGCGCCCGACCTGCCGCTGTTCGCTTATACGCAAGCGCTCGACGAAGGTTCGGAAGCCGAGCCGGCAACGCTCCCGGCAATGCCGCTCGGCGAGCATGTGGTGAACGATTACCAGACCATCCGCCTGTCGCTGAAGGCGCACCCGATGCGCTTCCTTCGCGAGCATTACGCCGCGCAGAAGTTCGTCACCGCCGAGCAAATCAAATCGATCAAGGACGGGAAGCGCCTGTCGACCGCGGGTCTCGTGCTGATCCGTCAGCGGCCGGGGAGCGCCAAGGGCGTGGTGTTCATCACCATTGAGGACGAGACCGGGATCGCCAACCTCGTCGTCTGGCCCGACGTGTTCGAGAAACAGCGCAAGATCGTCATGGGCGCTAGGCTGATGGCGGTTCACGGCATTGTTCAGCGGGATCCCGACAGCGCGGTCATCCATGTCGTTGCGCGGCGGGTCGAAGACCATACGCATATGCTCTCGCACCTCAGCGACGATCCGGCATTGCCTTCGACGCTCGAGAAGGCCGATCATGTGGGGAGCTGGGGGCGGCCTCCGCCGCGCCACCCGCGCAATGTCGAGATTATCCCGAAAAGCCGCGACTTTCATTAACTTGCCATCTCGCGGCCACATCGGCCAGGCAATTGACGACCATGCCCGTGATCGCATTCCTCCCATTGCTCGCACTCGCTGCGGCACAGGCTTCGTCCCACGCGCCGATCGAGGGTCTGTGGAAGAACCCGATCGGAAGCGCAATCATTGCCGTCGCGCCGTGCGGTGAGGCATTCTGCGGAAAGGTCGTCTGGGCCTCGGCGCGCGGCCAACGCGAAGTGTCGAAGACCACCTCGCACGTGGTCGGGACCACCGTGCTTACCGCCGTAAAGCCGAAGGGCAAAGGCTGGGCCGGAAAGCTCTTCATCCCCGACGACAACATCCATGTCTCGGCGCGACTGCAGCTGCTCGGCCCGACGCGGCTCAAGCTGACAGGGTGCGCGGTTGCCGGGCTATTTTGCCGGTCGCAGATCTGGACCCGAACCGCCGAGCCGTTGCCTCCGCAGGGTTAGCGCCGCCGAGCATTCATGGACAAGCAAGCTCAAGGCACGATTTTTGCCGCAAAGCATTGGTAAGCCGGGACAATGAAACGCCTTTTGCTTGCACTGACTGGCCTTGCGCTCGCGTTCGCGCCGGCCTCGGCGTTCGCGCGAGGTAACCTCGAGGGCCGGTGGAAGAATGGCGCGATGGAGATCGTCATCGCGCCTTGCGGTCAGAGCCTGTGCGGCCGCGTGGTCAAGGCGTCGGCGCAGCAACAGTCGAAAGCGGAGCGCGGGAGCGGCACGCATCTCCTCGGCTCGCGCGTGATCGACAACATCCAGCCGTCAGGGCCGGGCGTGTGGAAGGCCGACGTCTTCGTCGCCACGAGGAACATGAATGCGCGCGGCACGATCGAGCAGGTCGGTCCCGACCGTCTGGCGGTCCGCGGCTGCGTGCTGGCGGTGATCTGCAAGACCACACACTGGGACCGGATCGGTTAGCCGAGCAGCGGCAGCTCCGGCGCCAGCTCGCCTCCGATGATGGCGCTCTGGATCGCGGCCATATCATCGGCCCAGTAGCGGTCGTGGGTGAAATGCGGAGTGATCTCCCGCACGGCAGCGTGGACCTGCTGAAGCTTCGGTGATGTCTTGAGCGGCGCATGGAAGTCGACGCCCTGAGCCGCCGCGATCAGCTCGACGGCGATTACGCCCGCCGCGTTGCGCGCGATTGTCGCCGCCTTGCGCGCGGCAATGGGAGCCATCGACACATGGTCCTCCTGGCCCGCAGAGGTGGGGATGGAGTCGACACTCGCGGGATAGGCCAGCGAGCGGTTCTCGCTGACCAGCGCGGCGGCGGTCACCTGTGGGATCATCAGGCCCGAGTTCACGCCCGACTCCTCCGTGAGAAATGGCGGAAGCCCACTCATCTTTGGGTCAATGAGGACCGCTGTGCGACGCTCCGAGATCGAACCGATCTCGCACAGCCCCATGGCGATCGTATCGGCGGCAAAGGCGACCGGCTGCGCGTGGAAATTGCCGCCCGAAATCGCCGTGTCCTCGTCGGGGAAGACGATCGGGTTATCGGTGACCGCAGCGGCTTCCGTGGTGAGGGTGCGCGCGGCATTCTCGAGCAGGTCGAGGGCCGCGCCCATGACCTGCGGCTGGCAGCGGAAGCTGTAGGGATCCTGGACCTTGGCGCAGCCGGTCGCATGGCTGGCGACGATTTCGCTTCCGTCGAGGAGATCCCGCAATGCGGTAGCGACGCGGATCTGTCCCGGCTGCCCGCGAAGTTCGGAAATGCGCGCGTCGAACGGTCTCACGCTCCCCTTCAGAGCATCGACCGACAGCGCTCCGGCGGCAATCGCAGCGCCGAAGACACGCTCGCCCGTGAACATGGCGTCGAGCGCGACCGCTGCCGACATCTGCGTTCCGTTGATCAGCGCCAGCCCCTCCTTGGGCCCCAGTTGAAGGGGAACGATTCCGATGCCAGTCAGCGCCTCGGCGGCGGGTGCGACCTCGCCCGCAACATCGATTTCGCCGTAGCCCATCAGCGCGGCGCTGAGGTGTGCGAGCGGAGCGAGGTCGCCCGAGGCGCCGACGCTTCCTTGCGCCGGTATGATTGGCATTGCGTCGCGGTCGAGCAGTGCCTGGAGCGCCTCGATGACGATCGACCGAACGCCAGAATAGCCGCGGCCCAGGCCCAGCAGCTTCAGAACGATCATCAACCGCGTGACGTGTCGCGGCAGCGACTCGCCGAGGCCGGCGCTGTGCGAGAGAATGAGGTTGGTCTGGAGTTCCGCAAGCCGGTCGTCAGGGATGCGCGTGTTTGCGAGCAGTCCGAAGCCGGTGTTGACCCCATAGACGGTGTCGCCACCGGTGACGATGCGTTCGACTGCGGCGGCGGACACGGCAATTCGCTGCATCGCTGCGTCGTCGAGCGACGCGGCTTCCCCGAGCCACAGCCGGCGGAGCGTGCCGAGATCGATCGCTTCGGGGTTGAGCTTCAGCATTGCTCCACATGTACCCCGGCGAAGGCCGGGGTCCAGTCCAATGAAGAAGAACGTCGCGGGAGCGCCGTCCCAGGCTAAAGCATCGGCAAATCGAGGCCTTTCTCGCGCGCGCAGTCGATGGCGATGTCGTAGCCGGCGTCGGCGTGGCGCATGACGCCAGTGCCGGGGTCGTTCCACAACACGCGCTCGAGTCGTCGTGCCGCGTCGTCGGTGCCGTCGGCGACGATCACCATTCCGGCGTGCTGCGAATAGCCCATTCCGACTCCGCCGCCGTGGTGGAACGAGACCCAGGTCGCGCCGCTCGCAGTATTGAGAAGCGCGTTGAGCAGCGGCCAGTCGGACACGGCGTCGCTGCCGTCGCGCATGCTCTCGGTTTCGCGATTGGGCGAGGCGACGCTGCCGCTGTCGAGATGGTCGCGGCCGATCACGATCGGCGCGGACACTTCGCCATTCCGCACCATCTCGTTGAATGCGAGGCCGAGCTTGTCGCGCTGGCCGAGTCCTACCCAGCAGATTCGCGCCGGAAGCCCCTGAAAGGCGATCCGCTCGCGCGCCATGTCGAGCCAGCGGTGGAGGTGGCGATCATCGGGCATCAGCTCTTTGACGCGCTGGTCGGTGCGGTAGATGTCCTCGGGATCGCCGCTCAGCGCCGCCCATCGGAACGGCCCTATGCCACGGCAGAACAGCGGTCGGACGTAAGCGGGCACGAAGCCCGGGAAATCGAAGGCATGCGTGACGCCCATGTCCTTCGCCTCCTGCCGGATGTTGTTGCCATAATCGAAGGTCGGCACGCCCATGTCCTTGAAGGCGAGCATCGCTTCGACATGCTGAGCGATCGACAGCTTCGCCGCCTCGGCGATGACTGCGGGATCGCGCTCGCGCATCTCCTGCCATTTGGCGACGGTCCAGCCGGCGGGGCAGTAGCCGTTCGCGGGATCATGAGCGCTGGTCTGGTCGGTCAGCGCGTCGGGCCGGATGCCACGGTTCAGCATCTCAGGCAGGACCTCGGCCGCATTTCCGAGCAGTCCGACGCTGGTCGGCTCCGACGCATTGCGAAGGATCTCGAGCGCCTGATCGATGCTTTCGGCGCGGTGATCGAGGTAGCGCGTCTCCAGACGCTTTTCGATCCGGCTTTCCTGCACCTCGATGGCGATGCAGTGAGCGCCTGCCATCACCGCGGCGAGCGGTTGCGCTCCGCCCATCCCGCCGAGGCCGGCCGTCAATATCCATTTGCCCTTGAGATCGCCGCCGAAATGCTGCCGACCCATCTCCGCGAAGGTCTCGTAGGTGCCCTGCACGATCCCCTGGCTGCCGATGTAGATCCAGCTGCCCGCGGTCATCTGGCCGTACATCATGAGGCCGGCGCGATCGAGCTGGTTGAACACGTCCCAGTTCGCCCATTTGGGCACCAGGTTCGAGTTGGCGAGAAGCACGCGCGGCGCATCCCTGTGCGTGCGGAAGACGCCGACCGGCTTGCCGGACTGGATCAGCAGCGTCTGGTCTTCCTCGAGCCTCTCCAGGGTTTCGACGATCTTGTCGTAGCACTCCCAGTTGCGCGCCGCGCGGCCGATGCCGCCATAGACGACAAGGCTCTGCGGGTCTTCGGCGACTTCATCGTCGAGGTTGTTCTGGAGCATCCGGACCGCAGCTTCGGTGGTCCACTGCTTGGCCTTGATCTCGCTCCCGCGGCGGGCGCGGATGTGGCGGCTGTTGTCGCGTCGGTCGGTGTTCAGCTGTCCGCTCCATTGAAGATGCGCCGCTCGGGGCCGGGCAGGCCGACCCAATAGCCGAGCTCGGCGAGCGATTCGATTCGCCAGGCGCAGAGGTCCGCCTGCTTGCCCGCAGCAATGCTTCCGACGCTGTGCGCGAGGCCGAGCGCGCGCGCGGCGTTGACGGTCATCCCGGCGATCGCTTCCTCCGGCGTCAGACCGAACAAGGTGCACGCCATGTTCATTGCCAGGGTCGGCGACAGCAAAGGCGAGGTTCCGGGGTTGGAGTCCGTGGCGATGGCGATCGGCACCTTGTGCTTGCGCAGCAACGCGACCGGCGGCTTCTTCTTTTCCTGAAGCGCGTAGAAAGCGCCCGGCAGGAGCACGGCGACGGTGCCCGCGGCGGCCATTGCTTTAGCGCTCGCCTCGTCCAAATGTTCGAGATGGTCGGCGGACAGCGCGCGGTATTGCGCCGCCAGCGCCGCGCCACGCTGATTGGACAGTTGCTCGGCATGAAGCCGAACGCGCAGGCCGTTGTGGGCCGCGGCCTTGAACAGGCGCTCGACCTCTTCGGGCGTGAAGGCAATCATGTCGCAGAAAGCGTCGACGCTGGTCGCGATGCCCTGCTTCGCAGCGGCGGGAATCAGCTTGTCGACGATCTCGCTGACGTAGTGGGTGCGGCGGTCGCGCTGGTCGGCGGGAAGCGCATGGAGTGCGAGCAAAGTCGGCACGATCCGCACCGCTTCGCCTTCGCCGAGCCGCCGGGCGATCTCGAGCAGCCGAAGCTCGCTCTTCGCGTCAAGACCATAGCCTGACTTGACCTCCACGGTCGTGCAGCCGCCGCGCATCAGCGCGTGGAGGCGATGGCGGCTCTGAAGCAGCAGCTGCTCGTCCGACGCCGCCGCGGTGCGCTTGACTGTCGAAGCGATCCCGCCGCCCGCTTCCGCGATCTGCTCATAGGTCGCGCCGGCGCGGCGCATCGCATGTTCGTCGGCGCGCGTGCCGCCGAACACCAGGTGCGTGTGGCAGTCGATCAGGCCCGGCGTAACCCATGCGCCGCCGAGCGCGTCGACCTGCTTTGCCCGGAATCCCGCAAGCTCAGTCCGCTTGCCGACGCGGACGACCTTGCCGTCTGCGACCCCGATCGCGCCGTTCTCGATGAGGCCGAGCGGATTGCCGGGCTTTTCTTCGAGAGTCGCGATGTTGCAGTCGACGAGCAGCCGGTCCCACATGCTCGTCGCCTTAAGCGAGCGGCCCTGCTAGCGTCAAAGCGATGACGGGGTGGCCCAATCTATCCGATCTCGTTTCAGCCGAAATGCAGGATGCGCCGGTCGGACTCATCGGCGCACCGCTCGCCGCCGGGTCGGTTACGCCGGGACGCTGCGACCTCGCTCCTGCCCTGCTCCGAGCGACCTTGAAGCGCATCGGGCGCTATGATGTCGAGACCGGCCGCGAACTCCACACGGCCGTCCATGACCGTGGAGACGTCGAGCTCGCCGGCCTCACCATCGAGCAGGCGACGCCGTTCATCCGCGATGCGGTGACGCTCAGCGTTCAGGCCCATGCGCTGACCCTCCTCACCGGTGGGAACAATGCGGTGACCCGCCCCGCGGTGCTCGGCCTCGGCGTTCCGCTGGACCAAATCGGGTTGATTACGCTCGACGCCCACTTCGACATGCGCGACCTCGACCAAGGCCTCTGCAACGGCAACCCCGTGCGGGCGCTCGTCGAGGATGGGCTGCCAGGCGCGAATATTGCGCAGGTGGGGCTCGCTCCCTTTGCCAACAGCAAGCCGATGCACGAAGACGCGATCTCGGGCGGGAATCTGGTCGTCACGATCGCAGAGGTGCGCGACGGCGGGATCAAACAGGCGATCGATCGCGCGCTCGAACACGTCCGCGATTGCGAGGCTTTGGTCGTCGACTGCGACATCGACGTGATCGATCGCTCGCAGATGCCCGGCGCTCCCGGGGCGCGGCCGGGCGGGATGGCGGCGAAGGACTTCTTCGCAGCCGTGCGGCGGCTCGCTTCCGATCCGCGCGTGCGCATCATCGACCTCACGGAATGGGACCCGCCGCTGGATCCGACCGACCTTAGCGCTTTGACCGCCGGCCGCTGGGTCGCCGAGTGCCTTTCCGGCTTCGAGATGCGCTAGTCTCCCGCCGCGGCGGGTCGGGCGTGACCACCACTTCCTTGTGAGTCACCCGGCGCACGAATTCCCAAGGGATTCGCCGCCCGTGCCTTTTCGCGGTGAGCCGTTCGATGAAGCTCCCGGGACCGCAGGTGAGCGCAACAACCCTGCCGCCCTCGCAATGCACCTCATGGACTCGGCCGAGCGTGTCGCCGTCCAGCGTCTTCACCGTCGCGTTGCCGAGATCACTTAGCAGCATCACAGCGCTCCATGCTTTGGAATCCACCGCCCCACTTCGTCTTCGGCAAGGTGCAGCCTCACGTCTTCTGCGCGGCATTTCAGGTGAACGGCGCTGGCGATGTTGTCGACCTGATCGAACGGCACGCGCGCAATTCGGTCGCCGGCGATCTTTCGCACCAGCCAGAACATCCACGGAGGGAGGCGGCCCTGGTATGCGCCGGGGCCGACCAGCAGCGCCTTGACGCGCGTCTCCTTACCCGAGGTCCCCTCGAATTCGACATCATCGACCACACCGCACCAGCGGCCGTCCCTGTCGATCAGCGGGAGGTCGAGAAGCTGGCTGACGATCTTGATCGGAGCGTCGCGCCTCATGCCTGGCCTCCCGAGGTGATCACGTAGAGCGGAATGGCCGCGATCGCGGCGACGCTGACGATGACGAAGAAAATCCAGCCGAGACCCTTGGCGAGCCACTTGTTCGCATATTCGCGCATGTAGCTCCTGTCGTTGGCGAGAAGCATCAGCGGCAGATAGGAGAGCGGCAGGACGACGATCGAAAAGACGACCGCGTAGCCGACGAGGTTCATTACCTCTACGCCCGTCATTACGATGGCGAGCGCGAGCAGCATAACGACGATCCAGGCGACGGTGAAACGGGGGGCTTCCCACGGCTTCTTGTGCCGGCCCCACTCCCAGCCGAAGAACTGGGTGACCGAATAAGCGTTGGCCATGCAGGTTTCGACGGCGGCGCCGGCGACTGCGAACAGCATTCCAAGGAGCGCCAGAATCAGGCCGAGCTTGCCGAAGGGTTCGGCCGTCTGGAGCGCGACGCTGCCGGGGATCTGCGGCGCCACGCCGGTCGGCGCGAACAACAGTGCGGCGAGCGCCAGGACCGCGATCGAGAGAAGCGAGCCGAGGCCCATCCCGACAATGCTGGTGACGCGATTGGTCAGAAGGTCCTTGGGCTTCCACCCCTCTTCGATGCCGCCGGAGGAATAGAAGAAGGCTTCATACGGGAACATGACGGCGCTGAAGATCGCGACGACGAAATAGGAAAAGTTGAACAATTCCTTCGTGCTGAGACCTCGCGGCACGTGCGGAACGAAGCCGCCTGCGATCTTGTCCCATGGCGGATGGATGGCGAAGAGCGCCGCGACGAACACGATCATGCACAGGCCGAGCAAACCGTACGTCCGTTCGATCCACTTGAACGGCAGGACCCACATCGAGGCCATCAGCACCAATGTGCTGACGATGCACATCGGAAGATAGGGCGCCCCGGTCAGGTGGTTGAGGATCATGCCCAGGCCTCCGATTTCCGCGGCGGTGGTGATCAGCGTGCTGAGGAACGAGGCGAGCAAAGTGCCTAGCCCGAGCTTCAGCCCGAGCCGGTGCCGCATCAGGCTGAGCAAGGGCTGGTGGGCGACCGCCGCGACGCGCCCGCACATCTCTCCGTAGACGATGATCCCGATGGTCGAGATGGCGAAGGCGGAGATCAGCGAGTAGCCGAACATCGAGCCGGCCTGCCCCGAGAAGACCAGCTGACTGATGTCGACGAAGCCGCCGACCGCGGTCATGATCCCGAGAGTCAGCTCAAGAGGATTCAAGGCTGTCCTCGATTTGCTTGAGCTTGCTTGCGTGGGCGCGCAGCTCCGCCGGCCGGGCGTCGTCCGGCTCGCGGAGCAAGGCTGCGATTTCCTGCGCGTACGCAGTGTTCGGATCGCTCAGCGATGTCGCGTTCGTCTGCAGCTGCTGGCGCACCGCCTTGCGCATCGTGCGGACATAGGCGTCCGTCAGGTGTCCCTGGCTCGCCTGCTCATTGACGAGCGCCCATTCGGCGGCGAGGGAGCGCGCTCCGCTGATGTACGACAGGTCGGCTTCCGGCCCTTTCGAGCAACCTGCGAGAAGCAGGAACAGCAGCAGCGGCCGACGCAACATGCGTGGCAGAACCGTTCCGCCGACGAACCGTTCCGCTACCGACTGGACGCGATGCGCCTGCCCTTTCCCGACAATGCACGGAAGGTGATCGAGAACCGAAGCTCGTCGCCCGGGGTGATGCGGTGCTCCCAATCCCACCGGGCTTCGCCCGAGAGCAGGTAAGCGGAGCGGGGCGGGACATCGAGACTCGCCCGATCGAACCCGCCGGGCTTTCGACGCCGGAAGCGCAGCACAGCCGGAGTGGCGAGCGAGATGCCGACGACCTGGTCGAAGACGTCGCGGTCGCGGTGCCAGCCGATCCCTGCGCCGGGGTCGTAGCGGGCAAGAAGGACGTGGACGAAATCCTCGGGCTCGATTCCGGCGAATACGGCGGCTTTCTCGCGCAGCGGATGCAGCCATTCAGGGATCGCCTCGGCAGGCGAGAAGCTGGCGTCCTCGAAATCGTAGCGCCAGCCGAAGCTCTTCGTCTTGCGGTTGCCGATCCAGCCGTGAAATCGGAACGGCGACAGGTCGAGCTCCCGCAGGTGGCGAATGAGCGCATCGTGCTCGGCCTCGCCGATGAACTCTTCATGATAGTCGAGGCCCGCGATCAGCGGCGTGTCGAACAGCAGGGTCACCCGGCGAACAGCTCCTTGAGTTCGGACGGGCGAAGCTCGGGCGCAAGCTGCTCGAACGTGCACTGCTTCGGGTCTTTGTCGGGACGCCAGCGCAGAAAACCGGTACCGTGGCGAAAGCGGCGGCCCGTCACCTGGTCGTAGCGCACTTCGATCACGAGCACGGGCTTCAGCGGCTTCCACTGACCTGTGCGGTCGGTGTTCCACCGGCTCGGACCACCGGGGGCGCTTCCAGTGAAGCCCGGCGGCTCAATCAGCTTCTCGAGGTCTTTGGTGAGCCGCGGCCGCTCCTTCGCCGGAATCGCGGAAGTGAAGCCGACATGGTTGAGCAGACCCGCATCGTCGTAGAGACCCAGCAGGAGCGACCCGACCTCTTTCTTTTTCTCCGCATAGCGGAATCCGCCGACTACGCAGTCGGCCGTGCGCTGCTGCTTGACCTTGATCATCGCCCGCTCGCCCGAACGGTATTCGAGGTCGCTTCGCTTGGCGATCACGCCGTCGAGCGCACCGCCGCTCCGCTCGAGCCATTGCAATGCCGCGTTCCGATCTCGCGTTGCAGGCGACAGCTCCAGCCTCGGCACCCGGTTCGTCTCATAGAAACGTTCGAGCGAGTCTCTCCGCTTCGAGAGCGGCTCATCCATCATCGACTTTCCGCCAAGTTCGAGCAGGTCGAAGACCATCAGCTCCGCGGGATGCTGCGCGGCGAGCTTGCGCACCCGGCTTTCGGCCGGGTGCAAGCGCAGTTGCAGCTCCTCGAACGAAAGCGCATCGCCGACGGGAATGATGAGCTCGCCATCGAGCAGGAACTGCTTGTCTTTCAAATGGCTCAGCATCTCGGCGACATCGGGGAAATAGCGGGACAGCGGCTTTCCCGACTTGGAAGTCAGCGTCACCTTGGCGTCGTCACGGTGGGCAAGGCAGCGGAAGCCGTCCCACTTGGGCTCATACTGCCAGCCGTCGCTCTCGGGCAGCTCGGCCGCGAGAAGCGCCTCCATCGGCGCCGGAACGGATTTCGCCTTCGGCATCGACAGGACAATCGCGCGGCGGTTGCAGTCGTTCCCGCGGCTGTTACGCTACCGGTCCGACTTGGGAGGGACAGCATGGCATTCGACCCGAACGCAGCGACCGCGCGCTACATCGACAGTCTCGGACCCGCGGCGCTTCAAAAGGCGCACGACTATACGGTCGGCAAGGAGTGGATGATCCTGTGGGCTCTGCTCGTCGCCGCCGTGGTGACATGGCTGATCGTCCGGTCAGGCATCCTCGATCGATTGAAAGAGAAGTTCGGGGACGAGCACCGCACATCGCCGCCTTTGTGATCGGATTCGTTTACTTCATTGTTTCGGCGGTTCTCACCCTACCCTGGTCGGTGTACGCCGATTGGTGGCGCGAAAAGAGCTACGGCCGAACGAGCCAACCGTTCAGCGACTGGCTTCTGCAGCTCGGCATCGCCACGATCCTCAGCACCTTCCTCGGCGCGCTTTTCCTGATGGGCGTCTATTGGCTCATTCGCCGCGCCGGGAGAGCCTGGTGGATCTGGTCTGCTGCTCTCACGGCGGTCGCGCTTGCATTCGTAATGCTGCTCGCGCCGGTCCTGATCGAACCCCTGTTCAACCATTATACGCCGGTGCCGCCGAGCCGAGTCTTCATGTACAACGGATCGCGCCAGTCGAACAATTTCACGGCCAACGCAGGGGGCGTCGGAAGCACAGCGCGGGTCGCGATCTCTGACGTTGCGTTGAAGAACGCCTCGCTCGACGAGGTTCGAGCGGTGACCGGCCACGAGATCGGCCATTACGTGCTCAAGCACACGTGGTGGGGAATCCTCTTTTATTCGATCGGCGCGCTGATCCTGTTCTGGATCGTCGGCCGGACATTCGGCTGGTTCGCGCGACGCTTCGGAAGCAGTTCCACGCTTCCCGATCCGCGCGGGCTGCCGGTGCTGATGTTCATGGTCACGCTGTTCGGAGTGGTGACGTTGCCGCTGTCCAACACCTTCAGCCGAACGCTCGAAGCGCAGGCGGACATGTACTCGCTGCAGACGGAGAATTTGCCGGACGCGCTCTCGACATCACTCGTGAAGACGGCGGAGTATCGCTATCCGCGGCCGGGCAGGCTCGAGGAGGTCATTTTCTACGACCATCCCTCGGTCGAAAGCCGGGTGCGGACGGCGATGGAGTGGAAGGCGGCGCATCCGGGGCCGGCGGCGCCGTAGCTGAAGATGGGCCCCGGATCACCTTCGGGGAAACAAAAAAGCCCGCTGGAAAGCGGGCTTGTTTTGTTGGTTGCGGGGGCAGGATTTGAACCTGCGACCTTCAGGTTATGAGCCTGACGAGCTACCGGGCTGCTCCACCCCGCGACGCTATGTTGGGCCTCAGGCGCCGGCGCTGGCATCCGCCAGCTTGGCTATCCTCCCGCTCAGCGGGCGCCCATCAAAGTAGTACTTTGAGGGGACCCTTCAGCGGTCCGGGCGGCCGTCGGCCTTGCGAAGCCTGCGGCTCCGGGGCCTTGACCCGGTCGGATAAATACGCCGCTGCGAGATAGTCTCGACAGCGGCATTTTCAACATCGTGAATGGGTCTCTCACACGCCGCCAGCAAAGCCTGGCGACGACCTACTCTTCCACTGCTTAGGCAGTAGTACCATCGGCGCTGTCCGGTTTCACGGCCGAGTTCGGGATGGGATCGGGTGGGTCACGGACGCTATGGTCACCAAGCTATGGTGACGGCGTATGAGATCTAGAAACCGTGCATGCATCTAGCCGAGAACCAGTCGACCATCGGCCAACCCGGACCCCATCAAAGTAGTATTTTGATGGGAACCCTGCAGAGCTGACGATGATGGTGCAGATTCAATCAAGCGCGAAATGAGTAATTAGGACCGGTTAGCTCCACGCGTTACCGCGCTTCCACATCCGGCCTATCAACGTGGTGGTCTTCCACGACTCTAAGATACCTTATCTCGAGGGAGGCTTCCCGCTTAGATGCTTTCAGCGGTTATCCCGTCCATGCATAGCTACCCTGCTGCGCGGCTGGCGCCACGACAGGTCCACCAGAGGCATGTTCACCCCGGTCCTCTCGTACTAGGGGCAACTCCTCTCAAGTATCGACGCCCACGGCAGATAGGGACCAAACTGTCTCGCGACGTTCTGAACCCAGCTCACGTACCACTTTAATTGGCGAACAGCCAAACCCTTGGGACCTGCTCCAGCCCCAGGATGTGATGAGCCGACATCGAGGTGCCAAACAACCCCGTCGATATGAGCTCTTGGGGGTTATCAGCCTGTTATCCCCGGCGTACCTTTTATCCGTTGAGCGATGGCCCTTCCACGAGGGACCACCGGATCACTATGACCGACTTTCGTCTCTGCTCGACTTGTCAGTCTCGCAGTCAGGCGGGCTTATGCCATTGCACTCTAACAGACGGTTTCCAACCGTCCTGAGCCCACCATCGCGCGCCTCCGTTACTCTTTGGGAGGCGACCGCCCCAGTCAAACTACCCGCCACAGAGGGTCCCTGCACCGGATAACGGTGCGAGGTTAGACTGTAGAAAACAACAGGGTGGTATTTCACAGGTGGCTCCGCCCAAGCTGGCGCCCAGGCTTCAAAGCCTCCCACCTATTCTACACAGTTGTTTCCCACAGCCACTCTGAAGCTGCAGTAAAGGTGCACGGGGTCTTTCCGTCTAACCGCGGGTACTCCGCATCTTCACGGAGAATTCAATTTCGCTGAGCATGTGCTGGAGACAGTGGGGAAGTCGTTACGCCATTCGTGCAGGTCGGAACTTACCCGACAAGGAATTTCGCTACCTTAGGA
>DASUIC010000133.1:0-25088 GCA_036273215.1 Sphingomicrobium sp.
CCTCTATGCAGAAAGGTTTCGGCAAGATTCTGTGTCGCACCGGGAGGGTCGATGCGGGGATTGCGGGACATTGGAGTTGCGGGGGCGCTGCTTGCCTGCGCCGCGGGCGCGCTGGCTCTTTGCGCCACACCGGTTGCTGCCCAGGGCAGCTATTCGCCTTACAACGAAACTCCGGCCGCGGCGCTCGCGCGCTACGTCCGTGCGCTCGTCGACAATCCGAAGGACTTCACGTCCCTGATCGGCGCTGGCAGAGCCTCGCTCGAGCTCGGAGACACCGAGGCCGCCGCCGGGTTTTTCGCGAGGGCCGATGACGTCGACCCCAGAAGTCCGCTTCCGCAGGCCGGAATGGGCGCGGTCCAGGTCGCCAAGGGCGATGCCCGTTCGGCCATGCCCTATTTCACCCGCGCCCAGCAGCTCGGAGCCACCCAGGCGACCATCGGCTGCGATCGCGGGCTCGCCTACGACCTGCTCGGCGATCAGGCGAAGGCCCAGGCCGATTATCGTGCCGCGCTGGCCGGCGCGGACCGAGATGAGGCACGAGGGCGCCTTGCGCTCAGCCTTGCGATTGGCGGCGACAGGGCAGGAGCGCTCGCCGCGCTTGCGCCGCTGTCCGCGAAGGGCGACTCGACGGCGACTAGAATCCGCGCATTCGTGCTGGCGCTGACCGGCGATCCCGCCGCGGCGGTCGCTGCGGTCAATGCAGCCATGCCCGGAAGCGCGGCGGGCGTCGCTCCCCTGCTGCAGCGGCTGGCGAGTCTTCCTGCCGGAGAGAAAGCGGCTGCGGTCAATCTCGGCATCTTCCCCGATTCGAGCCAGCCCGCCTACGCTTATGCATCGCCAGCGACTCGTCAGGCGTCGAGCCTTGCGGTGTCCGGAAGCGTCAGCACCGATCGGCTTTCCGATGTCGATGCCCTCCTGCGCGATCAGGCGGCGCCTCGACCGGCGGTCCAGCCGGCGACGCAGCCTGCGTGGGCCGATCCCACACCGCAGCCGGTTCAGGTCGCTTATGCCCCTCCGCCGATTCCGGCGACCGTGCAGCGGACGCAGGGAATGGCGCAAGGCAAAATCTGGCTTCAGCTCGCGAGCGGCCGCAACGCCAATGCGCTTCAAGAGCAGTTCGACAACATCAAGGCGCACAACGGCGACCTGTTCAAAGGTATCGGCGGCTATCTGGCGGAAAGCCCGGACCGCGCGCGGCTGGTGATCGGGCCGTTCCGCGGCAAGTCCGACGCCGACACCTTTGCCGAGGATTTGCAGACGGTCGGAATCGATTGCTTCAGGTGGACCAATTCCCAAGCCGACACGGTTGTGCCACTCGCTGCTGAATGAAGGTTCCTCCGGCGGTCGCGGCGCAGCCTTCGGCTTCCCGCGGCCGCTTCCACAAAGAGCATGACAGTGGGCCGCGCGGCCCACGCGACATTTTTCAGCGCGATCGCGACCGGATCATCCATTCGGTCGCGTTCCGGCGACTTCGTCACAAGACCCAGGTGTTCATCGCTCCCGACGGCGACCATTACCGGGTTCGCCTGACCCATAGCCTCGAAGTCGCGCAGATCGGCCGAACGATGGCGCGTGCGCTCGGGATCAATGAGGACCTGACGGAGGCGCTTTGCCTCGCCCACGATATAGGCCATCCGCCGTTCGGTCATGCCGGCGAGGATGCGCTCGACGCCGCGCTCGTGGAGGCCGGCGGGTTCGACCATAACGCCCATACGATCCGCATCCTGACGCGGCTCGAGACGCCTTACCCAGCATTCGACGGACTCAATCTCAGCTGGGAAGCGCTCGAGGGTCTGGCGAAGCATAACGGCCCCGTGCCCGCTCCCACCTGGGCCATGGTCGAGGCGAATTCCGAGTGGGACCTCGAGCTCGGCAGCTGGCCGAGCCTCGAGGCCCAGGTCGCGGCGATCGCGGACGACATCGCCTATGACAACCACGATATCGACGACGGCCTCCGCGCCGGCCTGCTCCAGCTAGACGAGCTGATCGAATTGCCGATCGTGAAGCCGCTGTGGCGTGCCATCGGCGAACGCTATCCGAGCATCAGCCTCGAAAAACGTCAGCGGGCGCTCGTCCGCGACCTGATCGGCACCATGGTTGGCAATGTGCTCGCCGAAACCGGGCGCCGGGTCCGGGAAGCACGTGTTGAGACCATCGACGAAGTGCGTTCCCAGAGCGGACCGCTCGTGGGCTTTTCCGAAACGCTTGCTGACGAGGAGCGCGAGCTCAAACGCTTCCTCTATGCACGGCTCTATAATCTTCCCGAGCTCCAGCCGATCCGCTTCGAGGCGGAACGGGTGGTGGCAAACCTCGCCGCGACCTACCGCGACGATCGATCGCTCCTTCCGGAAGACTGGCCGGCTCCTCCCGACGAGATTCAGCGCCTTCGATCCATCGGCGACTTCATTGCGGGAATGACCGACCGCTTCGCCATCGCCAAGCACGAGGAGCTGGTCGGGCCCGTCAGCCTACCCGCCAATCGCTTCTGAACTTTCATCAAATTGACGATCCTCTTCACGGTGCATTCAGCCGTGTTGAAGAAGCCTTGCGTTCGAAATGCTGACCGCCGCAATCGCCCTCAACCGCTTCGGACTCGGTGCAAGACCGACGGATGCTCGACCCGCCGATCCGCGCCGCTGGCTGCTCGACCAGTTCGGTAGCTTCCAGCCACGGCCGCTGGCGCTCGCGTCCGTCCCCACCCGATCGGCAGTCATCGGGCAGCTCTCCGACTATCTTGCCCAGGCGCGGGTGGACCGGCGCACGAGAAAGCAGCCGCAGCCGGCGTCGATGACGACGGGCGACGCCCAGCAGCCGCCGGATCGGCGAGCCGATCCGCTGAGGAAATTCCTCCGCCAGAGCATTCGCGATGACTATCTGACCATGAACGGCGCGCGGCTCGATTCCGCGCTCACCAGCAATACGCCGTTCGCCGACCGGCTGGTCTATTTCTGGGCGAACCATTTCGCGGTTTCGGTCGACAAGCTTCCGGTGATCGGCCTTGCCGGGCTGCTCGAATTCGAAGCGATCCGGCCGCATCTGTTCGGCCGCTTCTCCGACATGCTGCTCGCGGTCGAGCAGCACCCGGCGATGCTTCTCTATCTCGACCAGGCGCAGTCGATCGGTCCCAATTCGATGGTCGGGCAGCGCGTCGCCGCACGGCAGGGCAAGCCGCGTGGGCTCAATGAAAATCTCGCGCGCGAGGCGATTGAGCTGCACACGCTCGGAGTGCGCACAGGCTATAGCCAGACGGACGTTACCGAGTTCGCGCGGGCGCTGACCGGCTGGACGGTAAACGGCATCGCGCGCGGCCCCGCGGCGCGGATCGTCGGCGGCGAGCCCGGCGAATTCCGCTTCGCGGAGGGGCTTCACGAGCCCGGCGACCGCATCATCATGGGGAAGCGCTATCCGCAGCACGGCGAGGCGCAGGCCAAGGCGGTGCTTCTCGACCTTGCCGCGAACCCCGCGACGGCGCGCCACGTCGCGACCAAGCTCGCGCGGCACTTCGCGGGCGACGATCCGCCGCAGCCGATGATCGACCGTCTGAGCCGCGCTTATCTGGCGAGCGGCGGCGACCTGCCGACGGTCTATCGCGCACTGATCGACTCGCCCGAGGTCGCCGCGCCCGCGGCAGTGAAGTTCAAGACCCCGTGGGAATGGTCGGTGTCCGCGCTCCGGGCGCTCGGCACGGACAAGCTCGACCCGCAAATGGCGGCGGCGCTTCTGAGGCAGCTCGGGCAGCCGACCTGGAAGCCCGGATCGCCAGCGGGCTGGGACGATATCGCCGCCAGCTGGGCCGCACCCGAGGCGCTGATGCGCCGCGTGGAGGTTGCACAGCGGCTCGCAGCCAAGGCCGGTTCGTCCGTCGATGCGCGTGCGCTTGCCGAGAAGGTGCTTCCGGGAGTCCTGAGCGAGTCAACCCGAACCGGGATCGCGCGCGCCGAGAGTCCTGAGGAAGGGCTCGCTTTGCTCCTCGTCAGCCCCGAGTTCGTGAGGAGATGAACATGCTCACGCGAAGGTTCTTCCTGGCCGCAAGCGGTGCCGGTATCGCAGCGCTAGCGGCGCCCCGAATGGCGTTCGCGAGCGCCAACACCGATCGCCGCTTCGTCTTCATTATCCAGCGCGGCGCGGCCGACGGCCTTTCGATCCTCGGTCCCACGGGCGACCCACTTCACGCCGGTCTTCGCGCCGACTTCGATCAGGATCTCGCCAAGGGCGCGAAGCTCAACAGCTTTTTTACGCTCCATCCCGTGCTCGCTGAAACGGCAAAGATGTACGGCAACAAACAGGCGCTGTTCGTCCATGCGGTCGCTTCGCCCTATCGCGACCGTTCGCATTTCGACGGCCAGAACGTGCTCGAGACCGGCGGCTCGGCCGCCTACCGGCTGCGCGACGGCTGGCTCAACCGCCTGCTCGCGCTGTTGCCCCAGGCGGATTCCAAAGCGCTGGCGCTGTCCGACACGGTGCCGATGGCGCTGCGGGGAGCGCACGAAGTCTCGTCCTACGCGCCGTCGAAGCTCGCCGGCCCATCGGCCGACCTACTTCAGCGCATCTCAGCGCTCTACGAGCCGGACCAGCAGCTTCATGCCCTTTGGAGCGCTGCGCTGCAGACGGAAAAGCAGGCGGGCGACATCAATGTTGCAGGGCAGAACGGCGCGGCGACCGGCGCCGTGGCCGCGAAGCTGCTGTCGGGACCGGCCGGCGCGCGGATCGCGATGATCGAGACCAACGGCTGGGACACGCACTCCGGCCAGCGCGGCCGCCTTAATGCGCAGCTGAAGAACCTCGACGGGATCGTCGGAGCGCTGAAGTCGGGCCTCGGCGCGGACTGGAACAGCACGCTGGTGGTCGTCGCGACCGAGTTCGGCCGGACGGCGCGCCCGAACGGCACCGGTGGGACCGATCACGGCGAAGCCTCGCTCGCGATGCTGCTCGGCGGCGCCGTCGCCGGCGGTAAGGTCATCGCCGACTGGCCCGGGCTGTCGACGGCCGCGCTCTACGAGGGGCGCGACCTCAAGCCGACCACGGATCTCGATGCGCTCATCGGCGGCGCGGTGGCTCAGCATTATGCACTTGATGCGCGTCGGGTGATGACAACCCTGTTTCCTGAGAGCCGCGGGGCCGCGTTCCGACAGCAGTTCATCGCATAATCGCTGGATTTTCTGATCCTGAATCGGATTCGAATTCGGCCTTTAATGCGATGTAGCCGTCGTATCGCATCTGTCGCATCTCTTCCTCGGAATACGGGCATTCCTGGGTTTCGCGATCCGACCTGTACCGCTTAAGTGGTGCATCGGGTGACTCAGTCTCTATGACTCTGATTGTAACGATACTGCCGATGGGCAGGTACGAGCGTCCCCACCTGAAATGATGGCAAACTTCATTCGAATCAGGCAGGGTCATTCCACCCATCGAAGTTGAAATCTCGTTTCCGGTATTCAATCCCGGCGTCCTTTCGCGCATTGCGGTCAGATGGAACGACAGGATCGACCAGTCTTCTACGCCGGCAACCGTGGTCCGTTCTCCGTTGAGCCATATTTCAAACGCGAGCATGTCTCATCTCCGACTATGCGATGCGGGTGTAGGACCGAGTAAGTTTGCCGGTTACTTAAGAATTCGCGAAGCTCAAATTCTCGGGCACGTGACGCCCCTCCGTCGCTACGCTAGAGCGTAGCAATCATTTAAATTCGTTGACGAAGACAACCGCGACGTGAGCCTTTACGCCCAATATGCCGCGCTCCTCGACGGAGTGCTCGACGAGCTCGTTGCCGAGGGCGCGCTTCCTGCCGATCTCGACCGCAAGAACGTGACGGTCGAGCCGCCGCGCGATCCGGCGCATGGCGATCTCGCGACCAACGCCGCGATGGTGCTCGCCAAGGCGGCGAAGACCAACCCGCGGGCGCTTGCCGAGCTGGTGAAGCCGAAGCTGGAGGCCTTGCCGCCGGTGACCTCTGTCGAGATCGCCGGGCCCGGCTTCATCAACCTTCGCCTGACGCCCGATGCGTGGCGCGATGAGCTCCGCACGATCCTTCGCGAAGGCGAGGAATATGGCCTGTCGACGGTGGGCAAGGACCAGCGGGTCAATGTCGAATATGTCTCGGCCAACCCGACCGGGCCGCTGCACATGGGCCACTGCCGGGGCGCCGTCGTCGGCGACAGCCTCGCCCGGATTCTCGAAGCGGCCGGCTTCCGCGTCACCAAGGAATATTATGTCAACGACGCCGGAGCGCAGGTCGATACGCTCGCCCGCTCGGTGTACCTCAGGTACCGCGAGGCGCTCGGCGAGGACATCGGCGACATCCCCGAGGGCATGTACCCGGGCGATTATCTGAAGCCGGTCGGAACCATCCTCGCGGCCGATTACGGCGACGAGTTCGTCGACGCGCCCGAAGAGCAGTGGCTGCCCGTGTTCCGCTGCTGCGCGACCAAGGCGATGCTCGACCTCATCCGCTATGACCTCGGCCTGCTCGGGATCCATCACGACAAGTTCGCGTCCGAATCCGAGCTTCAGAAAGAGGGCGCCGTCGAGCAGGCGATGCAGGTGCTCCGCGACAAGGGTCTGGTCTACGAAGGGACGCTCGAGCGCCCCAAGAGCCTCGATCCGCACGACGAATGGGAGCCGGTCCAGCTGACCTTGTTCCGCTCCACCCAGTTCGGCGACGACCAGGACCGGCCGATGAAGAAGTCGGACGGGACCTGGACCTATTTCGGATCGGACGCCGCCTACCACTGGGAAAAGGCGCAGTGCGCCGACCACCTCGTCAACATCTGGGGCGCCGACCACGCCGGCACGGTCAAGCGGGTGCAGGCGGCGGTGAAGGCGCTGACCGACGGACGCGTCGACCTCGATGTCAAGATCATCCAGATGGTGCGGCTGTTCCGCGGTGGCGAACCGGTAAAAATGAGCAAGCGCGCGGGCGACTTCGTCACCCTCGCCGACGTGGTGAACGAAGTCGGCAAGGACGTGGTCCGCTTCATGATGCTGACCAAGCGCGCCGACACGCCGCTAGATTTCGATTTCGCCAGGGTGGTCGAGGCGTCGAAGGACAATCCCGTCTTCTACGTCCAATACGCGCATGCGCGGATCAGCTCATTGAAGCGCAAGGCGGCCGACGCTGGCGTCGACCTGTCGACACCGGCCGACCTCGACCTGCTCGATGACGAGGAGCTGGCGCTGGTCAAGCGCGCGGCCCAATATCCGCGCGTGCTCGAAGGCGCGGCGCTGGCGCACGAGCCGCACCGCATCGCGTTCTACCTCTACGATCTCGCGGCCGAGTTCCATGCGCTGTGGAACCGTGGCAACGACGATCCGAGCCGGCGCTTCCTCGTTGAAAACAATCCACAACTTTCTCGCGCTCGGCTGGAACTGGCGCTAGGCATCGGGCAGATCGTCAGGAGCGGTCTGGACCTGATGGGGGTCGTCGCGACCGAGGAGATGCGCTGAGGATGACTGACGTGCGAGCGGTCGGCGCCACGGACCGCCTGCCGTGGCTGGAAGACGAACCGGCGCTTGCAAAGCCGAAGCTGAAGCGAGCGGCGAATCCCAATCTTTGGGCGCTCGCCGCCGCGCTTTTGCTGCTGGTCGTCGCGCTCGGTTCCTATTGGCTAGGCACGCGCACCTCGAACGAAGAGCAGCCCTCCGTTCACAGGAGCCCGACCCTTGTGGCCCCGCTTCCGCAACCGCGCGCGCCCGAGGTCCCGCAGGTCCAAACCGCCCCCGAGCCGCAGGTCGAGCCGACTCTTGCGCCTGAAGTCCGCTTCGCGCCGCCACGCGAGGTGCGCATCGAACGTCCTCGCCCGGTGAAGGGAATCGTGGTCCAGAACCCTGCCGCGCCGCCTGAGGAAAGTACGGAAGAGAGCGCCTCCGCGCCTGCCGCCACACAGCCCGTCTCTCCTCCTGTCGCTTCGGTGCCCGCGCCTGTGCCGAGTCGTCCGCTCAAGGCGTGGCCTGCGTGGCAGTCGGCCGGCGCCAAGGGCCGTATCGTCAGAATCGGCGCATTCGGGACTCGCGATCAGGCGAAATTTGGCTGGCGCTACATGGTCGATGCTTACCCGGCCGTCGCTCACCTCAAGGCGACCGTCGTTGCCGATCGCAATTCGCGCGGGCGGCATTTCTATCGCTTCCAGATCGGCACGACCTCGCAAGCGCACTCCGAGGTCCTTTGCCAGCGCATGGAGAAAATTCATCTGAGCTGCGCGGTTGTCGGCCTGCCGTGGCAGCCGCATGGGGTCGAACGGTGACCGACAGCCGCCCCTACGACGAGGAGCTTCCCTGGCTTCAGCCGGTCGAGAACGAGGACGAGCCGCGCGGCCTGTCCGCGCGCAAGATGCTCGCTGCGCTCGTCGTCGTGCTGCTTGCGGCGCTGATCGTCGCCGGCACTTTCTTCTGGCTTGGAAGGCGCGATTCGGCGGTCAGTGGCCCGCCGGAGCTAATCCGCGCGCCGGCCGGGCCCTACAAGGTGAAGCCGCCGAACCCCGGAGGGCTCGATATCAGCTCGGAAAGCGAAACGGCGTTCGAGACCAGCGCCGGTGAAGACCGCGACTCCCGGCTCGACACGAGCAAGCTCCCGGAGACGGGCGTCACCAAGATCCCGCAGCCGGAGGCCGCTGGCGCCGCGCCTGACGCCAAAGCTCGTGCGAAGGAGCAACCTGCGGCTCCGCCGAAGCCGACGGGGGGCACCGGAAGCGTGGTTCAGTTGGGCGCCTTCGCCAACCAGGCGCAGGCGGAGCGGGCATGGACAGCACTTTCTGCGCGATTCCCGTCCATCGCCGCTATGACCAAGATGATCGTTCCGTTCCCTGGCGGAATCCGGCTCCGTGCCGCAGCTTCCTCGCCCGCCGACGCCAAGCAGGCCTGCGCCGCGCTCAAGGGCGCCGGCGAGAATTGCTTCGTCGCTCAATAGGAACGCCGTGCAAGCCGCTATCTACGGTTTCGAAGGCCTCGAGCTGACGAGCAGCGAGCGCGATTTCTTCCGCGATTGCGATCCCGCCGGGTTCATCCTGTTCAAGCGGAACTGCGAGACCCGCGAGCAGCTGCGCAAGCTGACGAATTCGCTTCGCGATCTCACCGGCCGCGCCGACCTGCCGATCCTGATCGACCAGGAGGGCGGTCGCGTCGCCCGGATGAAGCCGCCCGAGTGGCCTGCCTTTCCCGCTGCGGAGCGCTTCTCCGACCTCTATCGAGTCGCTCCGATGTCGGCGATCGAGGCGGCTCGGGCGAATGCGCGCGCGATCGCGCTGGTGCTCGCCGAGGTAGGGATCGACGTGAATGCACTCCCGCTGCTCGACGTGCGGCAGCAAGGGGCGAGCGATATCATTGGCGACCGAGCGCTTGGGGCCGAGCCGATGCAGGTTGCCGCGCTCGGGCGTGCGATGCTCGACGGGATGGCGTCAGCGGGGGTGGTCGGAATCGTCAAGCATATGCCGGGCCACGGCCGGGCGCTGGTCGACAGTCATCACGAGCTGCCGGTCGTTCACGCGACGGCCGAAGAGCTGGAGGCCGATCTCGAGCCGTTCGAGCGGCTTGCCTCGGCGCCGATGGGGATGATGGCCCACGTTGTGTACTCCGTGTGGGATCCCGATCATCCGGCGAGCCAGTCGCGAACCGTGATCGCGCAGATCGTCCGCCAGCGGATCGGCTTTGACGGCTTCCTGATGAGCGACGACAGCAACATGAACGCGCTTAGCGGAAGCCAAAGCGAACGCGCCGCCGCATGCGTTGCGGCTGGATGCGACGTTGCGCTGCCATGCAACGGCGTGCTCGCCGACAATGTCGCGATCGCCGAGAGCCTGGGCGAACTCAGCGTCGAAGGCGCCGACCGGCTGGCGCGAGCCATGGCGGCGACGATGCTGGACGCCGACGGGCCGGACCTCGCCGAGAGCATCGGAAAGCGCGACGAACTGCTCGCGCTCGCCTGACTCGGTTCCCGCCATTCGCAGATGGATAACGCCCGTTCGTCGATGCGGAGGGTTGCGGCAAGAAACCAAGTCTTGCGAAGGTGCCGCCCTCAATCCCGACCTCCAAGCAAGAGAATCCCTGCCGATGCGCCTTGTCACGCTGCTTTGTGCTGCCGCCGTCTTCGCCGTTTCTCCCGCCCTCGCGCAGCCCGCTCCGGGCGGCGGAAGCGGAGGCGGAGGCGACAAGACCAAGAGCGTCGAGGACCTTCACAAGGAAGCGCTGTCGAAAGAGGCCGCGAACGCGTGGCAGGGCGCTCCGGTCGAGGAGCGCACGGTATCGACCCGCCACAGCGCGCTCGTCGACGGCCGGACCCTGCCTTACACCGCCACGGCGGGAACGCTCACCATCCGGGATGACGCCGGCAAGCCGACGGGAAGTATCTTCTACACCGCCGACACGCTCGACGGCACCGTCGGCTCGCGCCGCCCGGTCATGTTCTTCTACAACGGCGGCCCGGGCTCGGCGTCGCTGTGGCTACGCATGGGCTCGTTCGGGCCGGAGCGCGTGCAGACGGTCAATGCGCAATATCTCAAGCCCGCCCCATTCAATTTCGGAGCCAACCCGGACACGCTGCTGGGAAGCACCGATCTCGTCTTCATCGACGCTCCCGGCACCGGCTATTCGCGTGCTTTGGGCGACGCCAAATATTCCGATTTCTACGGGGTCGACCAGGATGCCGACGCCTTCGCCCGCGCCATCATCCGCTACATCACGAAGTTCGACCGCTGGGGCAGCCCCAAGTTCCTGTTCGGAGAAAGCTACGGGACCACGCGCTCTGGCGCGCTCGCCTACCAGCTGCAGGACCGCGGGGTCGCGCTCAACGGCGTGATCCTTTTGTCGTCGGTCATGAACTATGGCCGCAACCAGCCCGGTCTCGACCGAAACTATATCAACTACATTCCGAGCTACGCGACTACGGCCTGGTATCACCACAAGATGTCGAACCCGCCGGCGACGGTTGCAGAGGCGGCGGCCGAGGCCCGCGCCTTCGCCCAGGGACCATATGCAACGGCGCTCGAGAAGGGCCAGACCATCAGCAAGCAGGAGGAGGACCAGGTCGCCCAGCAGATGAGCGCTCTGACCGGCCTCTCGCCGCAGTTCATCGAGAATGCGGATCTCCGGGTGGACTTGTCGCAGTTCCGCAAGGAGCTTCTCCGTGACGAGCGCGAGACCGTCGGTCGCTACGACTCTCGCTATACCGGCGTCGACCCGGATGCGTCGGGCGACTCGCCCGATTTCGACGCGTCCGACGTCGCGATCAGCGGCGCGTTCATCGGCCTGCTGCACAATTATCTCGAGAACGACCTCAACTACCGCACCGACATGCCGTACCTTCCGGAGGCGCTCGATTCCGATAGCGTCCATTGGGACTGGAAGCATCGCGCCCCGGGCACGGATTACCCGCTCAACAGTCCCGACACGGCGCTCGACCTTGC
This sequence comes from Sphingomicrobium sp., assembly GCA_036273215.1. GTDB lineage: Bacteria > Pseudomonadota > Alphaproteobacteria > Sphingomonadales > Sphingomonadaceae > Sphingomicrobium. Next base: position 11,392 of record DASUIC010000133.1, read on the forward strand.
CTCGGCGATGCGCACCAACCCCTACCTCCACGTCCTTTCGCTCAACGGCTATTACGACATGGCGACGCCGTTTTTCGGGACCGAGTTCGACCTCGACCACATGATGCTCGATCCGGCGCAGCAGAAGAACCTGGAGTTCCGCTATTATCCGTCGGGGCACATGGTCTATCTGAACCCGGACGCGCTTCACCTGATGCGGCTCGACCTGCAGCAATTCATCGAGCAGGCGGTCGGCGAAGCGGCGAGCGGCTATACGCCGGCGGCAGCGCCCGCGCGGCGCCGCGGCCGCCACTAAATTATCCACAGCAGCGTGGGGCGCAGCCTTCGCAGCGCCACCGCGCGTGGTATCATCCGCGCCGTGGATGAGGATTTCGACGAGCGCCCGATCCGCCAGTCCGACGAGCTGACTCTGAACCTCGACGGCTGGGAAGGCCCGCTCGACCTTCTGCTCAGCCTCGCGCGGGTGCAAAAGGTCGACCTCGCGCAGATTTCGATCCTCCAGCTGGTCGAGCAATATCTTGCTTATCTCGCCGACGCGCGCGCGCTGAAGCTGGAGATCGCGGCCGATTATCTCGTGATGGCGGCGTGGCTGGCGTACCTGAAATCCTGCCTGCTCCTGCCCAAGGATCCCGAGGCCGACCCGAGCCCCGAGGAGATCGCGCTCCGGCTGCAGATGCGGCTTCAGCAACTCGACGCCATGCGCGAGGCCGGAGCCCGGCTGCTCGGTCGCGACCGGATCGGCCGCGACGTTTTCCGGCGCAGCGCTCCCGAGGGGCTCCGGCTGATCCGCAAGGCCGCATGGCAGGTGCGCGGCTTCGACCTGTTCGCGGCTTACGGAGTCGTGCGCGCGCGCACCCAGCCCGCGATGCACGTGGTCCACGCGCGCGCCGTGATGACCCTCGACGAAGCGATCGAGCGCGTCAGCAAGATGATCGGCATGGCCCTCGAGTGGACCTTCCTCGAAACCTTTTTGCCGTCGAGCCAGGACCCGCAGTTCCGCAAGTCCGCACTGGCATCGAGCTTCCTTGCGGCGCTCGAGCTTGCCCGTCGCGGAACCCTCGATATCGCCCAGGACGAGCCGTTCGCTCCGATTAAGCTGAAGGCTGCCTGATGGACGAACTCATGCGCGCGATCGAAGCGACCCTGTTCGCCTCGGCCGAACCGCTGACCATCGACGAGATCGCGGAACATGTCGGCGAGGGTGAAATTGAAATCGCGCTCGGCAATCTTGCCGCCCAGTATGAGGGCAGGGGCATCGAGCTGGTCGAACGCGGCGGCCGATGGCATTTCCAGACCGCGCCCGACCTCGCGCATCTGCTCCGCCGAACCCGCGAGGAGCCGCGGCGGCTGTCGCGCGCGGCGACCGAGACTCTCGCCATCATCGCCTATCACGAGCCGGTCAGTCGCGCGGAGATCGAGGCCATCCGCGGAGTGCAGATCTCCAAGGGGACTCTCGACGTGCTGATGGACGCCGGATGGGTCCGTCCCGCCGGCCGCCGCGAAGGTCCGGGCCGGCCGCTTCTCTATGCAACGACGCAGGAGTTCCTGACCCACTTTAGTCTGTCGTCGCGGCGCGACTTGCCCGGGATCGACGACCTCAAGGCCGCGGGACTTTTGGACCCGCTCGACGAGTCCATCTTCCAGCTTCAACTGGAAAGCGAGGACGAGGCGGACTAGATAGCGCCGCCAAAGGAGTTTCCCATGGGCGGTCTCAGCATTTGGCACATCCTGATCATTGCGATCCTCGTCCTGCTGCTGTTCGGCGGCAGCCGGTTCAGCAACATGATGGGCGACCTCGCGAAGGGCATGAAGCAGTTCAAGCAGGGCATGGCCGACGAGGATGACGAGAAGCAGCGCCGCTTTGACGAGCAGCGCCGTTACGAGGAACAGCGGCGCAACGAACCGCCTCGCCGGATCGCGCGCGATCAGGAGCCGATCGACGTCACTCCGCGCCGCGATGAGCCGGTTACGCCGCCGCCTCCGCCGCGGGACGACGAAGCCCGCTAGGAAAATCTCGAGAGCGCGCCATGTTCGGCGTCGATTCCTCCGAGCTCGCGGTCGTCGCGATCCTTGCGCTGATCTTCATCGGCCCCAAGGACCTGCCCAAGGTCATGCGGACCGTCGGCTATTGGGTCGGCCGAGCGCGCGGCATGGCGCGCCACTTCACCGCCGGAATCGAGAACATGGTCCGTGAGGCCGAGCTCGAGGAAATGGAAAAGCGCTGGCGCGAAGAGAATGAGCGGATCATGAGCCTTCACCCGCCCGACGCCCATTATCCCGAACCAGGCGAGTCTGACGAAATGCCGCCCGCGGCAGAGGCGGAGGTGCCCGAACCAACGCTGCCCTTCGACGAGAAGCAGCCCGAGGAGGATCTTCCGGTCGAGAAGCGCCCGCTTCCGTGAGGGACATCGACGAGACCAAGCGGCCGCTGCTCGAGCATCTGATCGAGCTGAGGCGGCGGCTGCTCTGGTGCCTCGCGACTCTGGTTCTGACCTTCTTCATCTGCTTCGCCTTCGCGAAGGACATTTTCGCGGTGCTCGTCCAGCCGCTGCTCAAGGCGGGTCAGGGGCGGCTCATCTACACCGATGTGTTCGAGGCGTTCTTCGCCGAGGTGAAAGTCTCGGTGTTCGCAGCGCTGATGCTGAGCTTCCCGGTGCTCGCCATCCAGCTTTGGCGCTTCATTGCCCCGGGGATGTACGCCAAGGAAAAGAAGGCTTTCCTGCCCTTCCTGGTGATGACGCCCTTCTTCTTCATCGCCGGCGCCTGCTTCGCCTATTTCGTTGCGATGCCCTGGGCTTTGCATTTCCTCTTGAGCTTCCAGGGCAACATCGGCGGCATCAGCCAGCAGGCGCTGCCCGGCGTCGGCAACTATCTGACCTTCTGCACCCGGTTCATCTTCGGCTTCGGCGCCGCCTTCCTTCTGCCGATCCTGCTGATGATCCTCGAGCGCGCGGGGATCGTCACGCGTGAGCAGCTGGCGAAGTCGAGGCGCTATGCGATCGTCGCCGCCGCAGCGGTCGCGGCGGTGCTGACTCCGCCCGACGTCGTCTCGATGATGATGCTGATGGTCCCCCTCTACGGCCTCTACGAATTCGCGATCCTCGCGATTCGCATCACGCACTGGCGGGCGGCCCGGAAGGCCGCCCGATCAGGCTCTGCTGCAGCTATGCCCCAGACAGAAGAGGGCCCGGAAGCGCCACCGGGGGGGGGGAGGGTTGGCGGTTCCGGGCCCATTTAAGCGGATAGCGAGAGCGGGGGGGCAAAAGGTCACTATCCGAACTGCACAACGCGCCTTGTTCAAAATGGGTTCCGGCCTTTTGAAACATTTTTTCGGCGGCGGCGTAACAATTCGGCGGCCGCTTCTAGGTGGGCGGAAACACCGGCAAATCAACGCTGTACCGGCCGAGCTTTCGTTCGAGCGGTGACCGCAGCTGCTTGGCCAGGCCGCTGACGATTCGCTCGAATTGAGCCTTCTCGCCGATTTCCATCTCGTCGGGATTGAGCACGTTGCTGCTGAGCGTCAGGCGCGCGGTCAGCTCGCTCGTCCGCCGCAATTCGATCTCGATCGGCTCGTTGGGCGAATGGAGCATGGCGAATTCGACGATCTCGGTGATCAGGAAGCCGACCGCAACCGCGGCATCCTGCGTGGTGTAAGCAGTGTCGAGGTCGAGATCGATCCGGATGCCGCGGGCCGATTCGGGAGCGCTGGCGCGCAGCTCGGCGGCCATCTCGGTGATCAGCGGCCGAAGCGAAATCCCGCGGTTCTCCTCCATCTCTGCATAATGATTGCGATGGACGATCGAGAGCGCCCCGACTCGGCGGCCGATTCCGGCGTAGGCCGCGCGCGCTTCGGCCGCGCTGGCGCTCCGGCCGTGGATGTTGAGCAGCGATGCGACCACCTGGAGGTTGTTCTTCACGCGATGGTGAACCTCCCTCACCAGCCGCCGCTGCCCTTCGAGCGCGCCGGTCATTTCGTGATCCGATTGTTCGACCCGGGCAACGGCGCGGGCGAATGCGTCGCGGAGCTCCTGGATCTCCTCGGACGGCCCGAGCCTTCTTGGCAAATCGAGCGCGGATTGCCCGGGTTCGTAGCCGGTCACCGCGTGCTCGAGCCTTTTCAGCGGCCGGATCAGCAGGCGGCTGACGAGCAGCCAGGTAATCAGCGCCGCGGCGATCCACATCAGCACGGGGAGAAGCAAGACGAGACGGTCGGTCGGCCGGATTTGCCTGTTCGGGACTCCGATCCGTGCCTTGAGATTTCCGTGTCCGAGCGGCCATTCATTCAGTTGCAGGCGCAGATCGGGATCGGACGGCACCATCAGCGGCAGCTCGCGGCTGGCGTCGTGGAGCACCAGCATCCGGACCTTGTCACCTGAGTCGGAGATCGAATTGCGAAGCTCATCGAGGGGGACGATCGCGGTCGCCATTCCGTTCACGACGCCCGCGCGCACCGCGACTCCGGCGCCGCTTGGGGCAACGCGCAGCTGGATATCGCCAGGGGCGGTCAGCGGCATTGCGCCGGTATCGCCGACGTTCCCGACCGAACAGATCGGTTGCCCGTCGACCGTCTCGAGTTCGAAGCTCTGCGCTACGCCGGGCGCGATCGACAGCGAACGCGTCCCGCGATCACATGCGCCTTGCTGTCCGTTGGCCAGAGCGCCGTTCGCGGCGATTCTCAGCGCCAGAGCGTTGCGGGCGATCAGGCTTTCGATTTCGGAAGCTGCCGCTCGCGACTGGTCCTCGGAGCGGCCATGAAGCGCCGTGTTCGCCTGCCGGATGCCGGTTTCGCCAACCCAGGTGAGGATAATCCCGATCGGCAGAAGGACCGCGCTCATGATCAGCAGCAGCTTGGCTGCGGTCGGCAGGCGCGAGAATCGCTCCGCGAGGGTCATCCCCGCGCCTCTCGCAACGGAAAATCAGCTGAGCTTGCCGATGAGGCTGAGGAAATCGTCGGGGACTGGCTCGCGCAGGGTGTCATCGTACACCGAGCGAAGCGCGCGCCCGAGATCACCGGAGCGCTGTTTGCCCCCTCGGCCGCTTCCTCCCTTGTGCTGGGCTGCTGCAGGCTTCGTCGAGCGCCTTGAATGGCCGGCTCCCTCCATCTCGGCTCGCTTCTTGGCACTCAACTCCTCGTCCCCCCTCGCGCGGGTTCTCGGCGCGCGTCATACAATTCCGGTACAACGGTGCAACGGCTGGAGTCGGGACTGCACCGCTTCGATACGCGTCGGGTCGGCCGCCGGCGAACGATTACCTGCGTTCGCAGCGAGCCAACCCAGTCGCGGAAACCAAATCGGCAGTGCTTGGTTCCACACCGCGACCACTTCTCTCGGGGGCGCTGCACGAACGCAACACAAGGTTCCTTCCAGGGTTGCAACAATAAGGACGCGCCGCCAAAGACGGCGCAAGTCCGTGATGAGGAGAAATATCCGCCATGTCGCTTGGCCAGGAACTTGCACCGCACCTGCCATTCCTCCGCCGCTATGCGCGCGCGCTGACGGGCAGCCAGGCGCACGGCGACGCATTCGTCCGGGCGACGCTCGAGGCGATTGTCGCCAAGCCCGACGAATTTCCGCGGGACGTCGATCCCAGGCTCGGACTGTACAAGACCTTCCATGCGATCTGGTCGACCGCCAACGTCGAGGAAGGCGAGGAACCGTCGAAAAGCCCGATCGGCGCCGAGGGGATCGCCCACGCGCGCCTGTCGCGGATTACGCCCTTGTCGCGCCAGGCGCTGCTCCTGACCTCGCTCGAGGGATTCTCTTCCGAGGACACGGCCTATCTGATCAACGCGAGTCCGCAGGATGTCGACAGCCTCGTCGCCGAAGCGCTCGAGGAGATCGAGCGCCAGACCCTCGCCGACGTGCTGATCATCGAGGATGAGCCGATCATCGCGATGGACATCGAGACGATCGTCCGTGACCTCGGCCACAACGTCACCGGAGTGGCGGTGACTCGCGACGAGGCGGTGTCGCAGGCGCGACAGAGCCCGCCGGGCCTGGTCCTCGCCGACATCCAGCTCGCCGACGATTCGAGTGGAATCGATGCGGTGAAGGACATCCTCGCGGAATTCTCGGTGCCGGTGATCTTCATCACCGCCTTTCCGGAGCGTTTGCTGACCGGCACTCGGCCCGAGCCGACGTTCCTGATCACCAAGCCGTTCCAGCGCTCGACGGTCAAGGCCGCGATCGCTCAAGCCTTGTTTTTCGACGCGGCGACCGTTCCCGCCGCGTGAACGGAACAGGCGGGAAGGCGACGCGTTAGCCGGGGGAATAGCGATTTCGTGACGGATGCTTAATTGATGGCTGACCCGCGCTCCGAACGTCATATTGTGGAGACCACAACCGAAGCGCGAGGGGGCTCGACTCCCGGTGTGACGCGCTACGTGCTGATTGTCGGGCTGGTGCTGGTGGTGATTATTTTCCTGGTCATCGTCTGGGCTGGGCGCTCCTGAGCACCCATCTTCCGTCGCAATCGCCGTTCACGTTGGATCAAACTGCGACCGGGCACGGCCTGGCGCGGCAAAAAGGGTGGGCCAGTTTGGCAGAAGATCGCGCAGAGGACCGACCAGCCAGCGCCTCGGCCGAGCCGGTGCCGCTCTCCGATCCCGAGTTCAAGGACCAGCTCGGGGCGGTCATCCCCCACCTTCGCGCGTTCGGCCGCTCACTTTCCGGCAGCCGCGACCTTGCCGACGACCTCGTCCAGGAGACTCTGCTGAAGGCCTGGGCGGCGAGAAAACGCTTCCAGGCCGGCACCAACATGCGCGCCTGGACCTTCATCATCTTGCGTAACCTGTTCCTCAGCCAGATGCGCCGCGCCCGCTTCAAGGGTGAATGGGACGACATCACCGCCTCCAAGATCCTCGCCGCTCCGGCGAGCCAGGACCGGCATATCGAACTCGGCGACATGCAGCGCGCGCTGATGCACTTGCCGCAGCCGCAGCGCGAGGCGCTGATCCTCGTCGGCGCGGGCGGCTTCGCCTACGAGGAGGCCGCCGAGATCTGCGGCTGCGCGGTCGGAACGATCAAGAGCCGGGTGGCGCGCGGCCGGGTCGCGCTCGAGCAATTGTTGTCGAGCGGCAAGCTGCCCTCGCGGCGCCAGCATCGCACCGACCCCGACAAATCGGCGCTCCAGACGATCATGGGCGAAGTCGACCAACTGAGCCGCGACCACGAATAATCCTGCTCCTCCCCACGAGCTGCGCTCGCAGGGAGAAGCGTGCTTTCAGTTCAGCTTGCGCAGCAGGTCCGCGAAGTCGCGGTCGCACGGGGCGTTGGCCGCGGCCTCGAAGGCGCGGCGCAAGGCGGCCGTGATGCCCGCATGGGCAGCAGGCATGTCCACTTGGATAAGTCGGCGATCCATCGTGTTCAAATCCGCGGCCGCAACGTCTTCTCGCTCCGGATTCATCGGCATTGCAAACGACCGGAAGGGCTGGGAAGTTTCGTCGTCATGCCGCCAGAGCCGCAGAAATCCGCCGAACTGTCGCCCGCAAGACTCAGTGCGCGCGAAAATGCAATTGCGCGGGCGCGCCTCCACTCGCCGTTCCTGCGCGAAGCGATCGAGGCGCGGCCGGAGATTCTCGACGCTTTCCTGAGGCGCGGGGCAGCCGCAGCGGCGGACATTGCCGCATCCGCCGACGCGGAGAGCATCGATTGTCAGCTCCGTCGGCAGCGTCATGCGCTCGCGCTGGCCGTGGCGCTCGGCGATCTCTCGGGGGAGCTGCAACTGGAGCAGGTCACCCGGCTTCTGTCGGATTTTGCCGACCGTGCCATCGACGCTGCCGTCGGCGCGGCAATTCAAGAACGTGTACCCGGCGCAGACCTGCAAGGTTTCGCCGTTATCGCGATGGGAAAGCTCGGCAGCCGCGAGCTCAATTATTCGTCCGACGTCGACCTCATTTTGCTGTTCGATCCTGAGAGGCTGTTCAGGCGCGACCGCGAGGACGTCGGCGAAGCTGCGGTCCGGGTCGCCCGGCGCATGATCGAAATCCTTCAACGGCGGACCGCGGACGGTTATGTTCAGCGGGTGGACCTGAGGCTTCGGCCGTCGCCCGAAGTCACCCCAATCGCGCTCGCGATCGATGCCGCCATTTCGCATTACGAATCGAGCGCCGAGCCGTGGGAGCGCGCGGCGTTCATCCGCGCGCGCGCCGCCGCAGGCGACACCGCCCTCGGCCAGCGTTTCCTCGATTCGATCGAACCGTTCGTCTGGCGGCGCTCGCTCGATTTCGGCGTGATCGAGGAGGTGCGGCAGATCTCCGCGCGGATCCGCGACCATTTCGCGCAGAGCGCGCTGATCGGCCCCGGCTACGACCTCAAGCGCGGCCGCGGCGGAATCCGCGAGGTCGAATTCTACGTCCAGATCCAGCAGATGATCCACGGCGGCCGCGACGCTTCGGTGCGCGCTCCCGCTACGCTCGACGCGATCGAGGCGCTGCACTCTGCCGGGCATCTCGACCGGCGAACCGCCGACGATCTCGCCAGCGCCTATCGCGTGCTGAGGACCGTCGAGCACCGGGTGCAGATGGTCGACGACGCCCAGACGCATCTCCTTCCGCTCGACGCGCGGGCGCTCGACAATCTCGCGCGCCTTCATGGCCTCGCCGACGGCGACGCGCTGCTGGCGGAGCTGAGGCCGCATATCGACCGCACGGGAGAGATTTTCGACAGCCTTTCGCCGGGCGATCGAACCGTCCTTTCGAGCGATCCGGACATCTTGAGGAGCGAGCTCGCGCAGCTTGGATTCAACGACGCCGAATCCGCGATGAGGCATGTCGCCAACTGGCGATCGGGAAGAGCGCGTTCGCTTCGCTCGCCGGCGGCGCGACAGGCGTTCGAGGCGATGCTTCCCGCGCTGCTTCCTGCGATCGCCGCCGGCGCCCACCCGGATCACGCGCTCAACCGCTTGAGCGACATCGTCGAGCGGCTATCGAGTGGCGTGAATTTCTTCCGGCTGCTGGAAGCGCGACCCGAGCTCGCCCGGCTGCTCGCGAAAATATTGGCGCATGCGCCGGCGCTCGCCGACCAGCTCGCCCGACGGCCGGAGCTGTTCGAAGGCCTGTTCGATTCGTCGAGCTTCGCCATGCCGCCGCCCGCGGCGGAGTTCGCCGAGCTCCTTGCCAAGGAAATGCGAGGGCACCCGTACGATCTCGCGCTCGACCGCGCGCGGCGGATCGTCAACGAGCGGCGGTTCGCGCTCGGCGTCCAGCTGATCGACCGTCGCCGGGATCCGCTGGAAGTGACCGAAGGCTATGCGCGCGTGGCCGAGGGGACTCTCGCGGCGCTCGCCCAAAGGACTGCGGAGGAATTCGAACATACGCACGGCCGCTTCGACCAGGGCGAGCTGGTGATCGTCGCGCTCGGCCGGTTCGGCGGTAATTCGCTGACCTATGCGTCCGATCTTGACATCATCTATCTGCACACGGCCGGAGAGGGCGCCGTCTCGAACGGCAACAGGCCGCTCGGCCCGAACGACTATTTCAACCGCCTCGCTACACGCGTCACGGCGGCGCTCAGCGTGCCCACCGCCGCGGGCCCGCTCTACGACGTCGACACCCGCCTGCGCCCGCAAGGCTCCAAGGGCATGCTCGTCGTCTCGCTCGACGCCTTCGAGCAATATCAGCGTAGCGAAGCCTGGACCTGGGAACATATGGCGCTGTGCCGAGCGCGGCCGGTGTTCGGCTCGTCGGCCGTGTGCCAGCGCGTGGCGGCCGTCGTAGCCGAAGTGCTCCGGCTCCCCCGCGACCGCGACAAGATGATCGCCGATGCGGTGAAGATGCGCTCCGACATGGAGCGCCACAAACCGGCCAGGAGCAATCTCGACGTGAAGCTTGGTCCGGGTGGGCTGGTCGACCTCGAATTCGCCACGCACGTGCTCCAGCTCACGACCCATGTCGGGCTGGACACTCGCCTGGAGGTGGCGCTGGAGGCGCTTGCGGCGGAATCTTCGGTCGATGCAAATATTGTCGGCGCGCTAAAGTTGCTGTCGAGAATGCTGGTGATGATGCGCCTCGTCGCGCCCGCCGACGTCAAGCCGACGCCCGAAACCTGGCAGCTCGTTGCCGAAGCCTGCGGCGCCGCGAACTGGGACGAGCTTCTTGCGGAGCATGATCTTGCGCGGCAGAGGATCGCCAGCTTGTGGAACCGCATCAAAGAGGGGTCGCGATGATCAATCAAGGGGATAAAGCGCCGTCGATCACCGTCACGGCAACCGACGGGAGCAGCGTCAACCTCGCCTCGCCCGGTCAGCCACTGGTACTGTACTTCTATCCCAAGGACGACACCTCGGGCTGCACGCGCGAGGCGCAGGACTTCACTGCCCTCGCAGGCGATTACAAAAAGGCGGGGGTCAAGGTGATCGGAGTTTCGCGCGACGCGATGAAGAGCCACGAAAAGTTCATCGGCAAATACGACCTCGCGGTGCCGTTGGTATCCGACGAGGATGGCAAGATTTCAGACGCGTTCGGCACCTGGGTCCAGAAGTCGATGTACGGCCGCAAATATATGGGAATGGAGCGCTCGACCTTCCTGATCGGCGCCGACGGGCGCGTGCTCAAGGCCTGGCGCAAGGTGAAAGTGCCGGGGCACGCGCAGGAAGTGCTGGAGGCGGCGAGAGCGGGCTCCCCGGCGTAGGCCGGGGTCCAGGAGCCCGGAAGGGCTGTGATCGTAGAGCGTCAGACGGGCTGACGCCCGCCTGGGCGCCGGCCTTGGGTCCCATCAAAGTAATACTTTGATGGGTGCCCTTTCGCCGGGGAACTACCCCGCCAGCGCCTTGTAGATCATCTCCCAGTAAACGACGTCGTCATAAAAGGCGCGCACGGGAATGCGCTCGTCCAGCCCGTGAGCGCGCTCGTCAAGCGGGGAAAGGCCCCAGCTTCCGTCGATATCGTAGACCGGGATGCCTTGCGCACGAAAAAAGCTGCCGTCGCTGGCGCCCGTCGACATTTCCGGGAAGACGTCCATGCGCGGATCGATCACCTTGTGGACTGCATTGGTGACTGCCGCCACCACGTCCGGCCGAAGCGGAGAGGCCGGAGTGGGAACGCCGATGAACTCGGGATCCGGCTTCACCTCGACTTTCGGCCCGACGAGCTTCTGAAGCTCGGCCTGAACTTCGGTCGGCTGGACACCGGGGAAGATTCGGCAATTGACCGTCGCGGTCGCGCTTTCGGGAAGCGCATTGTCGGCGTGTCCGCCGCTCAGCATCGTCGCAACGCAGCGCGTGCGCGTGATGCCGACCTCGAGCGGGTTGGCCTCGATCGCGTCCGCGGCAGCCCCGTCGTTCGGATTGGCAAGCCACGCGCGGATTTCCTGGCCCAGCTGGCTGTTGCCCTCCTGCTTCGCGCGCTCCGTGAAATAGGCGCGAGTAACGTCGTTTTGCATCGGCTGGAACCGATAGGTCCGCACCTTCTCCAGCGCGTCGGCGAGATCATAGATCGCGTTGTCGGGCCGCGGCCGGCTGCTGTGACCGCCCGGATTATGAGTCGTCAGGAAATAGGTCTGGAAGGTCTTCTCGGCCATCGAGATGCCGCAGCCGAGTGAACGGAACTGCTCGTCGTAAGAGGGGCAGCCGCCATCCGCGTTGAGACCGAACTCGGCGTCGGTCAGGTTGCGCCACTTGGTCGAGGCTAGCGTCGCGCCGACTCCACGCGTCTCTTCGTCACCGCTATAGAAGAAGATGATGTCGCGGTCGGGTTTGAACCCCTCGGACATCAGTTTGACCGCAGCGAGCGTGGTGGCGACGTCGCCGTTCTTCATGTCGCTGGTGCCGCGCCCGTAGAAATAGCCGCCTTCCTCGCGGAACTGGAACGGATCGTATTTCCAGTCAGAGCGCTTGGCCTCGACCACGTCCATGTGGCCCAAGACGAGCATCGGCTTCTTGGTCGCGTGGGACGACCGCCAGCGGACGATCAACGCCTCGGTCTGGTCGCCGGGGAGCGCCTCGTAGGGCATGAAGTGGATGTCCGCGTCGGGTATGCCGGCGGCCCTGAACTGGTCGGCGAGCAGCTTCGCGACATTGGGGACCTGGCCGCGGTTATGCACGCTGGGAATTTCGATCACCTGTTTGAACAGCGCGCGAGCCCGGGTCTGCCAGGCAGGCTCCAGCTTCGTCGGCACCGTGCGCGGGTCGACCGCCGCGAGGGCGGTGGTGGCGCTAAAGGCAAGCAGAAGTCCGAACGCAATTCGCATCTCTGTCGATCTCCGGAAAACAGGTTGCGAGACGCTACGCATTACGGGCGCGGGGTCAAGCTGTCGCGCCGTGGCCCTGCGCCAGATATTCGGCGCTTCGCATCTCCTCGAGCCGGCTGACCGTGCGCTGGAACTCGAAGCTCCCGTCGCCCGAGGGATAGAGGCCTTCCGGCTCCGCGTCCGCCGAGGCGAGCAGCTTCACCTTGTGCTCGTAGAGCGCGTCGATCAGAGTTATGAAGCGCGCGGCCTCGTTGCGCATGTCGGCGGTCATCACCGGAATGCCGACGATGATGACCGTATGGTAGCGCCGGGCGATCGCGAGATAATCCGCAGCTCCGCGAGGCTTGCCGCAGAGGCGCTTGAAGGAAAAGACCGCGACTCCCTTGAGGCTCTTGGGGACGTGGAGCGTTCGCCCGCCGCCGAGGTCGATGTCTTCCGCCGGCACCTTGGCGCGGTCCTCGACCGGATAGTCGGTCAACTGGAAGAAGGCCTGGGCCAGCGCCGCGGTCGCTTCCGGCCCGTTGGGCACGTGCCACACCTCGACTCCGGTGAGCCGCTCCAAGCGATAATCGGTCGGCCCGTTGACCGGAATAACGAGCATTTTGCGCTCGATCAGCTCGATAAAGGGGACGAACAGCTCGCGATTCAGCCCGTCTTTGTACAGGTCGCGCGGCGGTCGGTTCGATGTCGTGACCACCCTGACGCCCTGCTCGAGCAGCTTCCCGAACAGCCGCGAGAGGATCATCGCGTCGGCGGGGTTGGTCACCTGCATCTCGTCGAAGCACAGCAGTTTTGACTCTGCCGCGATCTCTTCCGCCACCGGCTCGATCGGGTCGTCCTCGTGCCGCTCGCGAACCACCCGCAGCCGCGCATGGGTCTCCAGCATGAACTCATGGAAATGCACCCGCCGCTTCGGCTCGACGTCGATGTGCGCGAAGGCGAGGTCCATCAGCATCGATTTGCCGCGGCCGACCCCGCCCCAGAGATAGACTCCGGCCGGGCCATCGCTCTTGCCGAGCAGCCGCGAGAGAAAGCTTCCGTTGGCGAACGTCGCCGCCAGCCGATCAAGCGCGACGATGGCGCGTTCCTGCGCCGCATCGGGCTTCAGCTCACCGGCCTGGACGAGCTGCGCATAAGCGCGGCCGACGGGGCCGCTCATGCGGGCGCGTCGCGCTCGCGAATGCGCTTCAGAGTCCCGCTGAAGCTGTAGCAGGGCTGATCCTCCTGTCTGACGACGCCCTGAAGGAACGCATGGCCGCGGGTCTGCTTCACCAGCTCGACATAAGCGTCGAGGGGCGACCCCGGCTTACCGCGCGCGAGGAAATGCGTCGTGAGGTCGAGCGTGACATAATGGCCGCGGTCCATGCCCGCGCAGAGGCCGCCGGCGAACATCGCCATGTCGATGAAGCTCATCACCGACCCGCCGTGGAGCGACCCGCCCATGTTCATGTGCTGCTCGGTCGGGAACATGCGGCAGATTCCGCGTCCGGGTCCGTCGGGCTTGAACAGCAG
>DASUIC010000134.1:0-25477 GCA_036273215.1 Sphingomicrobium sp.
GGAGCCGAGTTCTTCATGCCGGTGACCGCCGCACTGGTGATCGCCATCGCGCTCGTGCCGGCGCTCGAGTGGTTCGAGCGCCGCGGAATTCCCTCGAAAGCGTCGGCAGCGCTGTGCCTCGTCATCTTCCTGCTGATCGCCCTGTTCGCAATCGGCTCGATCGTCATTCCCGCGAGCGACTGGGTCGCGCGGGTACCGTCCAAAATCCCGAAAGTCAGGGCGACGCTCGAGCCGGTGTTCGATCTCTACAAGAACCTCGACCGGTTCATCGGCCGGATCGCCAACCAGGTCACGATCACCCAGGCGAGCCACGCCCGCACGGTAACGATCGAGCAGCCGACCTCGGTCATGGGCCTGCTCGCCACCTCGGCGCCGCACCTTTTGATCCAGCTCTTCTTCTCGCTGCTGGTGATCTTCTTCTTCCTCGCCGGATGGACCGCGATGCGCAAGCGCACGATCGTCAGCCGCGGAAGCTTCGAAGGCGCGCTGACCACCGCGCGGGTCATCCAGCAGGTGGTCGACGCGACCTCGACTTACCTAGGCACGATCACGCTGATCAATGCCGGTCTGGGAGCGCTGACGGCTGGTGCGCTGTGGCTGCTCGGTATGCCCTCGCCGGTGATGTGGGGCGGAATCGTCGCGGTGGCGAACTACATCCCGTATCTCGGTCCGATCGTCGCCGCTCTGCTTCTATTCGCCGGCGGTCTCATGACCTACCCGGACGTGTGGACCGCGGCCGCGCCTCCGGCGGTGTTCATCTGCTTCCACCTGGTAGAAGCAAATTTCTTCACTCCGATGGTGGTCGGCCACCGCTTGACGATCAGCCCGCTCTCGATCCTGATTTCGCTGTCATTCTGGGCCTGGATCTGGGGAACGACGGGGGCACTCTTGGCTGTCCCGCTGCTGATCATAATGAAGACGATCTTTTCGGCCGCCGGGACTCCGGACATTGCCGGATTCCTGTTTGAGCACGGTACTTTGACCCATGTCGGCGACCTTGATGAGGATGAGGAAAACGAGCGGCAGGAACTGGCGCCGGCCATGGTTGACACTCCAAAGGCCCTCTCCTAGTCGCCGCGCACGCCAAAAACGCGGGTGTAGCTCAGTTGGTTAGAGCGCCGGCCTGTCACGCCGGAGGTCGCGGGTTCAAGTCCCGTCACTCGCGCCACTTTTCACCGCCCCCACCACTGGATTAGACGAGTGCCCATGGTCGGGGACGAGTCCGCCTACGCCGTACTTGGGCTCGAGCCGGGCGCCGACGCGGCCGCGATCGACCGGGCCTACCGCAACCTCATCAAGCTCCATCATCCCGATCGCGAGGGCGGCGACCCGGAGAAGGCGAAAGAGATCATCCACGCCTATCGCGAACTCCGAGAGTCGCGCGGGTTCAAGAATCCGCTGGTGCTGATTCAAGAGCCGGATCGACGGAACGGCAGCCGAAAGTGGATTTCGGCGGCGCTGGCGTTCGCAGCCGGAGGAGCCTTCTTCCTGCTCGCCACAGGACCGCTCGGAGGGGAGTTGAGGAGCTTGTGGGCTGGCGGAACGCCGAAGCTGAAGGCTGGCCACGTTATGGCTGCGGCGGCTGCCGAGCCGATGGACCAGCCGCTCCACCTGAGGGCGATTGACGGCGCGATCCGCGACGCGACCTATCTTTCGCGCACCAGGGACGAGATGGCGCTCGCGAGCGCGAGCACCAACTGCCAGACGCGGTTCAGGGGCAATCCGAGCGTCTCTCAGCTCGACCGCTGCGCCGCGTTCGACGATGCCGCGGTGGTGGTGGAGGACCGCGACCCACTGCGCGACCAGGGGCCGTTCGCCGAGCTGGCCGTGACAGGCCGCCAGTGGAGCGCCGCCTCGTCGCTTTCGAGCGACTATCTGGCGGTGGACAGCCGACTCGACCGCATCCGGCTACGGGTAGAGCTCGCACTCGCTCGGGCCGAAGATGCTGCCGAAAATTCAGGAGCAGGTGCAAAAGCGCCGCCGAGCGAGAACGCCGAAGAGGAGAATACCGGCGATTAGGGCTGGGTGGCGGCGGTCGCTGCTGTCGCCGCTGTCGCGGCGCTGGTCACGGAAGCGCCGGCAGACGGGGCGGCCGCACCGAGCGGTTTCTCGTTCTTTCCGACCCCTTCGCTCGACAGGGCCCATTTGAGATTATCGGAGGCGTCGAACGTCTTTGCGTAATCTTCGTGCGGAGCGGCATCGGAGGCCTTGCGAGCGACGAGGTTGAAGCGGACCGCGACCCGCTTGTCACCGCGCATCGAGGGAGCCAGCTTTAGCGGCTCGGCCCCCGGGATGTCCCGGATCGCCTGTGCCACGGCGGATCCCTGCGACTGGTTTGGGACCACGTGAACCACCGACAGCGCCGCCGTGCGAAGCGCAGCGGCATTCGCCTCGTGCCCGGCATAATGCTGTGTAAAGACCGCCGGCTGTCCCCACGCGCTGGCCCAGCGATAGAAGATGTGGGCTCCGATGACGGCATTCTTGGCCATGCTCGAAGCCCAGGTCGGGAGAACGTAATCGGCGTGATAGTGGGTCGCCCAGCCGACCGGCGCATAGACGTAGCCGGAGAGCGCCGCCTCCGCGACCTTGTAGGCCCGCTGCCAGCCATCGGCGTCAGGCTGGCGGGTGAGCGAACCGTCGCAGGTGAAGGTGAACTGGCAACCCGTGGTCCGGGTCGAGCCTTGGTAGACGACACCGCAGACGCTTGCCGGGAAGGCGGGGTGGCGGACACGATTCAAAACGACCTGTGCGACGGCGCGCTCGCCATCGGTGTCCTGGTTGCCGGCCTCGTAATAGGCCGCGCTGGCGAGGCATTCGAGTGCCTGGCTGCGCGCGTCCTTGCTCCCGTTGAAGACGAAGGGAGCGGCCGCGGGATTGGGCCCGGCGGCGACCGGGATCTCGGAATTGACCTTCAGCGCCTGCTCCGGAGCGATCTGCTGGAGGATCAGCGGCGGGGGTGCCGGAGGCGCGGCTTCGGCGCGCTGCGGTGTTGCAGGCGTCGATAAACCGCCCGTCGCGATCGCGGCGGCGAGAACAAGTCCGAGCACGCCGGCGCCCGCGGTCTCGCGCGGATAGGCGCGCCACAGAGCGTCTGCGCGCAGCTTCGCCTGCGTCGCAACGCGTCTCGGCCCGTCAAGCGGGCGAGGAAGAGTCAGCGCTTGTGCCATTCGGATAGTGATATAGTTGCCTAACACAGTCAGTTCAACGCGCTTACCGGCGAGGAGCTCTGAACTTCCCGCTCTCGCTCCACCTGATCAATGGTTTCAATGGGATAACCCACGCAATTCCCATGAATAGATAATATGGAGCCTGGACCAGAATAGGCCAATGGCCGACCACCCGCGCCAGGCTTGCGACGAACGCCGCCCAAAGGACGATGAGCAGCAGGATCGCGGCGATTCCGGCGAGCTTGCGGACCGAGGGCTCCGGCGGATTCATGCGGCCGCCCTTAGCAGCATCGCGCGCTTCGGTCTCGCCTGGCCACTCAATGCTGCATCTGAAGGTTCATCAGCTCCGCGCTCGGGCCCATGTTCGCCGCCAGATGGTACATGATCCAGATGGTGCCGATCATCACCAGGAACACGATAAGCACCCCGAACGCGAGCGCGAGCACGTTGTTCGTGTTGTCGGGCCCAGTCGTGATGTGGAGGAAGAAGACCAGGTGCACGCCCATCTGGGCGATGGCGAGCACGACAAGGCCGACGGCGATTCCTGGTCCCCACAACGCCGAGGTCGAGGCAACCCAGAAGGAAATTCCGGTCAGGAGCAGGGCAAGGCCGAGCCCGACCACATAGCTGATGGTCTCGCTCATCAGGCTGTCGTGGGGCTCGCCGGGGGCGACGTTCGCGAGATCCGGGCGCTCTTCGGTCATGGCAATGTCCCGATCAGATAGACGATGGTGAAAATGGCCACCCAGATGATGTCGAGGGCGTGCCAGAATATGCTGAGGCACAGCAGCCGGCGGCCAATATCGGCCCTGAAGCCCTTCGCCCAGACTTGCGCGATCATTGTCCCGATCCACAACAAGCCCGCCGTGACATGTGCTCCGTGGCATCCGACGAGCGTGAAGAAGGCGGAGAGGAAGGCGCTTCGTTGAGGTCCTGCGCCGATCGAGATCATGTGCCCGAACTCGGACAACTCGATGATCAGGAACACCAGGCCGAGGAGCCCGGTCACGACCAGCCAGAGCTCGGTCCAGAAGAGGCTCTTCCGCTTCGCCGCGATGATCGCGAGCCCGCACACGAAGCTCGACAGCAGCAGCGCGACCGTCTCGACCGCGACGGTCGTCCGGCTGAAAAGCTGAAGCGGCCCCGGGCCGAAGTCGGTCGCCTTGGCGAGCGAGGCATAGGAAGCGAACAGCGCCGAAAAGAGGACGATGTCGGAGAGCACGAACAGCCAGAACCCGTAAGGGACGACGATGCTCTTCGACTGGGGGCCGCGGTTTCCTAGTCCCGTGTCTTCGGAGCTTCCGTGGGTGAGGCCGATCGCGGGCGCTTCGGTGGCGCTCATGTCACCGGCTTCCAATTGCCGAGGAGCTCGGCCCGGACTCGCCGCCGCTCGCGCTCGATGCGGGCGACCTCTTCGGCGGGAATGATGTGCTCATGTTCGTCGCGCCAGGCGTACCAGACGAACACCGCGAAGGCGCCGATCACCCCAACAATCGCCAGCCACCAGATGTACCAGATCACTGCGAAGCCGCAGAGTGACGCGAAGAATGCGACGATGATGCCCGTCGGCGTGTTCACCGGCATCTCGATCGGCTCGAAATCAGGTTCGTCGACCAACTGCTCTTCGCGAAGCGCCGTCTGCTTGCGAGTCCAGTAGGGCTCCTCGCCATGCACGTCGGGAAGCACGGCGAAGTTGAAGTGGGGGGGCGGCGACAGGGTCAGCCACTCGAGGGTCCTGCCGTCCCACGGGTCACCCGTCAGATCGAGCCGGCGGTCGCGAGTGCGGATCGAATAGACGAGCTGGACGATCGTGAGGATGATGCCCGCGAAAATGATGAGTGCGCCGACCATCGCGACATCGAGATACGGCCGCCAACTCGGGTCGGAGATGTGCTGGAGCCGACGCGTCGCGCCCATGAAGCCCAGCGCATATTCGGGGAACCAGGCGAGATAGAAGCCGATGAACCAGCACCAGAAGATCCACTTCCCCAGCCGCTCGTCGAGCCTGAAGCCGAACGCCTTGGGGAACCAGTAGGTGTAGCCGGCCATGACCCCGAATACGACCGCGCCGATGATCACGTTATGGAAATGGGCGACGAGGAACAGGCTGTTGTGCACGACGAAGTCGACCGGCGGCATGGCAAGCAAAACGCCAGTGAGGCCGCCGAGCACGAAGGTGATCATGAAGCCGACCAGATAGTACATCGGCGTGTCGAACCGGACTCGGCCGCCGTACATGGTGAACATCCAGTTGAAGATTTTGACACCAGTCGGGACCGCGATGATCATGCTGGCGATCCCGAAGACTGCATTGACGTCCGCGCCGGCGCCCATGGTGAAGAAATGGTGCAGCCAGACGCAGAAGGAGACGATGCAGATTCCGAGTGTCGCGAAGACCATCGACCGGTAGCCGAACAAAGGCTTGCCCGAGAAAGTGGCTGCGATCTCTGAATAGATTCCGAACGCCGGAAGAGCGAGAATATAGACCTCGGGATGCCCCCAGACCCAGATCAGGTTCATGTAGAGCATCGAGTTGCCGCCGCCGTCATTGGTGAAGAAGTGGAAGCCGAGATAGCGGTCGAGCATCAGCATCCCGTAGGTCGCGGTCAGCACCGGGAAAGCAGCGAGGATCAGCAGGCTGGCGGCAAGCGCGGTCCAGGTGAAGATCGGCATGCGCATGTAGCTCATGCCCGGCGCACGGATCTTGAGGATGGTGGTGACGAAGTTCATCCCCGTCAGCACCGTGCCGACGCCGGATATCTGCAGAGCAACGAGGTAGTAATCGACGCCGACGCCAGGCGAGAATTGCTTTTCGCTCAAGGGCGGAAAGGCGAGCCAGCCGGTGCGCGCGAACTCCCCGATGAACAGGCTCAGGTTGACCAGCAGCGCGCCCGACGCGGTCAGCCAGAAGCTCACATTGTTCATCGTCGGAAAGGCGACGTCGCGGACCCCGAGCTGGAGCGGCACGACGAAGTTGATCAGGCCGATGATGAACGGCATCGCCATGAAAAAGATCATGATCGTGCCGTGCGCGGAGAAGATCTGGTCGTAATGCTCGGGCGGGAGATAACCTTGCGATGCGCCGACGGCGACCGTCTGCTGGGCGCGCATCATCAGGGCATCTGAAAAGCCGCGGACAAGCATCACCAGCGCAAGCACGATGTACATGACGCCGATGCGCTTGTGGTCGGTGGAGGTGATCCACTCGTTCCACAGGTAGCCCCACCAACGGTTGTAGCTGATCCAGCCGAGTACGGCGGCGATGACCACCAGCACCACGATCGACGTGATCAGCGGGATCGGCTGATTCCACGGCACCGAGTCCCAGGTCAGCCTACCGAACATTGTTCTTCCCCGATGGCGGCTGCGGCGAAACATGCTGCGCCGGTGGTGTCGTCTTCGGCGAGATCGGCGGGAGCGCGCGGTTGACGAGCACCGATTCGAACAGCTTCGGAGCGACGCTTCCGTAGGTGAACGGCTTCACATAGCTGCTCGGTTTTTGGAGCTGATCGTACGCGGCTCCGTCGAGCGGCGGTCCCGAATGTGCGCCTGCCGCCCAGGCAGCGAACTGCTGCGGTGGCACCGCATGGACCTTGAACTGCATGCCCGGGAAGCCGTCGCCGCTGAAATGCGCCGAGATGCCGTCATAGACGCCGGGCTTGTCGGCCTCGAGGTTCAGCCGCGTTGCCATCCGCGGCATGGTGTAGATCATCGTTCCCATTTGAGGCACGAAGAAGATGTTCCACACTGTGCCTGAAGTGAGTTCGAAGTTGACCGGAGCGCCAGCCGGAACGACCAGCTGGTTCACGGCCGCGACCCCCTGGTCGGGGTAGATGAACAGCCACTTCCAGTCGAGCGACACTACCTGGACCCGCACCGGAGGCACGTTGGATTTCAGCGGCTTTGCGGGATCGAGGTCGTGGCTTCCGATCCACGCGATTCCACCGAGCAGGATGACAGTCATGACCGGGATCGACCAGACCACCAGCTCGATCGCGCCCGAATATTCGAAGTCGGGACGGTAGGTTGCCTTGGAGTTGCCGGCGCGAAACCACCAGGCGATTGCGACAGTCGCGAGGATCGTCGGGATGATGATCGCGAGCATGATCGCCGTCGAGTTGATCAGGATCATTTTCTCGGCGCCCCCGACCGGGCCGACGGGGTTGAGAATGCCGCGGTCGCAGGCCGACGTGAGCAGGAGAAGGCTCGCTGCAACGGTAAGGCGCAGGATGGCCTCGAGCCGGAGTTTGCGCGGGATCAACGCTCAGCCCTGGCGGTCGATGTCACGAGTCCCCCGTGGATCGAAGCTAAGTTCCAATCCCCAGACGAATAGCGCCGCGCGCCGGTTCCATGAACCTTGGCGCGGCGGAAACGCCGCCTTGGGCCGCTAAACGTCGAACGCGGAAAGCACTCGCTCGGTCATCGCCGCGCAGTCTGCGCCGGCGAATGGGAAGGTGCCGGTCAGAAGCGCCGACATTTCAGGCGCGAGCAGTTCCTGAAGGCGCCGGCGTCCCCGGAACAGGCGAGTCTTTACCGTAGCCACGGGGACGCCGAGCACCGAGGCGGTGTCCTCGACGCTGAGGCCTTCGATCTCGCGCAGGACGAACACGGTCCGGAATACGTCCGGGAGCTCGCCCACTGCTTTCTCGATCAGCCCGCGAATCTGTTCACGCGCGACGGTGACGTCCGGAGCATCGGCTTGCGAACCGCGTGTCAGCGTCTCGCGATAGGCATCGAGCACGGCTACGCCCTCCTGTTCGAGGTGATTGCGACGGCGTTGCTCCGCGCGACGGCGGCCGAGCGCTTCGTTGACGACGATGCGGGTGAGCCAGGTCGAGAGCGACGATCGGCCCTCGAACGAGCCCATGTTCGCGAACGCCGCCATATAGGCGGCCTGCACCGCTTCCTCCGCCTCGGAGCGGTGCTTGAGGATGCTCCAAGCCGTTCGGAACAGCCGCTGGTTGTTGGCGGTGACGACGTGACGAATGGCGCCGCGGTCGCGCGATGCGCAGAGCCGCGCGACCTCGAGGTCGCCGAGCTTGCGATAATCGACGGCAGCCTGACTCTTGCTGGTCATCGTCCCGCTACTTCCCAATCACCAGAACCGCCTTCATGTTCGGATGATAGCGGCAATAGAAGGGAAATGTACCGACCTTCGTCAACACCATCTTCTTTCGCTGCCCCGGCATCAGGTCGACGTCGAAGCTATGGTGGTCGTCGGCCGTCGCGGTGTGCCTGAACATGTCGCGGTTGTCCAAGATGAGCACGTCGCCTTGATGCATGCCGGTCGGCACGGGTCCGAACTTCAGCTTGTCCATCACGAACGTATAGGTGTGCGGAGCGGCTGCTGCCGGCGGACTCGCCAGCAGCAGCGCCCCGGCACAGGCGGCAATTGGGGGCACATGCCGCCAGCGCACGGTTACTTCAGCCCTTTGGCGAGCTGTTCGGCGTGGGCCTGATGTTCCTTGAACAGGGTCAGGCCGGTCTCGAGCAGGCTCTTCAGTTCGGCGTTGTGGGCATCGGGGATCAAAGTCGAGGCCAGCGCCCCATTGACCGTCTTGTGATAGGCGACCTCATTGGCCGCATAGGCCTTGTCGAACGCGGCTCCGTTGAGCTTCGCCAGCCGATCGTAAGTCGCCTTGGCCTGCTTGGTGAGGCCCTGGCTGGTCGGGTTGTCCTGCGGAGTCACGTGAAGCTTCTTCACCAGCGCAAGCGCCTTGTCGTTCACGGCCGTGTGATCGCGGACCATCTCGCTCGCGAAATCGCGGACGGCCTTGTTGTGCGACTTGGCGAGCGCCTGCTTGCCGGCCGCGACGTCGATCACGCCCGCGGTATAGGCGATATGGGCGATCTGCGGATCGGTGGGAGCCGCGGCGAGCGCCGGCGCGGAAACGGTTGCGAGCGCGGCCGCTGCGGCCATCATGGTCAGTCTGAATATCATGCGTTCATCCCCTTGAATGTCGTGCACCTGGTGCGAGCGACGTGTATTTGATGGTGGCGACATCGACGAGGTTCCCGAACATTCCGGAACCTGTCAGCAAAAAAGACTCGAACAGAATATGTTCTCCTATTGTTCTTCACGAACAAATCGGATACGAATCCTGTCTCAGGCGGGCTCGGCCGCCGATGATTCATGCTTGAACGGAGGCAGGGGACATGGCAGCGCAGTTGAAAGTCATCGGTAGCGGAGTGGACGTGCAAAACTCGGGCATGGACCGTCAGAAGGCGCTCGAAGCGGCGCTCGCCCAGATCGACCGCGCCTTCGGGAAGGGCTCGGCGATGCGGCTCGGAAGCCGCGAGAAGATGGAGATCGAGACGGTTTCGACCGGCTCGCTTGGCCTCGACATCGCGCTTGGCGTGGGCGGCCTTCCGCGCGGGCGCGTGGTCGAAATCTACGGGCCGGAGAGTTCGGGCAAGACGACCCTCGCGCTGCACGCAATCGCCGAAGCCCAGAAGAACGGCGGAACGGCGGCCTTCGTGGACGCCGAGCATGCGCTGGACCCCGCTTACGCGAAGAAGCTGGGCGTCAACATCGACGAGCTAATCGTCTCTCAGCCCGATACCGGCGAGCAGGCGCTCGAGATCGTCGATACTCTGGTACGCTCAAACGCGATCGACGTGTTGGTCATCGATTCGGTCGCCGCGCTGGTGCCGCGCGCCGAGATCGAGGGCGAGATGGGCGATCAGTTGCCGGGCTTGCAGGCGCGGCTGATGAGCCAGGCCTTGCGCAAGCTCACGGGTTCGATCAGCCGCTCGCGCTGCACGGTCATCTTCATCAACCAGGTGCGGATGAAGATCGGCGTGATGTATGGCAACCCCGAGACGACGACCGGCGGCAATGCGCTGAAATTCTACGCCTCGGTCCGGCTCGACATTCGCCGCACCGGCCAGATCAAGGACCGCGACGACATCGTCGGCAACACGACGCGTGTGAAGGTTGTCAAGAACAAGGTCGCGCCCCCGTTCAAGCAGGTCGAATTCGACATCATGTACGGCGAGGGCGTGAGCAAGGTCGGCGAGATCCTCGACCTCGGAGTCAAGGCGGGGCTCATAGAGAAATCGGGCGCGTGGTTCAGCTATGACAGCGTCCGGATCGGCCAGGGCCGAGAGAACGCCAAACTCTATCTCAAGGACAATCCCGACATCGCGCAGCGGATCGAGAATGCGATCCGCGGCAAGACCGAGGAGGTCGGCGAAGCGCTGATGGTCGGCGGCGGACCCGACGAGGGCGAGCTCGCCGAATAGATCCCCAGCGGCGGGCTGCGCCTGACGCGCACGCCCGCCGCCCAGAGTCGAGTCTTTAGACGACCTCTTCGGGAATGCTGGGGATAGCCAGCTGGCTCTGCTCCTGTTGCAGACGTGCGAACAGATTCTTTGGTTCGGTCAGAACGACACCGATGAATCCGCCGGTCGCGCAGCCCGCGGTCCCGACGAGATAGGGCAGGACGGTTCCGTCGAACGCACGCCCGATTACGAACCCGATCAGCGCTGCGCCGACAGTGCCGAGCATTCCTTGGACCGAGGATGCGGTCCCGGCGATTGCAGCCATGTGCTCCATCGCCAGCGTTCCGAAGTTCGATGAGGTGAAGGCGAAGGCGCACATCGTCAGCGCCTGGAGAATGACGAAGACGAGCAAGGTCTCGTGGCCGCTCAGTGCGATGGCGAGATGGACCAGCGCGATCAGCATGAATGCCGCGCTCGCGCTGTGGCCGACGCGGCGAAGCCCGAACCTTCCCACGACCCGCGAGTTGGCCCACGACGCCACGGCCATCGGCGCGGCAATGCCGGCGAACACGAGGCCGATCAGCCGCGGCTCATGAAATGCGTCGAAGACGATCTGCTGAATCGAGGCGATGTAGGCGACGAGCGCGCTGAAGCTGATCGTCATCGCGATCGTGTACCCGCGCGACAGCGGTTCGCGGATCGTTTGCCACACCGCCGCGGCCATGTCTCCGAGGCGCAGCGAACGCCGGTATTCGGGATGGAGGGTCTCCGGCAGCCGCGCCCACGCCCAGAGGAGCATCAGCAATCCATACGCGGCGAGCGCTCCGAAAATCGCCTGCCATGGCCCGATCCAGAGGATCGCGATGCCGATGTTCGGAGCGAGCACCGGCATCAGCATGAACACCATGAAGACGAGGCTCATGACCCGCGCCATCGCTTCGCGCTCGAACAGGTCGCGGACCATGGCGATGACGAGGACCCGGGTGACCGCCGCCGATGCGCCCATCGCGAAGCGCGAGGCGATCAGCAGTGCGAAGCTGTGGCTGAGCGCGCAGAGCAGCGCAAACAGGGTGAAGAGCGCGATTCCCGCGCCGAGCACGGACTTGCGCCCGAACCGGTCGGCGAGCGGTCCCCAGACCAGCTGCGTCGACGCGAATCCGAGGAAGTAGGCGATGACCACGAGTTGCCGCGCGTTCGCGTCAAGGACGTGGAGCGACCGGCCGATCGCCGGGAGGGCGGGGATCATGCCGTCGATGGCGAAGGAGTTGAGCGCCATTAATCCCGCGAGCAGCGCCGTCATCTCGCGCGTTCCGAGGCGCTTCACGCCATCATGGGTCATGGACTCGAACATCGGGCTGCGCCTGCTGGCCGATTGCTCCTGGCCGTGCAACAGTGCGGCGCAAGAGGAGGGGACGAATGATCCATCGTCGAAGCTTTCTGACCGGCAGCGCGGCGCTCGGAACCGCCGCGACAGTTCCCTGGACGAGAGTCATGGCCGCCGCAGCGGAAGCGCTAACGCCGCTGCCTCTGCCTCCGCCGATCGGCCAGGCCGAGCGGATGGAGCGGCTCGCGGAGGCTCGTGCGCTCATGCAGAAGAATGGCATCGGCGCGGTCGTGATCGAGCCGGGCTCGAGCCTCGATTACTTCACCGGAGTCCAGTGGCATCGCTCGGAGCGCCTCACGGCGGCGGTGATCCCGGCCGAGGGCGATCCAATCGTCGTCACGCCCTTCTTCGAAAGTCCGTCGGTCAGGGAAACGCTAGCGGTCCCGGCGGAAATCCGCACCTGGAACGAGGACGAGGAGCCGCTGAGGTTCGTTGCCGATTTCCTGCGCGAGCGCGGGATCGCGGGCCAGCCGGTTGGATTCGAGGAGACCGACCGCTATTTCATTTTCGACCGGCTGAGGCAGCAGATTCCCACTCTCAAGGCGGTCAGCGCCAATCCCGCGGTGCGGGACCTCAGGATGATCAAGTCGCCGGCCGAGCTCGCACTGATGCAGACCGCCAACGACATCACGCTAAGGGCGATGCGCCACGCCGGCGAAGGTGCCCGCGCGGGAATGACTCCGGCGGATTACGGCGCGGCGATCGATGCGGCGACGGCCGCGATGGGCGGCAATCCCGAATTCTCGCTGGTTCTGATCGACGAGGCCGCGGCGCTCCCCCACGGGTCGAAGAAGCCGCAGATCACGCGGCCCGGAAGCACGGTCCTGTTCGACTGCGGCTGCACCGTGCACGGCTATCAGTCGGATATTTCGCGCACGTTCGTATTCGGCGCTCCGCCGACGGCAGAACAGCGCAAGGTGTGGAACCAGGTCCACGAAGGCCAGCAGATCGCGATCCGCGCCGCCAAGCTTGGCGTCCCCGTCGGCACGATCGATGACGCGGTCCGCGCGGCCTACACCAGCTGGGGCTATGGGCCGGGATACAAGCTTCCAGGGCTATCACACCGCACCGGCCACGGGATTGGCATGGACGGGCACGAGCCGGCCTACATCGTCCACGGCGACATGACTCCGCTGGAGCCCGGAATGTGCTTCTCCGACGAGCCGGGGATATACCTGCCGGGCAAATTCGGGGTGCGGCTCGAGGACTGCTGGCACATGACCGAAGCGGGCCCGAAATTCTTCAGCAACCCGCCGCCGAGCATCGATCGGCCGTTCGGCTAAGGCGCGTGCGCCGGCTCGATGTCGGCTGGTTCGAGCGGGTCGAGCGTGCCTTCGAACCTCGCCACGACGCTCGACGCCACGGCGTTGCCGACGACGTTGGTCGCCGAGCGGCCCATGTCGAGGAAATGGTCGACCGCGAGGATCAGCAGCAGCCCGCCCTGCGGGATGTGGAACAGGGGCAGGGTGGCCGCGAGGATGACGATGCTCGCCCGCGGCACTCCGGCGAGCCCCTTGGAGGTGACCATCAGCACCAGAAGCATCGTGACCTGCTGGCCGAGGCTCAGGTGAAGGCCGTAGGCCTGCGCGATGAAGATCGTCGCGTAGGTCATGTACATCATCGACCCGTCGAGGTTGAACGAGTAACCGAGCGGGAGGACGAAGCTGGCGATCCGCGGCGGGACGCCGAAGCGATCGAGCGCTTCCAGCGTGCGCGGGTAGGCCGCCTCGCTCGACGCGGTCGAGAAAGCGAGCACGACGGGATCGCGGATGTAGCGGACGAGGTGGCGCGTCCTCGGGCCGACGATCGCGAAGCAAACTCCGATCAACAGCGCCCAGAGCACGACCAGGCCGACATAGAAGCTGCCGACGAACTTGCCGAAGGTGGCGATAATCTCCGGGCCCCGCTCGGCGATCGCGCCGGTGACCGCAGTGAAAACCGCAATCGGTGCGAACCGCATCACGTAATCGGTCACCTGGAGCATGACTTTGACAAGGCTTTCGACGCCGCGGACGATCGGCCTTCCGGGCTCGCCGATCGCGGTCAGGGCGACTCCGAAGAAGAGAGAGAAGATGACGATCGGAAGGATGTCGTTCGCGCTCATCGCCTCGAAGATCGACTGCGGGACGAGGTGGGTGACGAAGTCCTTGAGGTTGAACGTGCTCGAATCGACTCCGCTGCTCGCCGTTGCCGGTGGCACGGTCAGGTTCAGGCCGACGCCGGGATTGAAGAGGTGGACGAGGATCAGCCCGAGCGTCAGCGAGACGAGGCTCGCGAGGATGAACCAGCCGATCGCTCGAATGCCGATCCGACCGAGCGAACCGACATCGCCCATGTGCGCGATCCCCGCGACCAGCGTCGAGAACACCAGCGGCGCGATGATCATCCTGATGAGGCGCAGGAAGAGCGTGGTGACGATGCTGAGATAATCCGCGATCGATTTTAGCCGTTCGGCGTTCGCCGGAGTGCCGTCGGCGATCGCATAATTGGTGGCCCAGCCCGCAATGATCCCGAGCACCAGCGCGAGCAGGATCCACCGCGTGAGTTTGGTCGCCATGCCTAAGCAAAGCTGCGGCTTGCACCGGCGTCAAGCTTCACAGCCGTGGATGCCGCAGCTAGGGCGCGCCGCATGGCCGGCGACGTGCTGCAGTTCGGGCGTGAAGTGCTCCATGACGAGGCGCGGGCGCTCGACGCGCTCGCGGACGGTCTCGACGGAGCTTTCGAAGAGGCCGTGCGCCTGATCCTCGACTGCCCCGGCAAGCTGATCGTCAGCGGCCTCGGCAAATCGGGCCACGTCGCGCGCAAGATTGCGGCGACCTTCGCTTCGACCGGCACGACAGCCACCTTCCTTCACCTCGCCGAGGCGATGCACGGCGACCTCGGCATGGCGAGCAGGGGCGACGTGGCGCTCCTCATCTCGCAAAGTGGCGAGACCGCGGAGCTGGAGCCGGTGATCGACCATTTCGAGCACGCCGCCATCCCGATTGTCGCGATCACCGGCAATTCCGCATCGATGCTCGCGAAGGCGGCGGCCACGGCGTTGATTCTTCCCCACTGGCCCGAGGTCGGTCCTGAATCGGTCGCTCCGACAAGCTCGACCACGATGACCTTGGCGCTGGGTGACGCACTGGCGATGACAGTGATGCGCCAAAAGGGGTTCACCCGGACCGATTTCGGCCGGCTTCACCCGGGCGGGTCGCTCGGCGCCCGCCTCAAGCCCGTCCGCCGGCTGATGCACTCGGGCGACGCTGTCCCGCTCACCCGCGCCGACTCATCGATGCACGACAGCGTGGTCGAGATGTCGGCCAAGCGGCTGGGCATCGTCGGCGTGGTCGACGAATCCGGCTACCTCGTCGGAGCGATCACGGACGGTGATTTGAGGCGTCACATCGAGCAGGGCCTGGACCATAAGGCCGTCGAGTTCATGACCCCCGATCCCAAGACCATCGCACCCGATACGCTCATCGATGAAGCGGTCACCCTGTTCGAGGAGCACAAGATCACGGCGCTGTTCGTGGTCGAAGAGGACGGCAGTGGAAAGCGGCCCGTCGGGGTGCTTCACATCCACGATTGTCCGCCGCTTCGATGAATTCCGTGATCCTGATTCCGGCGCGCTACGCGTCATCCCGCTATCCCGGGAAGCCGCTGGCACAGTTGAGGGGCGCCACCGGTGCGGCCAAGCCGCTGATCCAGCGCAGCGTCGAGGCGGCGCGGAAGGTTCGCGGCGTTTCGGGTGTGTTCGTGGTCACCGATGACGAGCGCATCGCGCAAGCCTGCGCTCCGGCCAAAGTCGGCGTGATCATGACCTCGCCGGAATGCCGCAACGGCACCGAGCGGTGCGCCGAGGCGCTGTCGCAGCTTCACGATCCGGACTTGGTGATCAATTTCCAGGGCGACGCGCTGCTCACTCCCCCATCCTTCGTCGAGGCGTTGATCGCGGCGATGGATTCTGGTTCGGATGCGGCAGTGGCCACTCCGGCGATGCGGTTGAGGAGCGCCGAGGTGCGGGTGCTTCAGGCCGAAGAGGCGTCGGGAAGGGTCGGCGGCACGACTGTGGTGGCCGACCGAACAGGACGGGCGCTCTATTTTTCGAAGCGGTTGATTCCACATTTGCCCAAGGGGGCGCTGAACGGCGAAATGTCGCCGGTGCGGCTTCATGTCGGCATCTATGCTTACCGCCCGCAGGCGCTCGAAACCTATGCTGCGACGCCCGTCAGCGAGCTCGAGCAGCTCGAGGGCCTCGAGCAATTGCGGTTCCTCGACGCCGGCGTCCCGGTGCGCGTGGTGGACGTCGAGACCCCGCCGTTCGCCCTGCGCGAGCTCAATAATCCGGAAGACGTCGCCCCGATCGAGGAGGCGCTCGCTGCGGCCGGTCTCGAATGAATTGGGACACGCTCGACCCAACGTACCGGCTCATCTTGTGCGACATCTGGGGCGTCGTTCATGACGGGGTGCGGCTTTATCCCGGCGCAGCCGAACGGTTGATCCAGTGGCGCGAGCAGCGGCGCTGCGTGACCCTTCTGACCAATGCCCCGCGCACCGAGGAATCGGTGCGACAGCAACTCGCGCGCATTGGCCTGCCGCACGATGCCTACGACGCAATTGCGACCAGCGGTGAAGCGGGTGTCGCCGCGCTGCTCAATTTGGATGAGGCGGTCGGCTTCGTTGGCACCGCGGACGATCAGGCGATCCTCGAGGGACGGGGGGTCAGGATCGCCGAGGACGAGAGATTCGGCGAGCTTGCCTGCACCGGCACCGAGGAGAGCCGGCCGGATCCGGAGCAATACCGGCCCGACCTCGAACGCTGGGCCGATCGGGACGTCCGGATGCATTGCCTGAATCCCGACCGCGTGGTGGTCCGCGGCGGCGTTCCGGAGGCCTGCGCCGGGGCGATCGCCGACATCTATCAGATGCTCGGCGGACGCGTGGCCTGGTATGGCAAGCCGTTCCCGGCGATCTACGAGCATGCGCTTCTTCGCGCCGGCAATCCGCCGAAGGACGAGGTGCTGGCGATCGGAGACGGGCTTCAGACCGACATGCTCGGAGCAGCGCGGATGGGCTTCGACGCGGTGTTCGTCGCGGGCGGGGTTCACTCCGGCGAGCCGTTTCCCGCGGATTTCGCCGAGCGGAACGGGCTTGGCGACTGGCGGCCGGTGGCGGTTGTCGATCGGCTCGCCTAGAACCGGCGAATGAACCTTCTCGGACGTCCGGTGGGCCTCGACCAGCCGATCTTTCTCATCGCCGGTCCGTGCGTCGTTGAAAGCGAAGAGCTTCAGCTGCGCACGGCCGCGCGGCTGAAGCAGATCACCGACAGCCTCGGCGTTTTTTTCATCTTCAAGTCGAGCTTCGACAAGGCCAATCGAAGTAGCGACCGGAGCTATCGCGGCCCAGGCATCGACGAAGGCCTGCGAATTCTCGAGAAGGTCAAGATCGAGCTCGGCGTCCCGGTGTTGACCGATGTGCACGACATTCCACAGATCGCGCCCGTTGCGGATGTCGCCGACGTGCTTCAGACCCCGGCGTTCCTCGCTCGCCAGACCGACTTCATCCATGCCGTGGCCGCCTCGGGCAAGCCGATCAACATCAAGAAGGCCCAGTTCATGGCGCCGCACGACATGACGAACGTGGTCGAGAAAGCGCGGAACGCTGCACATGCAGCGGGCGTCAACGAAGATACGATCATGGTCTGCGAGCGCGGCGCCTCGTTCGGCTACAACAACCTCGTCTCGGACATGCGCAGCCTCGCCATCATGCGCGAGACCGGCTGCCCTGTGGTGTTCGATGCGACCCACAGCGTCCAGCTGCCCGGCGGCGAGGGCACGACTTCGGGCGGCCAGCGCGAATTCATTCCGGTGCTCGCGCGCGCCGCGGTGGCGAGCGGCGTTTCGGGGCTGTTCATGGAGACGCATCCGGACCCTGCCAATGCGAGGTCGGACGGCCCGAACGCCTGGCCTCTCGACCGGATGGAAGGCCTGCTCGCCACTCTCGTCGAGCTCGATCGCGTTGTGAAGCAGCGAGGGTTCGAGGAAGCTTCGCTCTAGGGGGAAGCGGCTTGCGTCTTTGGCGGCCTTACGCGGCGGTGTTCCTGGCGCAGCTGCCACATCATCGTCCCGACGGTCCCCAGATTGCCGAGCACGAAGGCGATCGCCGCGCCGTCGACTCCCAACCTCCAGCAGAGCGGCGCGATGATGGCGAAGTAGAGGATTGTACCGACCAGCCGAGCCTTGAGCGGGCTGTCGGCCCGGTCCAGCGCGTACAGCATCGGCGGGAGCGGGAAGCTGAAGACGGTGAGGAAGGGCACGACCATCAGGATAACCATGGCGTCGTAAGAGGCGAGGAAATCCCTGCCGAAAAGGAATAACAGGATCGGCTTGCCGCCGAAGAGCAGGATCAGAATGGCAACCAGCGCGAGCCCGCTCGCAAGCGCGGTTCCGCGCAGCATCAGCTTCCACGGCTTTTTCGTGGAAAGGTCCATTCGGACGACTTCGGGGTAAAAGGCCTTGGCGAGCAGGTCTGCCGGCTTGGAAGCGCTGTCGGAAAGCACCGAGGCGACCCGGAACAGCGCCGCTCCGGCCGCGCCGAGCAAGCCGCCGACAGCCAGGCGGGCTATTGGCCCCCACACCGACTGCACGCTGGCGGTGAGATTCACCTGGATGGCGAAGCGCCATGCGCCGGGGAGCGTGTCGGGGCTAAGGGTCGGGCGGATTCCCTGGAGCAGCCCCCGGCGCCGAAGCTCACGCCAGGCAAGAAACCAGTCGTACAGGTCGCCTGCGAGCGTGGTGGCGTACCAGGCGGCGATATAGGCGACGAACCCGGCGCCGAGCAGATAGGCGACAAGCACGACGAGGAGGCGGGTGATCGGAGTCACCGTGTCCGCCCAGCTGATCTGGTCGAACCGGTCTAACGCTCGAAGTACGCCGGTCGGTGTCGCGGCCGCCATCGTTGGGAGAAGCGTGCAATACATCATCGCGAGCCACAGCTGGCCCGCCGGGATTCCAACCCATGGACCCAGCAACGGCAGCAGCGCGATGGCCACCAGCATCCCGCCGACGCCGCTGATCGCATCGAGCGCGAAGGCGAACCCGGTCGATGTCTGGAAGTCCTCGTGCTCGCCGTGGAGCACCCTTCCACCATAGCGGACGATCAGCTGCCACGACTGGAACTTGGCGATTCCGCTCAGCGCCCGGGCGTAGCTGTCGATCAGGATCAGCGCGCCCAGGAGCAGCAGTCCGAGCGCATGGGCGGCGAGCGACATGGTCGCGAGCGCCGCGACCGCCGCAACGATGCGCGAGGCGGCGAGGTAGGAGCTGTTCCTGAGCAGCGACCGGAAATGCTGGTCCTTGAACCAGTGCTTCATCGGAGCGGGTGTAGGAGAAGAATGGAGCCAAGGCGAGGACGGCCGAACCTCAGGAAACGAGTGCCCGCGCCTTTTCGCTGCCCATGGGCTCCTTCGCCGGCACGTCTTCGCACTTCGACCACGGCGGCCGCACGACGAACATGTCGTGCAGCATGTGCACCTGCATCATGTACATGATGGCCTTGTTCGAATTGCGCCGAAGCTGCTTGACGGGCCGCAGCCAGCCGGAGCCGGGGAGCATCGCGAGCAGCCTCGCCGTCCGGAATGCGCGGTACGAAAATAAGCCGGCACTCTCGAACGCCTGCCGCGACAGGTAGCGGGCGAATTGCCCGGTCGATTTGCGGTCGGCGCCGAACAGATCGACCGCGTCGCTGGTGGCCATGAAGCCGCCCTTGCGGCGGAGCCGGATTTCGTCAGGGAGAATGCCCTTCGCCGCGTCGCGGAGAACCGCCTTTTCGCGACCGTCGCGGACCTTGAAGTCGACGGGAATTTGCTTGGCGGCGTCGTACAGCTTGTGGTCGAGGAACGGCAGCCTCGCTTCGAGCGAATGCGCCATCTCTTCGCGGTCACCGAGATAGCAGAGAATATCGAGCGGCATTCCGGCGATCCGCGCTTCCTGGACGGCGTTGATCAGCGGCTTGGTGCCGCGCTGTCCCCGAGCGGGTATCGAGCGCGCTTCCGCGATGCGCCGGCGCTGGCTCTTGTGGAACAGCAGGAGCGAGAATCGCTGCAGCAGCGCCAAGCCCCATGGTCCGAACTTGAGTCGGCGTAGCTGCGGCGATGGCGTCCGACCTGCCGCTTGCCCGCTCCGCGTTTCGCGGATCGCCTTCTGGAAGAAGAAGCGATAGCCGAGGAACACTTCGTCGGCGCCCTCGCCGGTGAGCACCACCGTCACGAACTTGCGCGCTTCCTCCGACAGCAGGAACTTTCCGACGGGCGCGAGCGACACGAACGGCAATTCGGAGAACCAGAGGCAGCGTTCGAGATTGTCCCACAGCATCGACTTGGTGACGGTGAGCTCGTGATGCTGCGTGCCAATGAATTTGGCCGAATGCAGCGCCGATTGCCGTTCGCTCCGGCCGCTTCCCTCGAAGGCGATCGAGAAGGAGTGGAGCGTCGACTTCAAGTTTCGCTCCATCAGCGCACCGACGAAGGCGGAATCGACGCCTCCACTGAGATACAGGCCGACCGGAACATCGGCGCGCAGCCGCAGCCGGACCGCCTCATCGAGCTGCTGGAGCACGATCCGCTCAGAGGCCGAAGCGGCCTCCGGTGAAGAGTCAGCCGCAGGTTCGGCAACCACATCGGGAATTTCCGCCGACCAGTATCGACAGCTCGTCAGCTCGCAGGAGTCGAGATCGACGGTCAGATAGCAGCCCGGCGGAACCTGCTCGATCCCGACGAACGGGAAGCGCGCGTTGTCGGGATCGCTGTCCAGCAGCGGGTCGAACGCGAGGACGTTGAGCTTGGGAGCAACGAGGCCGCTGGCGAAGATCGCCTTCATCTCGGAAGCGAAGACGAACCCGCGCTCGAGACGGGTGAAATAGAGCGGCTTTATGCCGAACCGGTCGCGAGCAGCGATCAGCTGGCGCTTCTCGCGGTCGTAAAGCAGGAAGGCGAACTCGCCCCTCAAATGCTCGAAACAGCCGAGGCCGAATTCCTTGTAGAGGTAGAGGATGACCTCGGAATCGCTCCCGCTCCGGAACTTGTGGCCTTTCGCCTCCAAAGACCTCCTGATGCGCTCGAACTCGTAGATTTCGCCATTGGCCACCAGGACGATGTTGCCGTCCTCGCTCTCGAGCGGCTGGTCGCCGGTTTCGAGGTCGATGACGGCGAGCCGCGTATGCGCGAACGTCAAATGCGCCTCTGCGTCGACGAACAGCCCGCGCCCGTCGGGCCCACGGTGACGCAAGGCGCCGAACACGTTTTCGAGCGCCGAACCCGGGAGCTTCCGTCCGACCGCGGCGAAAATCCCGCACATTACTCACCGCTCCGAGTCGAAGGGTTACGAGCCGTCACCGTCCGGTATTAGCCGAATGCTGACGCTCGCGTGAAATCGTTCGATCGGCGAGCAGGGACCGAAGCTCAAGCGGGTTCGGGCACCTTTTGCTGGATCACTTTGTCGGCGAGCGGGCCGTTCAGCTCGGCCAAATGGTCGAACGATGCTTCGTAGGTCGCAAGTCCCTGGCTCTGCGAGCGAAGCTCCGCCTCCAGCCCCGACAGCTCGGCTTCGGGGATCAGCGCCTCGATCCGGTCCCATCCGGTCCATCCGTCTCTGGGCCCGAGCCCGAGCATCTGTCCGCGCCGGCCGGCGATGGCCGAGGTGATCCGGCTCGTCGCGCTCGACGGGCAGACCACCATCAGCTTGTGCATCGGCTCCAGGAGATGCGGCTGCGCACTGGTCAGCGCCTCCTGCATCGCCAGTCGTCCGGCGAGGCGGAAGGCGAGTTCGGAACTGTCGACGCTGTGATAGCTGCCATCGACCAGGGTCACCGCGCAATCGACCACCTCGAAGCCGAGCGGTCCCTTGTGCATGGCCTCGCGAACGCCTTCCTCGACCGCTGGAATCCACTGCCGCGGCACTGCGCCGCCGTGGATTTTCTCTTCGAAAATGAAGCCGTCGCCCCGGCTCAGCGGGCGGATTTCGATGATCACATCGCCGAACTGGCCGTGGCCGCCCGACTGCTTCTTGTGGCGCCCGTGCTGGCGAACCGGTTTGCGGATCGATTCGCGGTAGCCGACGCTTGGTGTATGGCTCGTGACGTCCACGCCGAAGCGGCGTTTGAGCCTGCCGATCACCGTGTTGAGATGCTCGTCGTTGACTCCGCGCACGCGGATTTCGTGATTGGCCTCGTCATGCTCGACGAGGAGCCCGGCATCCTCTTCGGTCAGCCGCTGAAGCGCGCCCGAGAGCTTCACGTCGTCCTTGCGGTCGGCTGGCTCGATCGCGATCGCGCAATTGCGCGCCGGATAGTCGATCTCGATCGGCGGAGGCAGCTTGCCCGCGCTCAGCCAGTCGCCCGCCTTGGCGGTGTCCATTTTCGCGGCGGCGACTAGATCGCCGCTGTCGCCCTGACTGACCTTCTGCGTCTTCTCGCCTTGCACTTTGAACAGCGACCCGACGCGGGTGTGGCCGCCGTCGGATGTCTTGAGCTCGGAGCCCTCGGCGATTCCGCCGCCGAGCACGCGAGCCATCGCGAGACGGCCGATCGAGCTGTGGACGATCTTGAACACGTACATCGAGGGATCGCTGACGCTCAGGCGATCGGCCGCGCTCTGCGGTCGAGGGGCCTCGTGACGCACGGCCTTGAGGAGGCGCCGAACGCCCCACGAGCCCGTCGCCGATCCGAACAGGACCGAGACTCCGAGGCTCTCGCCCGTCTCGCGCGCGAGGTCTTGGAGAACTTTTTCGCGCGCCGGAGTCTCGTCCATCAGTAATTGCTCGAGCAGCTCGTCGTCATGATCGGCGAGCTGTTCGAGCATGTGGGTGCGGGCTTCGGCTTCGCGGTCGTGGAGGTCCGCGGGAATGTCGATCCGCTCCGATTCCTGGCCCGGGCGATACATGAAGGCATATTCGAGCGCGAGATCGACGAAACCGCTGATCCTTTCGCCGTCGCGGATCGGGATTTGCCGGGCGATCAGCGGAGAGACGCTCATCGGCTGAAGGGCAGACAGGAGGTCGCGGATTCGGCCGTGCGCCTGGTCGATCCGGTTGACGAAGATGAGGTGCGGAATTCCGAGCTCGTCGAGCGCTCGAAGCGCTGGAGCGGTTAGCGGCGCCCGGGTTGAGTCCGGATCGACGACGATGATCGCGAGGTCGGCGATGGCAAGCGCCCGCGCCCCGTCAGCCGCGAAGCCGACCGACCCCGGACAATCGATGATCGCGAACTGATCGCCGAGATATTCGAAATTGTAGAGATTGAGCTCGGTCGAGCCGCCGCGCTGCCGCGCCTCGGGACTCGAATCGCCGATGCTGGAGCCGTTGGCCGTCGACCCCAATCGGTCGCTGGCGCCGGCTGCGAACAGCATGGCTTCGGCAAGGCTGGTCTTTCCCGCGCCGGCGGGTCCCACCAGCGCGATCACTCGGGTGCCTTTGGATGGTTGTCCGGCCATGCGACTCTCCTTCGTCCGGGTTGCGGGCGGTCCGAGTCGCTGAAGGCGCCCCGAAGCGCTCTTCGTTGAAATATTCTCCGTCCGACGGTTTGCGGCCGTTGGCAAGAGGGAACGGCGCGCCCGCGGCTTTAGTTGTTTCGCCCATGGTCGATCCAAAGGGACATCAGGCGAGCTCGCCCGCGGAGATGCCGGCCCCCGCATGGAAGGACATCCTCAAGCGAACCTACAAGCGCACCTGGGACGACAATGTCGCGCTCGTTTCGGCGGGGGTCGCTTTCTACGGATTCTTCGCGCTGCTCTCGCTGCTCGGATTGATCGTCCTGGTCTACGGTTTGGTTGCCGATCCGAGCACGGTCGTGAAGCAGGTCCAGGCGCTGACGGCGGTGCTTCCGACGGATGTCGCGCTGCTGATCGGCCAGCAACTGATGACCGCGGTGAAGTCGTCCCAAAGCACCAAGGGTCTGGGCATCCTTATCGCGTTCCTCGTCGCCATCTACGGCGGCACGAACGGCGCCGCTTCGGTAATCACGGCGCTCAACATCGCCTATGAGGAGAAGGAGAAGCGGAGCCTCTTTCGCTTCTACCTTCTCGCGGTCGGCATGACCGTCAGCGCGCTGCTCGTCGCCTTGCTAGCGATCGCTTCGGTCGCCGCGGTCACCTATCTTCAGCACTTGCTTCCCGAGGCAACGCCGGGCGCCGTGATCGCAGGCAAGGTCGTCGGCTATCTGCTTCTGGCGTGCCTGGCAGCGCTGGTCGCTTCGGTGCTCTATCGGTTCGGCCCGTCGCGTGAAGACGCGCGGTGGAAGTGGATCACCCCAGGATCCGCATTCGTCGCCGTCGCGTGGCTGCTGCTGACGCTGATCTTTAGCTTTTATGTCAGTCACTTCACCAATTATCATGCAAGCTACGGCTCGCTCGGGGCGGTTGTCGCGTTGCTCACCTGGATGTACCTGTCGGCTTACGCATTCGTGTTCGGAGCCGAGCTCAACAGCGAGATCGAGCATCAGACGGCGAAGGACAGCACGACGGGTGCACCCGAGCCGATGGGCGACCGAGGCGCCTGGGCGGCCGACAATGTCGCGACCGACGACACGGTCCAGGACCGGCCGGAGAAGAAGCGCGAGGGTGAAGACCTGACGGAAGCCGCGCCGAAGGTGGCGAAGGAGAAGGGCTAGGCCGCCGGAAGCAGCCGCCGTTCGCCCGCCAGCCGCAGCAGCGCGGCTTGCAGCTTCTCAAAGGCGCGGACCTCGATCTGGCGGATTCGCTCGCGGCTGACGCCATAGACTTGGCTCAGCTCCTCGAGCGTTTTCGGGTCGTCGGCGAGGCGGCGTTCCATCAGGATGTGTCGCTCGCGGTCGTTGAGCGATTCCATCGCCTTCATCAGCAGGTCGTGGCGAACCCGCGTTTCCTCGTCATCGGCGATCTGCTCGTCCTGAAGCGGACCGGAATCGACGAGGAAATCCTGCCACTGGCTCTCGCCGCCTTCGTCGCCCTTGAGCGAGACGTTGAGGCTGGTGTCGCCGCCCATCGCCATCCGGCGGTTCATCGACACGACCTCGTCTTCGCTCACGCCGAGGTCGGTCGCGATCTTCGTCAGGTCATGCGGCTTGAGGTCGCCTTCGTCGAACGCATTGATCTGGTTCTTCATCCTTCGAAGGTTGAAGAACAACTTCTTCTGATTGGCGGTGGTGCCCATCTTCACCAGCGACCAGGAGCGCAGGATGTATTCTTGGATCGCCGCCTTGATCCACCACATGGCATAGGTGGCGAGGCGGAAGCCTTTATCCGGCTCGAAGCGCTTGACCGCCTGCATCAGGCCGACATTGCCTTCCGAGATCACCTCGGAGATCGGCAGGCCGTAGCCGCGGTAGCCCATGGCGATCTTGGCGACCAGGCGCAAATGGCTGGTGACGAGCTTGTGCGCCGCATCGCGGTCGCCATGCTCGCGCCAGCGCTTGGCCAGCATGAATTCGTCCTGCGGTTCCAACATCGGGAACCGCCGGATCTCCTCAAGATAGCGGGTAAGGCCGGATTCGGCCGTCAGAATTGGCAAAGCTGCAGCGCGGGCCATTATAGCGCCCTCCAAAGTTTGCCCCCGGTGACCGGCGGGCGGAGCACACCGCCGCTCCCCGAGCCGACGGTGCCGGTCTTGCTGCGACCGCGAAGCTGATCGCAGCGGCAAGTTACAGGACAAACGGGTCCGAAAGAAAGTGAACTCGGCGTCACGTCGCC
>DASUIC010000135.1:0-2757 GCA_036273215.1 Sphingomicrobium sp.
TGGCTAAAGGCGCAGCTCGCCATGCATCCCGCCGTCCAGGCGGCGAACTAGGCCGGGGCGAGCGCCTGGCGGCGGCGCACCCACCCCGGCTGGATGATCTCGCCCTTGCGGATCGCCAGCCACAGCAGCCAGAGGCCGAACAAGGTCGCGACAGCGATCGCGATGATGGACGCCTCCAGCCCGAAGCCGTTGCCCGTGAGCAGAGGGGGTCCACTGAGGCGCGCGTTCAATAAGCCGTGAGCCGGCAGGCCGGAGACAGGAATGTCGTAGATCTCGCCCTGCGCGAAGTTCCAGGCGGCGTGCAGGCCCATGGGCATCCACAGGCTCCGGGTCAGCATGTAGGCTGCCCCGAGCATGACTCCGGCCTCGAAGGCGATTCCGACTGCGGCAATCGGGCTCGCATGCGGGTTGAGGAGATGCGCGCAGCCGAACAGCGCTGAAGTCACGAGGAGCGCCGCCCAGCTTCCGCCGAACTCCTCGATCCAGCGGAACAGGATTCCGCGGAACAGGAGCTCCTCGTTGACGGCAGGGAACAACGCCGAGGCGATGAACGCGGGCAACAGGCCGCTGAGGTCGCCCTCGCCATTCAGATGATAGACTCCGAGCGCCGCGGCAATCGCCACCGCAAGTGAGAAAATGGCGAGCCCGGCTCCTAGGCCGAGCAACAAATGCCGCAGCCACCGGCGGTCCCGATAATCGTCACGCGGGTGCTCGCCGAGGCGCCGGATCACGAGCTCGTAGGTGATGACCAGCAGGACGACGGCGATGAGGTCGAACTTCATCTCGAAGGTGAAGGCCCGGATCGGCGGAAGCGCCAGCATGTCGATCGCGGCGGCGATCGTCGTGGCGAGGATGAACAGCACCACGGCAATGACCATCGCGACCAGCGGAAAATCGACGACCCGCCGCCATAACGGTCGCTGTTTCACTTCAACGCTGTCTTCCATGCTTCCCCCTCCCCGGTTTGCTGCTGTTGAGCGCAGCGGAAGGGCGGCGGCAAGCGCTTATTCGACCAGCGGCAGCTCCGGAGAGGCCACGGCGTTGCCTTCCGCGGCGAGCAGCTTCTTCTTCCGTTCGATCCCGCCGCCGTACCCGCCGAGCGAACCGTCGCTCCGGATCACGCGATGGCACGGGATCAGGACCGAGACGTGATTGTCGCCGTTCGCGGTCCCGACCGCCCGCACGGCTTTGGGCGCTCCGATGGCCGCGGCGATCTCGGCATAGCTCCTGGTCTCGCCTGGCGGGATTTTCCTCAGCTCGCGCCACACCGCTTCCTGGAAGGCGGTGCCTGCAACGTCGATCGGCAGGTCCGGCGCGGCAAGCGGTTGCTCGATCGCCTTTAGCGTCCCCTCGACGAACTCGCGAAGAGCGCCGTCGTCCTTGATTATCGTGGCGTGGGGAAACAGCCGCCGAAGCGAATCTTCGCTGTCGTCGAAGGTCAGCCGGCAAATGCCTTTGGAGGTCGCGGCGATGAACAATTCGCCGAGCGGGCTGTCGAACGTCGTCCAGCGGATCGTTTCGCCGCGGCCGCCGTCGCGCCAGGCCGATGGGGTCATGCCCAGCCTCTCCTTGGCATCGCTGTAGAAGCCGCTCGGGCTCTGGTAGCCGGCATCGTAGACGGCGTCGGTCACGCGCTCGTTCTGGGTCAGCGCCTGCTCCGCCCGCTGGCTTCGAATGCCACGCGCATATTGGGCGGGCGACACTCCAAGGTCGCGCTTGAACAAACGCTGGAAATGGTGAGGCGCATAGCCGACAGCATTCGCCAACTCGGCGAGCCCAATCGGCTCTTCGGCGCGATCGATCAGCTTGACCGCCGAGGCGACCGCCTCCCGGTCGCGTCCGACCTCGTCCGGCTTGCAGCGCAGACACGGCCGAAAACCTGCCGTCCTCGCCTCCTCGGCCGACGCATAGAAGGTCACGTTCTCGCGCTTCGGCCGCCGTGCCGGGCAGCTCGGCTTGCAGTAAATGCCGGTGGTGTGGACGGCGCCGATCACACGCCCGTCCCAGCTCCGGTCGCGGCGCATGAACGCCGCCCAGGCATTTTCCCCCTCTCCCGCTTGCGGGAGAGGGTCGGGGTGAGGGTGTGTTCTTGCGAGGCTGCTCACGATCACAGCTCTACGCTGCTCCGGTTGGGGTGCAACAGTCGCCATCCTCAGTTCCTTTCGATTTTCGCCGAGAAGCAGCCGCGCACCGCATTGTGCGCGTGGATCGTCTCGACCTCAGGATTATCGAACAGCTTCCGAATGACCGCATCCGCCTCACCCGGCTGAGCGAGGGCCGCGTCGGCCATCATTCCGTGCTTGTCGAAGCCGCGCAGCGAAAGCACGCGAGTCTCGAACACCGGCGGCACCTCGTCGACAAATTCGGCGGCTTGCTCTGCGTGGCCGACGAAGATCGCGTGGGTCGCTCGATAGGGGTTGGCGATATCATGGCTCACATGGTTGAGCAGCAGCACTTGCTCACCCAGAGGCCGGTCTTCGAGGCTGATGCGGCACGGAAACCTGGGGCTGTTCACCGTCATCCGAACGATGCCGCGCTCCGCCAGCTCGTCGTCGTTCAGCGCGAACAGCGGACGGTAGGGAGCGGGGTCGATACCCCGAACAACGTAAGACATGCGAATGGCTCCTTTCGGAAACCGGTTTAGAGCTTCGCCAGAAGGCCTGCTTCCGCCGGCTTGCGTTCAAACCAAATGCAGGCGGTTGCATCGCCACGCACCCCTTGCTAGGGGCCGCGCCATCCCATGGGGGCGTGCGGGGC
>DASUIC010000136.1:0-6542 GCA_036273215.1 Sphingomicrobium sp.
TTGTAGCTGACTCGCGCGCTCGCCTCGTCGAGATCGAAGCTGTACGCGTCCTTCATCAGGAACTCGCGGCCGCGCATCACTCCGAAGCGGGGGCGGATCTCGTCCC
Source organism: Sphingomicrobium sp. (assembly GCA_036273215.1). Taxonomy (GTDB): domain Bacteria; phylum Pseudomonadota; class Alphaproteobacteria; order Sphingomonadales; family Sphingomonadaceae; genus Sphingomicrobium. Next base: position 107 of record DASUIC010000136.1, read on the forward strand.
GGAACTTCCACTGGATGTGATAGAGGATCCGCGGCAGGTCGCGGTAGCTTCGCGCCGATCCCTGGAAGATCGCGGTCAGCATGTCCTCGTTCGTCGGGCCGTAGACCAGCTCACGCTCCTGCCGATCGGTGATCCGGAGCATCTCGGGTCCGTAGGCGTCGTAACGGCCGGTCGCCTTCCAGTAGTCCGCGGCCTGGAGCGTCGGCATCAGCATTTCCTGGGCTCCGGCGCGGTCCTGCTCCTCGCGCACGATCTGCTCGATCTTCTTGAGCACCCTGAATCCGAGCGGCAGCCACGCGTAAATTCCCGCCGCCGTCTGGCGCACGAGCCCGGCGCGAAGCATCAGCTTGTGGCTGACGATTTGCGCGTCGGCCGGGCTTTCCTTGAGGACGGGCAAAAAGGCGTCGGACCAGCGCATCGCGCCGCGCTCTAGCGGCCAAGGCTTGCGGCTGGCAACCGCGCGCCAGCGGCTCCTCCTGTGACCCAGCCGACACAGCGGCTGCACAAAAGCAACCTTCGTCAATTTCCGCCGATGACAGCAGCCCGGCGCAGTCTTAGTCAACTGCATCCGAACGAACGGGCCCTTGGGTCGAGGTTCGGCTGGCGGCCGGGTTCGCATGGCAGGTTCTACTGGGGATGAACCGTCGGGCGACAAGGGGACCCGATCGCGACGACATCCAAGGGGGCTGACGAGCAATCGTCACGCAGGGCGCCCGGATCGCTGGTCGATCCGGGCGTTTGCTTTTGCGCGCCGCGCAGTCACTTCACTTGCTTTCATGCCGCACATCTTTGCTGTAGGGACGCCGCTTCTCGGGGGATGCTCGTGTCCTTCCGGGTAAGACCAGCGAAGGAGATGCCATGTACCGGCGTTTGATTTTCGCGTTGTTCCTTGCGACCGCGGCAGTCGGTCCCGCATCCGCCCAGCAAAGCCAGACCCAGGGTAGCAACTCCGATGATTCGCAGAGCGACCTCATCTGGAACTTGGTCGGATGCGTGGGTTTGCTCGGCCTGATCGGGCTCCTGCCGCAGCACGAGGACGACAGCTACCACCCGTCATCGTTCGACGAATGAATCGCCATCAACAGGGAGGCACATTGATGCGACTCTTCACCAGTTTGATTTTCGCAGGGGCTGTACTCGCAGCCGCGCCCGCTCTCGCCCAGGACAATGCCGCGGCTCCGGCCAATGCGACGACGACCAACACGACCACCACCACGACCGATGTGAACAGCACAGCTACCGGCGCTCCGCCAATCAACGGAGTCCCGGTGGACCAGAATGCCGCGGTCGCGCCTGCTCCAGCAGCGCCGGTCGACAACACGGCCGCTCCCGCGCCCGAGCCGCACCACGGTTTCCCGTGGGGCGTCGTCGGCGTGATCGGATTGATCGGCCTGTTGGGCGTGAGGAAGGTCAAGGGCTGATCGGCCTGAGTCTTTCGCCGATTGGAAAGGAATGAGCGCAAGAGACAAGCGCCAGCCCACCGTGCTCGTCGAGGGAGGGCGGCGAAAGGGCTGGCGCGGGCGAATCGTGAATGTCCCCGTCGAGCGCGCCTCGACCATCCTGTTCGACGATGTCCGGAGCCTTCGCGAAACGCGCCCCGGAATTGGTGTCTACAATTACGGACTGCAGGGCACCGCGACGCAGTGGGCGCTCGCCGAGGCGTTGACCGCGCTCGAGCCCGGCGCCGCCGGCACCGCGCTTTATTCGAGTGGCCTGGCCGCGATCACCGCGCCTCTGCTGTCGGTCCTTTCTGAAGGGGAGGAGTTGCTCGCTCCCGACAACGTCTACGGACCAACGCGGCGGTTCTGCGACACGGTGCTCCACAGGTTCGGGATCGCGACACGTTATTACGACCCTCTCGTCGGCAGCGGTATCGCCGGGCTGATCGAACCACGAACGCGCGCGATCCTGCTCGAGAGCCCGGGCTCGCAGACGATGGAAGTGCAGGACGTGCCCGCGATCTGCGCGGTGGCCCGCGAACGCCGCGTCGTCGCGCTGCTCGACAACACCTGGGCGACCCCGCTGTTCTTTCCCGCGATCGCTGCGGGCGTGGACATCACAATGATCGCCGCAACCAAATATGTCGGCGGCCACGCCGACGTGATGCTCGGCGCGGCGACGGCGACCGCGGAGCATTTCCCGAAGCTCCAGCAGACCAGTTGGGACCTTGGCTACGGGGTCTCGCCGGACGATGCGTGGCTCGGGTCGCGTGGGCTGCGCACGATGGGCGTCCGCCTGAAGCAGCACGAGCAGAGCGCGCTCAAGATCGCCGAATGGCTCAAGGGCCGCGCCGAGGCCGGTCGCGTGCTGCATCCCGGCCTTTCCGACTGCCCAGGTCACGACATTTGGAAGCGCGACTTCAAAGGCTCGTCGGGGCTGTTCTCGTTCGAGCTGAAGGGCGATCGCGATGCCTTCGTCGACAGCCTCGAGCTGTTCGGCATCGGCTATAGCTGGGGCGGCTACGAGAGCCTCGCCCTTCCGGTCGACCCGCACCGCACGATCACGGAGCCGCCCGCTCCGAACCTCGTTCGGCTCCACATCGGCCTCGAAGACCCGGACGACCTGATCGACGACATCGCCGCCGCGCTAAAGAATGCAAACTAGCTCTATCGAGCCCACAACAGCCATGTTCCGGAGACCGCGAAGGCAACGAGCGCGAGCGCGAGGGTGATCAACCGGTTTCGTGCCTTGCGCCGGCGGTCGTCCAGCGCCTGATCGCGCATCCGGCGCGTCGCCTCGCGCGCTCGGCGCTCGGTCTCCGCGACGGCGCCGTCATAGGCTGCGCCCAGGCGGAACCCATGCTTGATGATGTCGCGAAGCTCGGTTGCGCTCCGCTCCTGCCACCATTCAGCCGAATATGGTTCGGGCGCGGCGCCGCTGTCGTGAGGCTTTACCGTGTCGTTCACGTCCATGGCTGCCCTCATCGCGAGAGTGAGAACACGAACCACGACTGGGCAGGATTGCCGCCCTCATGACCATGCCGAGCGAGGGCGCACTTTCTATACGCCAGCATGCCGCCCAACTGCACGTGAATTTAATTTCGGGAACGAAACGTGAAGAATTGATCTGGTACAGGCGACCGCCGCGCGGCAGGGGACGCAATGAAGTACGAACCGATCGCGAAAGCGGGCGCCAGGCCGGCTGCGTTCTTTCCGCTGCTCGCGCTGCCGCTGCTCTTTCTTGCCCCGGTCACTCATGACTCGATCTGGCAGGTCTGGGTGGGTCGGCAGATGCTGCACGGAGCCCGGCTTTACACCGACATCGTCGAGGTCAACCCGCCGCTGATCTTCTGGCTGGCGATGCCGCAAGCCGCCATCGGCGAGTGGATCGGTCTCGGCGCGGCCCCCGTCACGATCATGTTCACGATCGCGCTCACCCTGACGTCGCTGTTCCTCAGTCCCCAGCGATACATCCTTCCGCTTCTCGCAGCTTTCACCTTGCTGCCGTTGGCGATCCTCGGAAAAGCGGAGCATTTCGCGCTGGTAGCCACAGCGCCCTATGTGTTCCTGATCGCCGCGCGAATGGGCGATCGCGAAATCAAGCACGCGTGGCTGATCGGGTTCTTCGCTTCACTCGGCTTCGCGATGAAGCCATATTTCGCCATCGTCCCGATCGCGCTCGAATTCCTCGTCTGGACGAAACCGCGAATCCGGCCCGAGACGATAGCTCTGGCGGTTTCCGCGGCCCTCTATGCTGCCGCCGTGCTCCTGTTCGCGCCGACCTACCTGGCCGTCATCGTCCCGATGGCGCGTCAGGCCTATGCGCCATTCGCCGCCGGCGGTCCGTCGGGGCTCGTCCCGCTTGCCGCCTTCCTGATCGCTGGGATCGGCGCCGTCGGCCGAAAGTCCTCGCCGACAGGGAAGGCGCTGATGGTCGCTGCACTCGCCTTTCTTCCGGCCGTGTTCATCCAGGATAAGGGGTGGCCCTACCAATCCATCCCTGCTCGAGGATTCCTGTTTCTCGCAATCGCCAGCGAGCTGATGCGCGCGAGAGGCCGCCCTCTTCGGGACGCCGCACTGTGCCTTGCTGCAATCCTCTGCTTCTACTCGTCCGGCCTCTACCACAATTATTTCCGCTCCGAATTCGACAGGCATGTGGCGGGCGTTCCCCGCGGAGCGTCGATCGACATGATCACGACCAATCCCGGCATGGCGTGGCCCATGGTCGAAGAGCGTGGCCTTCGCTGGATTCCACGGCAAATGTGCCTTTGGCAGCTACCCGCAAGCTGGGAGCAACCGTCGCTTGTTCCAGGTCTGAAGCAGATGGTTGCGGACGACCTCGCGAAGCGGCCCGACCTCGTCATCGTCGACGAACGCCGGCATGCCGGAATAGAGGCGGTGCTCCCGTCCCATTTCCACCAGGACTATAAGCTCGTGCTGAGGACGCCACACATGGCATCCTTCCGCTTGCGGGCATCAGCGCCCGCTGCGCCCGAGCCCTGACCAACTAGATCTTTCCGGCTCAACCGGATGTGGTAGCGGAGGAGGGACTTGAACCCCCGACACGCGGATTATGATTCCGCTGCTCTAACCAGCTGAGCTACTCCGCCCCATCGCGAGGACGCGCCCGGCGAAGGGGCGCTGGAGGCGCGCGATATAGGTGCGCGCACGAAGCCGGTCAACGCGAGGAACCGCTTAATGCTGCTGTCGTTGAGGGGCCGACAAGAAGAGGGTTTGATGGATCCGCTGACGCCGCTCGACACGCTCTGCCGACTGATCCTCCGGGCGCGCGAATATGAAGCGCAGACCGCGAGCGATTTCGATCCTGGCGAAGACCCCGACAATGTCGACGACGAGCAGGAAGGGACCCTGAGCGTCCTCGAGGACGACATCAACACGAGCGTCGAGGATGAAATCCGCTCGGTGCTCGAAGACTTGGGCGAGGACCAGCTGGCCGAGGTGATCGCTTTCTGCTGGGTCGGCCAAGGCACCTACGAGGCCGGCGACTGGGACGAAGCCATGCAGGAGGCGCAGGACCTCGTCGGCGAAAGCACCGAGGAAGCGATCGGCGAAGTCATGGAGCAGCCGATGCTCGCTTCGGTGCTCGAATCGGGCCTCGCGGCGTTCGATCTCACCTGCGACGGGATCGGCGAAGTCACCTAAGCACGGAAGCCGAAGACGCCGAGCGTCTCCCACGGCCCTCCGAGATAGCGGTGCAATCCCAGGCCGCGGATTGCCAGCGATCGCGGACGAAAATCGCCGCCCAGCGACGCGATCAGCGCGCGGGAGACCTTCGGAGCAACCTTGTTCTGGATGGTGATGTGCGGCCGCCACCCCGCGTCATCCTGGGCGGATAGTAAGCCATGAAGGTCGCGCGCGAGATCTGACCGGATGCGGTCGAGATCGGCCGACACGATCCGGAACGCCACGCCTCCCCCGAGGTCCCTCAGCCCTTCGATCCGCGCCTTGGGCGCCGCCCCCCCCGCAAGCTTCGCCAGCTTCGACCGCAGCTCCTCTTCGGCGCCTGGCGGCAACGCATGGAAGATCGTCAGGTGCACTGGCACCTGATTGCGCTCGGGCGGGTAATGCGCCTGCCGCAGTCGCTCGAGCCAGGCGAAATCCTCCGATCCGAACTCGCCGGTGACAATCAGCGCCCCGGCCATTGGTCCCGCGGCAGCGCCTCCAACCGGTTGAACTCATCCACCGAGCAGCGGACGACGACCGTCTCCTCGTCGACATGTGCGCGCGACCACGGAACGCGGCGCAAAGTCTCGCCGACGCCCGCCATTCCGCCTTCCGAAACCACGACATAGTCGAGCCTGCCGCTCGCGCAGCCCGCCATCGCATCCATGCAGTGCCCGACCTCCGTCGAACCGCAGCGGGCGGGCGCACGCGACAGGAGCGAGATCGGGAAAAGCGCTTCGCCGGGCGTCGACTCGCTCGCCACCGAAGCGGAGCGCGCACCCTCTTCCACCTTCGCCTGACGGCCGAGCCAGCGCCAGACGCCGAACACATCGAGAAGCACGAGCACGAGGTTGGTCCACAGCAAGGCCGGCTGATCGGTCATGAATCCATCCGCGATCCAGAAGAGCGCTCCCAGCCCGAACACCGCGAACCCGTACCCCGTCACTCGCGACCCGAGGTTGGAAGCGGTCATGCACGCAGCGAGGATGGTCGCGACCGTCGCCGCCCAGGAGATAGCTTCAGCCATGGCGCGGCAATGCGCGGGAGCCGCCGAAGGTTCAGATTTCGACCTGACTCCCGAGCTCGACGACGCGGTTGGTCGGGAGCTTGAAAAACTCCATCGCGCTTTCCGCATTGCGCAGCATCCAGGCGAACAGCTTTTCGCGCCAGATCGCCATTCCGGGTCGCGAGGACGGAAGCAGCGTCTGCCGAGCCAGGAAGAAGCTCGTGTCCATCATCTTGCACTGCGATCCGATGTCCTTGAGCTGCGCGAGTGCCGCCGGGACATCGATTTCCTCCATAAAGCCGTAGCG
>DASUIC010000137.1:0-7397 GCA_036273215.1 Sphingomicrobium sp.
CGAAAGGTCGACGATCGACAGGCGCCGGTGGACGAACGCGATTGCGCAATCATCGTCCACCCAGATCCCCTCGTCGTCGGGCCCGCGATGGGCGAGGACGCCCGCCATGCTCGACAGCAACCCGCGGTCGGCGGCGGCTTCGCCGATGATTCCGGCTATTCCACACATCAAGGAATCCTCATGAGCGAGCGCGCGTGATTATCAAAAGCCGCTTGAGAGCGCCAATCGCAGTGTTCATGCTGTGCAGATGAGCGAAGGTTCGACTGGATGAACGAGGATCTGTCCGGCCTTCGCGATCCGCTTACCCATGAGCTGCTCAGCCATGACGGCGATGCGCTGGTGGCACACTCAGGGCGGCGCTACCCCGTGGTCGGCCATATTCCACGGTTCGTGGACTCTGAATTCTATGCCGCGGATTTCGGCGCTCAATGGCGCCGTTTTCCGAAGACCCAGCTCGACTCCCATACTGGACTGCGCCTTTCACGCGATCGACTCGATCGCTGCTTCAGGGGCGAGCTTTCGAAGGTAAACGGCCGCAAAGTGCTGGAGGCAGGATGCGGCGCGGGACGATTCACCGAAGTGCTGCTGGACCATGGCGCGCTACTCGACTCGTTCGACATTTCCAGCGCGGTCGATGCGAATGCCGCCAATAACGGCTCGAAGGCATTTACGCTCGTGCAGGCGGACATCCGCTTAATGCCGTTCATGCAAGCCAGCTACGATTATGTGGTCTGTCTCGGTGTGCTTCAGCACACGCCCGACACCGAGCAGAGCATTGAAAAGCTTTGGGAGATGGTCCGGCCCGGAGGCCGGCTCATCATCGATCATTACCGCTGGACCAGGTACCAGCTGCCTCCTCCGCTTGGAGGCGCGGGAAGCTTCTATCGGCAGGTCGTCCTTCGCCGTCCACGCGAGAGGCGCTGGGAGACGGTGAAGCGTCTCGTCGACTTCTGGTTTCCCGTCTACTGGCGCTTCCGGGACAATCACTGGGCCCGGAGTATCCTGGCGAGGATCGGCGGTATCAATTTCTATTATGGCGAGCTCCCGCTCAAATCGCGCGAGGCGTTCTACGAATGGGCGCTGCTCGACACACACGACGCAATGACCGATCACTACCGTCGCTATCGGACTGTCGCCTCGATCCGGCGCACGCTCGAGCGGTTGGGGGGAGTCGAGATTCACGTCTGGCAAGGAGGGAACGGAGTCGAGGCTTGGTGCCGCAAGGCGAGCGCGCCGCAGGGATGAGCGTCCGCCGGAACACAATTTACAATCTTCTCGGAGCGGCGCTCCCGGTTGGGGTCTCCCTTTTGACGGTCCCACTATATCTCGCACGAATCGGCGAAGCCCGGTTCGGCATCTTGTCGATCGTCTGGCTGCTGCTCGGCTATTTCGGGCTGTTCGATCTCGGACTCGGCATGGCGACGGCCCAGCAGACCGCCGCTCGAGAGAAAGACGGAAGGGCGACACAGGCGCGGATTTTCTGGACGGCGTTGCTGACGAATCTCGCTCTCGGCATCATCGGGGGGGTGATCGCATGGCCGGTCGCTCAATATTATTTCGCGCACGTGATGAAAGTCGACGAGGCGCTGCGCTCCGAAATCATCGCCGCTTTGCCGTGGCTGATCCTCGCCGTCCCGCTCGCCACCGTGACCGGAGTAGCGACCGGCGCTCTCCAGGGGCTTCATCGCTTCGCAACCCTGAACATCATTTCGGTGGCTGGGACGATGCTTTTCCAGCTGCTTCCGCTGGCCGCCGCATACTTCTTTTCCGTGAGGCTGACCGTCGTGCTGCCGATGGCCATTCTTGCGCGGGTACTCACCTTGCTCGTTCTTTGGCTCGACTGCCACGTGAACCTGCTCAGGAGTCACCCGGTGGCTTATGACCGCTCGATGGTGCGCGTGCTCCTGAGCTTCGGCTTTTGGGTCACGATCTCCGCCTTTTTCGCGCCGTTCATGACCCTGATCGACCGCTTCGTCATCGGCGGGTTCATCAGCGCTGCCGCCGTGACCGCTTATGCAGTGCCTTTCAATCTGGGCGATCGGTTGTGCATTTTCGGTAATTCGGCAGGCAGCGCGCTCTTTCCCCGCTTCTCCTCGTTGAGCAAAGATGAGGCGAGGCAAGTGGCGTACAATTCCGAACGAGTTCTGCTCGCGACGATGGTCCCGATTTCGCTAGCGGCAATCTTCCTCATCGGACCGTTCATTTCGATCTGGGTCAGCCCCGAGTTCTCGCTGAAATCGGCGCCTGCGGGTGAAATTCTGATGGCCGGCATTTGGCTCGACGCCGTGTCGCGCATCCCCCTTTACGCACTTCGGGGACAATTCCGCCCCCAAGTCGTGGCAAAGATCGATCTGATCGTCTTGCTGCCTTACTGGCTGTGCCTTTACTGGCTCATCTCAAAGTTCGGCATCGAGGGCGCGGCCGCGGCATACGTCTTCCGAGTGGGACTGAATTATCTCTTGCTCTCCGGCGCCGCGGGAACATTGACGAGAATCTGGTGGATGCTTCTCGGCTGCGGCCTGTTGATCCTGCTCGCGCTCGCAGCCGCCCGGGAGCTCGAGCCGCTGAGCGCCGGCTGGAGCCTCGCGTTCACCTCTTGCGTACTGCTCGGCGCGGTTCTCGCACTGAACGTCTTCCCGGCAAGCGAGCGGCAACTGATCAGCGCGAAGTTGCGGCGGCTCGGACCACGCCAAGGCCTCTCTCGATGAGCTTGGCGCCCCGTCGAATCTCGGAATCTCTCCGCCGCCGGACCGCCGAATTGCGAACCGCCTCAGTCAGGAACCGGTTGAAGAAGCAAATCCGGGAGCTCGATGAGAGGAATGTCTCGATCGTCTCGAACAACTGCGTCGCGGGCATCCTCTACGAGTGGGCTGGACTGCGAAAGCAGACACCCACGGCAGGCATCTATTTCACCGGCGACAGCTATCGGCATTTTCTCGACGATCTCTCGAAAGACCGCATCGACGAATGGAGCAAGCTCGAGTCAGCAAATCTCGTGTTCAAAGACGACCAGGGCTGCTGGGCTCTGGACAGAGCGGCTCAGGGCGAGCTCGTCTTCCTGCACTACTCGAGCCCCGACGAAGCGGTCACGAAGTGGAATCGACGCATGGAACGACTGCGCGGACGAACACTGCTCGTCATTTCATCCATCCGCGACCAGATCGCGAGGGACCCGTTGATGACGGTGCTCACCGCTTTTCGATTCACGTTCATGGTTGATGGCGACACGGCTCCCGCCGCCGATGTTCTGGTGCTCAATTCGGAATTCCTGCGTGCATTCTCGCGCTACGTGGACCAAGTGATCAATGGTGCAGCGGAGCGCCTGGCAGATGAGATCACAATCGGCGGCGGCGCAGGTTTTCGCATTGGACGAGGAACTGCGCCGTAGCCGGACTGCAGCGAGCGGGATCGATCAACCGTGCCCAAGCAGACGATCATGATTGAATACGAAAATCTCGGCAGACGGGCCCGTGCCGAAAAGCCCCCTGGCATGACAGGGCCGCCAAATGCTGCATCGCGCCGAAAGAGCGGCGTAACCTATCCGGTTCTCGACCTTGTGCGCTTCGCCGCCGCCTTGCTCGTGGTCTTTTATCATCTTGCCTTTTACTGGTGGCAAGGCGTTCCGGAACGTAGGCTCGGCATCACCCCATGGGTCTCTTGCGGATGGATCGGGGTTGAAGTCTTCTTCGTCATTTCAGGTTTCGTGATCGCGTTCTCGGCCGATGGAAAATCCAGCGCCGTTTTCGTGAAAAGCCGAGCCGCTCGGCTCTATCCCGCGGTCTGGGTATGCGCCACGGTAAGCTTTCTCCTCGCACCCACCTCGGTTGCTACATACTTGCGATCCTTAGCGCTTTTTCCGATCGGGCCGTGGGTCGACGGGGTCTATTGGACGCTGCCCATCGAAATGAGCTTCTATGCTCTCGTGGCGGTCGCTCTGGCGCGTCGCTGGAAGCTCGACAACATGGCCGTTTGGCTCGGCTGCTACAGCAGCGCCTTTTGGGCGCTCAAGGCATTAAATTTAATCGTACCTTTCGCGGATTTTACCTGGCTGGAGAATCACGCTGGATATTTGCTTCTTTGTCATTTCGGCTGCTTTTTCGCGGCTGGAATGCTGCTGTACTCGCGAAGGAAGCCAGCAGCGGCGGCTGTATTTTTCGTAACCTCGTTCATCGCATCGGCATGGACGTCGCATGCAATGCACCTTGCAGGAGCGCCTTTCTACGTAGCGCCGGCCGTATGGCTGTTCGCGACCGTCCTGATCGTAGCTGGAGTCTTCTATAACCCCTGGGCCAGGAAGGCTTTGTCCTGGGCGCCCACACGAACAATCGGTCTGATGACCTATCCACTCTACCTTATTCACACGAAGCTCGGACTGGCCGTCATGCATTTGATCCGCGAGCCTGTGACATCATTCTGTGTCGGGGTGCTGTCTGCCGTGGCCGCAGCGTTCATCATATTGCCGATAGAACAGGGAATACGTTCAGCGATCCGCTCCGGGCGCGTCATGCGCAATAGCACCGCTCCAGCGGCTGACCTGCCGTAGCGATCTTCGCTGTGAGCGCGAATGCTGACCCGCCGGTGCGCACCGTCTTTTTGATCATCCCCGTCGATTATGCGGCGGGCGGCCTGCAGCGCTCGACGCTCGCTTTGCGAGAGTGTCTCGAATCGGCCGGCTACTCGGTGACCATCTATTGCTTCAAGCTCCTCCCCGGCGGGCTCGCGCGCCAACATCCGTTCGTTCGGCGGATCACTCATGAACGTCGGAGCAAGCTGCTTTTCTGGCTGGCGACCGTCCGCGCCATCCGGCGGCACATTCGCGAGGGCCGGCCTGAAGCCCTCATCGCCTTCGGCACCGTACCTTCCATCTTGCTCCCGCTCGCGTCGGCCTTCATGAAGGTCCCGTTGACGGTCGGGAGCGAGCGGGCCTACCCGCCTGCGGAACGACTTCAATCCTGGCTCGAGCGGCTGCGACGGATCAGCTTCCCGCGGCTCGATTTGATCGTCTGCCAGACTAGCGGAATCCGGGACTGGTTCCTCGGACACCTGCGGGTCAGGGACAGGCAGGTCGTCATCATTCCGAACATCGTCGCACCCGCGACGCGGCGGCGAAACGCCGAACCGGATGGGGTTTCGGGACCGCCGACCATCATCTGCGTTGGCAGACTGGACGAGCAGAAGGGCTTTGTCTTCGCCCTCGAGATCTTCGCACGAATCCTGGAAAGCCGCCCGGACGCCCTGCTCACGATCGCCGGCGAGGGTCCGCTCGGCGAGCAGCTGCGACGGAGAGCAGACGCGCTCGGAATTGCCGGGCGGGTAAACTTCAGCGGGCGTATCGCGAACCTTGAAGACCATTGGGCAGCCGCCGACCTGTTCCTCTTCACCTCGCTTTTCGAAGGCTTTCCCAATGCGCTTGCCGAGGCAATGGCCAACGGCGTCGCACCGGTCGCCTTCGACTGTCCGACCGGTCCGTCGGAGCTGATCACCGACGGAGTGAACGGCTATTTGGTCCCGCTCGGAGATGTGGAAGCCGCGACCGCCCGCTGCATCGAGCTGCTCGCCGACTCCGCAAAGCGCCGCGGCTTCGGCGAGCGAGCCCGCGAGGTAGCGCAGCGTTACTCGGCCGAACGCATCGGTCAGCTGTGGCTCGAGCTCATCGCGCGCAAGACCCAGCCATGAGCAGACTCATCGCGCCCTCACTCGCGAGCGGTTGACGAGCCTGACGAGACCGGCCGGCCCGAGGAGCACGCCCGCCGCCAGCCGCGCGAGCTCGCGCGGCAGCAGGCCGCGTCGCGCCAGGTGCGTGAACGCGTGGGCGTAGCCGCTGACCGCCGCGCCGCGCCTGCCCTCGTACAGCGCCAGCTGGCCTTCGGTGAACGCCAGATGTTTCCCGAGAATCCGCACGCTTCGCGAGCAACCCCGCTCCCGCGCAATCTCGAGCATGGCCGCAATCGTATTGCGGGTACGCCGGAAATTGCGCGCCGCGCTCGCGAGCGTCGATGCGTCGCCGCTGTAGTTGGCGCCATGCAGGCGATAGCTGAACAGCGGCTCGTCGACATAGGCCATTCGGATTCCCGGCCGCACCGCGATCCAGAAGGCGAGCGGCCAATCCTGGTAGGTGTTGCGTGCGTCCGGCAGGTTCGCGGCGAACGCTTCGAAGCCGGGCCAATCGACCAGCGAGCGGCGGAAGGCCATGGCGCTCCCGAGCCAGACGTAATCCAGATGCTCGAGGATGCCGGTACGGACCATCTCGCCGCGTTCGCGCGCGGGCAGGTTCGCGAGAACGGCATGCGGGCGGCTCGCAATCGGGAGGTTCTGTCCATCCCGGCCGATGAACTCGACGTCATGCGTGAAGAACGCGACCTCGCGATCTGCGAAGGCCCGGCGGAGTGTCGCGATTTTGTTCGGCCGCCAACGGTCGTCGCCATCGAGCAGACAGATCACGTCTCCCGATGCGACGTCGACGCCGTCCAGCATGGCGTTCAGCACACCCCCATTCGCCTTTCGCGCCAGCAGCTTTACGCCCGCATATCGGCTGACCAGCTCACGGCTCGCATCGGTCGAGCAATCGTCGACGACGATGACTTCGAGAGGGCCGGGTTCCAGCTGCCCAAGGACAGACTCCAGCGCCTCGCCGATGTAGCGCTCGAGGTTGAAGCAGGTGACGACGACTGAGATCAGCTCGGACACGCAGCTTCAGCAGTGGAGCAAGCCTGCGCGGCCGTCCAGAAGCACGGCAGCTTTGGTGTTCCTGGTCAATGCCCGATCGTGTTGTCGAGCAATTCGCCGATCTTCGTCAGCATCTCGGTGCGGGCGACGGAATCATCGAGCTGGTGGTCGAGGCCCTTGAAGGTCAGCAATTCGCTTTTCGCCCCCGCGCCCTGGAGCGCGTCCTCCATCTTCGCCGATTCTTCGTAGGCGACGTTCGCATCGAGAGTCCCGGCGACCAGCAGCACCGGCACCTTGATATCGGCGGCGTGGTGCAGCGGTGAGCCTTCGATGACGTGGGGGCCGGAGCCTACGAACTTCGCAACCACGTCCGCATTGGTGTAGTCCTGAGCTTCCTGTTTGAGCAGCGCGAGATCGGTCACCGGAGCGATCGCGACGACCCCTTTGTAAAGCGAGGGATCGGTGGCCGCGGCCTGAAGCGCTGCGTAGCCGCCGTAGGACCATCCCACGATCGCAATCCGCTTGGGGTCGGCCATACCGGACGAGGCAAGGTATCGAGCGGCTGCATCGACGTCGCCGATCGACGTGCGCCAGCTCTTGAAGCCATTGTCCATCAGCCATTTGTCGCCGAATCCGGCCGAGCCGCGATATTCGGGCTGAATGACCGCGTAGCCGCGCGCAGCGAGGAATTGGGACAGCCAGTCGAAGCCCCATTCGTCGCGCGCGCTCGG
>DASUIC010000138.1:0-24277 GCA_036273215.1 Sphingomicrobium sp.
GGCGATCAGCAGGAAGATGACGAGGCACAGCGCTGCCGACGCTTTCGAGGGAATTCCGCGGCGCTCGAACCACTCGAGCGCCGGCACGAGCGCGATGGCGATCACCAGTGCGGCGGTCACCGGCATGAAGAACTCGGCTCCAGCGCGAAGCGCGAACGGAAGCGCGACCGCGACCGCTATCCCGACGATCAGCGCAAGCGACGCGAGAAGCCGGTCGCGCTTGGCGTTCGCCTCGGCGAGCACATTGAGCTCTTCGCCGCGTTCGTTGGCGATCTCGCCATGCTTGGCCGTCCGCGCGTCCATCGGCGAAGCATACGCGCGTGCGGTTCGACCGGCTAGCGGATTAGCGGCAGCACTCATGCGCAATGGTGCCCCTGGTCCGAGTCGAACGGACACTCCGGTGAAGGAACTCGATTTTGAGTCGAGCGCGTCTACCATTCCGCCACAGGGGCACGCGCCGTGTTGCTAGCGGCGCGTGCCCCGTGCGGCAACTCTCGCATCTTATTCGGCGGGGATGGCCGTTCCGTCGGGAGTGACGCCACCACAGGGGTTCGGCCCATAGCGGTTATCGCCCGGGGTGCCGGGCATGACATAGAAGACGATCAGGATAATCGCTCCGACGAGCGTGACCAGCCCGAGCAATCCGGTCAGCGCCAGGCCGCCCATGGCCGCTCCGAGACCACCGCCTGCTGCAACCGCTCCCGCGGTCATCAGCGCGATGACGATCATCAGGCACTCGGGAACCAGCGGGAGGAGAACCCACCAGCCCGGGCGGTTCACGTCATGCAGCCGGCGCACGGCCACCGCGACCGACGGGACGATCGTCGCCAGCCAGAGCAGCGCCGACAGTGGTCCGTACATTCCGACGATCATGTGGTGGAGACCGAGGATGCTCTCGATCACGCTGACGATGATGGCGGCGACGACGAGCGCGAGCACGTACCACCACAGTTCAGGTCTCGGCGCACGGCCGCTGAAATCGGCATATTTCTCGAGGATCGGACGCTTCGCCCAATCGACCGGAGTCATGCTGTTCGGATTCATCGCTGATTCTCCCCCTTTCGGAGAGTCGGATGCTAATCCTTCATTTGCGGAGTGCAACCGATTAACGAGCGCTCACCAGCCGTTCACTCGCTCCCACACGTCGGTGATTGCATCATCACCCTCCGTGACGAAGTAACGGTCGTATGCGGCCGCGGTCGCGCAGGCATGGTTCGGGAGGATTCTCACGCGCCCGCCGACGGGGAAGCGCGACCAGTCGAGTTCGCTGGATCGGCAAGTGATGATTCCATGCTCCTGGTTGGTCGACTCGACGCGCACATTGCCGATCGGCTCGCCAGTCTCGGCGTCGCATACAGCGCCATAGCCCCAGTCGATCGGGAAATCGGCCGTGCCGCGGTCGCGGCTGAGCGCGAGGAAGCCCGCGTCGATCAGCGCCCGGCCGTGGCTGCGGCTATGGCCGATGACGCTCGCGAGGACCGAGATTGCGATGTCGTCCGTCGCGCAGGTGCCGAGCTCCATCTGCACGAGGTCTCCGAAGGCGTAGACTCCGACGCGCGCCTCGGTGACTCCCTCGAGCGTGCGGGCATAATGCACGGTGGGCGTCGAGCCGACGCTGACGATCTCGACCGGAAATCCCGCTGCTCGAAGACGATCGGCCGCCGCTACAGCTCCCGATCGTTCGCGCTCTGCGATCTCCTCGAACTCGCCGACGGTGCGCGCCGAATAGGACCCGCCCGCATGGGTCATCACGCCGGCGAGCTTCGCCCCGGAACCGGCCGAAAGCCTTCGGCCAATCTCGATCAGAAGCGCGTCGGCGGGATCGACTCCGGCCCGGCGGCCATCCGTATCGACTTCGATCAGCGCCTCGATCGTCAGCCCTTGGGAGCTTCCGAACGCCTGCACCGCCTCGGCCGCTTCGACGCTGTCGAGGATCACGCGTATCTTGCACCCGCTCCGCGCCAGCCGGGCGACGTGCGGAAGCTTCACGGGCGCGATTCCGACTGCGTAAAGGATGTCGCGGACGCCGTGGGCGAAAAAATAATCGGCCTCGGCGAGAGTCGAGACCGTGATCGGCAATTCCGCGCCACCGGCGAGCACTCGAAGCACGTCGATCGATTTGGACGTCTTCACATGCGGGCGGAGAGTGACACCGAGCTCCTTGACCCGCGTGCGCATCGTTGCCGCGTTCGTCTCGAGCTTGCGCCGGTCGAGGATCAGCGCGGGTGTCGGCAGGTCGAAGATCGTCGAGGGCCGCTGCTGAACTGAAGTGAGCTCGTTCATGCGGAGCCGATGCGCCTTCGCGCTTCGGCTCGCAACCGCTCAGTTGCGCGGCGCCTGCCGTCTGTAGCTCAGCGCCTCTGCGACGTGGATTCGGCCGACCTGCTCGGCTCCGGCAAGGTCGGCGATCGTCCGCGCGACCCTGATCACCCGATGAAAGCCGCGGGCGGACAAACGCATCGCCGCCGCCGCGTCGGCGAGCAGCTTGCGGCCAGGCTCGTCAGGGGTCGCAACCTGATCCAGAAGCTCGCCATTCGCTTCGGCGTTCGTTCGGACGCCCGAACCGTTGTATCGGTCCGCCTGGACCTGCCGGGCGGCTGCGACACGCTGCGCCACTTCGCGGCTCCCCTCCGCGGGCGGCGGAAGCGTAAGATCGGCGGCGGAGACACCAGGCACTTCGACGTGGAGATCGATCCGGTCGAGCAGCGGCCCGGAGACCCGCGCCTGGTAATCGGCGGCGCACCTCGGCGCGCGGCTGCACGCGAGCGCGGGGTCGCCGAGGTGACCGCAGCGGCACGGGTTCATCGCCGCGACCAGCTGGACTCGCGCCGGAAACGTCACATGCGTGTTGGCTCGCGCGACGCTGACGGCGCCAGTCTCGAGGGGCTGACGAAGAGAGTCGAGTACCGGCCGTTGGAACTCGGGAAGCTCGTCGAGGAACAGGACTCCCAGGTGGGCGAGGCTGATTTCGCCGGGTCGCACCCGCAGGCCGCCGCCGACGAGCGCGGGCATGGAAGCGCTGTGGTGGGGTGAGCGGAACGGCCGCTTGCGCCGGATCTTACCGCCGTTCAGCTCACCGGCAACGGACGCCACCATCGACACCTCCAGCGCTTCGCTCGGCTGTAGCGGTGGAAGGATTCCGGGCAGGCAGGCAGCGAGCAGCGATTTTCCGGCGCCTGGCGGGCCACTCATCAGCAGATTGTGGCCACCCGCAGCGGCGATCTCGAGCGCGCGCTTGGCGACCTCCTGGCCTTTGACTTGCGCGAGATCCGGGCCGCCGTCCGGCGGTTCGGCGTCCGCCGGCGCAGGCGCCGCGACCAGGCTCGTGCCTTTCAGATGCGCGAGCAGCGCCAGCAGGTCGGGCGCGGCGATGACCTCGAGCTCGCCAGCCCAGCTCGCCTCGCTACCCTGCGCTGCGGGGCAGATCAGCCCCTTGTCCTGCGAGGAGGCATGGATCGCCGCGAGGAGCACGCCCGGCGACGCGGTGATGCGGCCGTCGAGGCATAGCTCGCCCACGGCGACATAATGCGACAGCGCCTCGGCGTCGGTCGCGCCGATCGCCGCAAGCAGGCAAAGCGCGATCGGCAGGTCATAATGCGAGCCTTCCTTCGGCAGGTCGGCCGGGGACAGATTCACGGTGATGACTTTCGGCGGCAGTGCGAGCCCGATCGCAGCCAGCGCCGCCCTCACCCGCTCCCGGCTTTCGGCGACGGCTTTGTCCGCAAGGCCCACGATCGTGAAGCGGGGCAGGCCCGAGGAGAGCTGCACCTGCACTTCCACGGCGCGCGCTTCGAGCCCGAGATAAGCGACAGTGGCGACGGTCGCGGCCATTAGGCCCCGCCCCCCGCACGCAACACTCTAGACAGGGAATCCCCCTAGCTCGGCGGACCGTAGCTAGACCGTTCCGGATGCGTTCCGCAAGCGCTTGCGGCCCTCATGGTGTGTCACCACATCAATACGCATGCTCGGCAGACGACAGTTGCGGCGCTTCATCGACCATCCGCTGGTCGAATGGACGATGTTCGGCGTCGGCATCCTCCTTCTGATCGTCTCGCCGCTCGTTGGAGCACTCCCCGGCCCAGGGGGAGTGATCGTCGCCGGAATCGGACTTGCGCTCGTGCTCAAGACGAGCATGTGGGCCAAGCGCCGTTACGTGAGGTTCAAGCGGTGGCAACCCAGGGCCGGGCGCTGGACCGATTGGGCGCTCAGGCGGCGAAGCGCGGCCCGGCGGAACGCGCTGCGCAAGGCGCGGCAGACGGGCGCCGGCAATTGACTTCACGGCCCCCCTCCACTATCGGCGCGCACGACAGCGGCTGCCTCACCGGCGGCCCTTTTTCTTTGAATGTAACACTGACCCTTGGGGCATGAACGATGAAGCGCACCTTCCAGCCGAGCAATCTCGTCCGCAAGCGGCGACACGGGTTCCGCGCCAGGATGGCGACGGTCGGCGGACGCAAGGTGCTGAACGCCCGCCGCTCGCGCGGGCGCAAAAAGCTCAGCGCCTAATCACGATCAGGAAGCGCGCCGACTTCCTCGCGGCAAACGCGGGCAAGCGCGCGGCGACTCCGGGCTTCGTCCTGCTCGTCCGTGACCGCAAAGACTCTGATCCTGCCATGCGAGTGGGCTTTACCGTCACCAAGAAGATCGGCGGCGCTGTCGTCCGCAACCGCATGAAGCGCCGTTTCCGGGCGCTTGCCCGAGAGGTGATACCTCTGAAGGGAGTGGCCGGAGCCGACCATGTCATGATCGGCCGGACAAAGGGCATCGAACGCGACTTCGGCCTGCTCCGCTCGGAACTTGCCGGAGCGCTCGACAGGCTGCGCGCGCAATGATCGGCCGCCTAATGATCCTGATCGTCAGAGGATGGCAGAAAGGCCCCTCGCAAGTGCTTCCGCCGAGCTGCCGCTACCGCCCAAGCTGTTCGGCCTATGCGATCACCGCAATCAGCCGCTATGGCGCCGCGCGGGGCGGGTGGATGGCGCTGAAGCGCATTCTTCGCTGCCATCCATGGGGCGGTCAGGGATACGACCCGGTTCCCGAGAGGATCGAGACCAAGTGAACGAGCGCAAGAACCTGGTCCTCGCGATGGCGTTGAGCGCGCTTGTGTTGCTCGGGTGGATGTGGGCTGCGAACCGGTTTTTCCCGACGGCAAACCCGCCGAGCACGAAAATCGAAGGCGGAAAACAGCAGGCGCTTCCCCAGCCTCAGGCGCAGCCGGTGCCGACCGCTCCAAAGCAGGTCCACTCGCTCCGGACTGCGCTCGCGTCGGCACCTCGCGTTGCGATCCGAACCCCCTCGCTCAGCGGATCGATCAACCTCAAGGGCGCGCAGATCGACGACCTTCTGCTGGTCAACGAGCGGCAGACGATCGCTCCGGATTCGCCGCCCGTGCGGCTCCTGTCGCCGCTCGGTACGCCGAACGCGTACGTCGCGGAATTCGGCTGGACCGGAACCGGCGCGCAGGTGCCGACGCTCGACACCGTCTGGACGGCGGAGGGCCAGCAGCTTTCGCCAGGGCAGCCGGTGACTCTGAGCGCGCAGATGCCGGACGGCACGCGCTACCAGCTCAAGATCGCGATCGATGACGGCTACCTGTTCACGGTCCAGCAGAGCGTAATCAACGGGTCGGGCCAGCCGATCAGCGTCCGTCCGATCGGCCTCGTCAGCCGTGGCTCGAAGTCGGTCGATCCATCCAGCTGGACCAACCATGTCGGGCCGATCGGCGTGTTCGACGGCAAGGCCAAGTACGACGTCAACTGGAAGGACCTCGACCAGGGGACGAGCGAAGACTTCAACAATGTCGCTGGCTGGCTCGGCTTCACCGACAAGTATTGGCTGACCGCGCTCGCTCCGAAAGGAGGAGCAATGGCGGCGGAGTTCCGCAAGAGCCCCTCGGGTGGCTACCAGGCCGATTATGCATTGACTCCGGCGACGGTCGCGCCGGGCCAGGCGCTGACCAGCCAGACGCGCCTGTTCGCCGGGGCCAAGGAAAAGAAATGGCTCGATCGCTACGAGGAAGCGGGAATCCCGAAACTCTCCAAGTCGATCGACTGGGGCTGGTTCGAATGGTTCATGCGGCCGATCTTCGACCTTCTGCTGAAGCTCTTCCAGCTGACGGGCAATTTCGGGATCGCGATCATGTGCCTGACCCTGATCGTCCGCGGGCTGATGTTCCCGATCGCCCAGAAGCAGTTCCAGTCGATGGCGGCGATGCGCAAGCTCCAGCCGAAAATGAAAGCCATCCAGGAGCGGTTCAAGGACGACAAGCAGCGCCAGCAGCAGGAAATCCTCAAGCTCTATCAAACCGAAAAGGTGAACCCCGCCGCGGGCTGCTTGCCGGTCGTTCTGCAGATCCCGATCTTCTATGCGCTGTACAAGGTGCTGCTGGTCAGCGTCGAAATGCGCCACCAGCCGTTCATCCTGTGGATCAAGGACTTGTCCGCGCCCGACCCCCTGACTCCGGTCAACCTGTTCGGCCTGCTCCATTTCTCCCCGCCCGCGTTCCTCGCGATCGGCATCCTGCCGCTCTTGATGGGCGTGACCCAGTGGCTGACGATGAAGCTCAATCCCCAGCCGATGGACCCCGCCCAGCAGCAGATCTATCAATTCATGCCGTGGGTGATGATGTTCATCTTCGCGCCGTTCGCAGCCGGCCTTCAGCTCTATTACGTGACCAGCAACGTGCTGACGTTGCTTCAGCAATGGTGGCTCTATCGCCGCTTCGGGCTTCACCTCAGCGACACCCACCCGGTCCAGACATGAGCAACGGCGCGGACGCGGAGCCGGGGGAGCGAGCCCGCAAGCTGTTCGCCGGCCCTGTCGAGTTTCTGAAGTCCGCGCCCGACCTGAGGTTCTTGCCCGACCCCGAAGCTCCGGAAATCGCCTTCGCCGGGAGGTCGAACGTCGGCAAAAGCTCGCTTCTCAACGCGCTGACGAACCGCAACGGACTGGCCCGGACTTCCAACACGCCCGGACGGACTCAAGAGCTCAATTTCTTCGACGTAGGAAATCCGGTTGAGCTGCGGCTGGTGGACATGCCGGGCTACGGCTTCGCCGAAGCGCCCAAGGATCTGGCCAGACGCTGGCGGCGCCTGGTGAATGACTATCTGCGCGGTCGATCGGTCCTCAAGCGCGCGCTCGTGCTCGTCGATTCGCGGCACGGGCTCAAGCCGCCCGATCGCGAGATGATGGACATGCTCGATGCCGCCGCGGTCGCTTATCAGCTCGTCCTCACCAAGGCCGACAAGGTGAAGCCGACCGCGCTCGTCGAAACCTTCGACGCCATCACTGCAGAGACGAAAGCCCGTCCCGCGGCGCACCCACACATCTTCACGACCTCGAGCGAAACCGGTAGCGGCATCGCCGAGTTACGGACGGCGATCGTGGCCGCTGCGCTCAACCACTAGCATCATGCTGAACTCATTTCAGCATCCATTCTGGAGACCGAACATGCAGGCGGAGAAATGGACCCTGAAACGAGTTCAGGGTGGCGGGGAAGCGGCATGTTCAAGCTGATCATCGGCAACCGCGCTTATTCGAGCTGGTCCATGCGCGGGTGGCTCGCGGCCAAGCAGTCGGGCGAGGAGTTCGAGGAATATGTCGTCCCGCTCTACGACGCCGAATGGGACAAGAGACGCGAAGGCGACGAGTTCGCTCCCTCGCTAGGCAAGGTGCCGATCCTGTGGGACGGCGAGTGCGTCGTTTGGGACAGCCTCGCGATCATCGAGTTCCTCGCCGACCGCTACGGTACGACGCTTTATTGGCCCGAGGAGGAGACCGCGCGCGCGGTCGCCCGCTCGATGTCGGCCGAGATGCATTCCGGCTTCGCGAACTTGAGGCGCGAGCTTCCCATGAATGTCCGCAAGAGCTTCCCGGCGAAGAAG
The DNA here is from genome assembly GCA_036273215.1 of Sphingomicrobium sp. Taxonomy (GTDB): domain Bacteria; phylum Pseudomonadota; class Alphaproteobacteria; order Sphingomonadales; family Sphingomonadaceae; genus Sphingomicrobium. Next base: position 7,884 of record DASUIC010000138.1, read on the forward strand.
CTCAGCGACCCGGTCAAGGAGGAGATCGACCGAATCCTCCAGCTGTGGGCGCAGGCGCGCGCGCGCTTCGGAGGCACCGGCGATTTCCTCTTCGGCGACTGGTGCGCTGCCGACATGATGTACGCGCCCGTGGTCACGAGGTTCATCACCTACGGCGTTCGAGTCCCCAATTTCGCAGGGGTCTACATGAAGGAAGTCCTGTCGCACCCGCACGTCGCCGAATGGATCGACAAGGCCCAGGACGAACCCTGGGTGATCGAGCAGTACGAGAGCGACAAGGCCGCCTAGAAGGGCGTTCCGTCGCGGTGGGTGTACCCTCCGTGCGCGGGATCGACGATCATGTCGATGTCCGAATAATGGCAGACCGCCGTCGGCTGCTTTCCGATCGCGATCAGCCTGCACTCCCGGTCTGACCGGTTGATCAGGTGATGGCCGTTCGCGATGCCCTTCGGGAACACGGCCACGTCTCCCTCGCGGAGGAGCGTTTCTCCTTCATCCTCGACCAGCACCGCCTCGCCTTCGAGCATGACGACGAGCTCGTCCTCGCCCTCGTGCCAGTGGCGCTGACTCGACCAGGCGCCGGGCTCGAGCGTGGTGACGTTCACTCCAAAATCGGTGAGTCCGAAGACGGGGCCGAGCCGCTGCGACCGTCGGCCGCGCACCTGCTCATCGTGCGGCGGCGGATAGCCGGTGCGCTGCACCTTCTCGATATTGGAAAGATCGACCTTCGGCATGGCGCACCTCCGCGTTGCCGCGCCACTAGCAGAGGATGCGCCAACGCTAGAAGTTACCCTTGACGGAAAGCGTGAAGATCGGCCCCACCACCTCATCGTGCTCTTCGAAAAATGCAATCGGAGCTTGGTCGCGGAAGCCGTCGAAGACCTGCCGGTGCTCGAGGTGCTTTCCGTTGAAGATATTATCGACCGTGAAGCGCACCGTTGTGCCGAGCACATTCTTGTCCTCGACATAGAATCCGACGAGCCACGGGATGTCGAGCGTCTGGTCTAGCTCCGTGAGCAGGTAATTGGTCACGAAGTGGCGGTTCTGGATGTAGGCGCTCCACGCGAAGGGCGTGTGCGGGATATCGTCGCGAATCTGGACAAAGGCCGAATGATCCTCGATTCCGCTGATCGGCCGCGGACGGCCGGTGAGCGGGTCCTTCACCCTCGTCCATTCGGCGGCGAATGTCGCGTCGAGCTTGGCGCCAGGCCAGCCGAGCGGGTCGAGCAGGAACGTGCTCGTGCTCTGGAATCCGAGACGGTCGGCGTGGGGCAAGTTGCCGACCCCCTCGCCATCCTCGCCGATCCGGATGAAATCGATAATGTCGGAGACGCTATAATAGTGGAGCGTGAGATCGGTCTTGCCCCAGCGACCGAGATCGTGAGCGAAGTCGGTCTCCGCCTCCCAGCTCTGCGGGGGCACGAGATTGACGTTGCCGGCGTTCGTCCGACCCTCGGTGAGGATCGCCTGCGAAAGAAAGTCGGCGAAATCGATCTGGCCGACTCGCCTGCGCAGCTTCAAACTGATGTCCCACGTCCTGTCGGGGTGCCAGCCGAGAACGATGCTACCCTTGGGGCGGAAGAATTTGCGCGGCGGCTCGACTCCCCCGGCGAGCCCGAGTGTCGAGATTTCGGCGCCGGCGGCGGCCTGAAGGTCGAGCTTCGATCCCAGCGGACGGCTGAACGTGCCCAGTCCCTCGTAGCGAATTTCCCGGACTGTGCCGGTCCCTGCGGGGAACGGCACTTCGACGAACTTCCCGTCGGGGTCGAGATCGAACAGCCGCCCGACCTGGGCCAATGAATTGAATGCCCGTTCGAAGGAAACCTGCCAGTCGTTTTTCCCGGTTCTCCAATGATACTCCGCGCGGCCGATCACCTCCAAAGGCCGCTGGTCCCGATCGAAGCGATCCCCTTGGGGATCGGCGCCCGTCGTGTCGAAAAACAGAATTTGTGTGTCGACGAGCGGATTATGCTCCCAGTGATCGAGGCCGATCAGCTTAAGGCGGCCCGGGCCGAGGGCGAATTCATAATCGCCGTTGATGTCGACGACATATCCCTTGGCGTTTTGCACATCGGTCCGGTGCCGGAGCTCCCCATCAGCTTCGACGCGGGAATCTCGCAGGTAGGACGGGCTCCAATAGGGCGCATAGCCGAGGATGAGATTGCCGATTGAAGAGCGGGGCCCGTCGATGCCGAACTTGGCCTGCATGTTCGCCTGCTCAAATTCGTTGTGAGAAACCTCGTTACGGGTCTCGATGAGCGCATGGTTGGGATCGAGGATCAGGATCGGTCCACCGATGGCGCCACGTCCGTAGCCGTTCGCCACCGAAAAGGTGTAGTCGACGGGACCTTCCTTCCCCGAATAGCTGACCGACCCACCGAGCAGTTCGGGCTTGGCGAAGTGCGCGCGCGCATTCGCTTCATAGTCGAACTGGCCCGAGGCCTTCTTCGTCTCGCTCAGGATGACGTTCGCGACCTGGCCGGTAAGCCCCGCGATTCCGAGGCTCGCGGCGTCGACGATCTCGATCCGCTGAACGCTCGAGGCGGGCGTGCGCTGAAGCTGGTCCACCGCGCCCAGCTTGTTCGCCACGCGCTGACCGTTGATCAGCACGTTCTCGGACGCCTGGCCGAGCCCGCGGACGCTCGTATCCACACCCTGGATCGTGAATCCGGGCACCTCCGTCAGCATGTCGTAGGCGGTCTTCGGCGCGAACCGCGCGAAGTCCGCGGGCGTGTACACTCGCTTCTCCGAAGTGGCTGTCGCGACAGGCGCCGCCGCGGCGGAATTGGTCGTCGGTGGCGAGTGCGCGAACGCCGTCGACGCCGCCCCGCTTGCAGCGCAGCCGAGAAGCAGATTGCGAAGCTGCCGGCGCACGAGCATCGTCGAACTCCCCTTGGTTTGCACGTCCAAGCTCGTGCTACATTTGTAGCGTGCTACATTTGTAGCGGACATGCAAGTGCGATTTCGACGAACTGACGAAATTCGGCGGCGAACTGTGATATCGTTCTAACACACTAAGGCAACAAGACTCGTCCGCTTGCCTCATCGCGAAGCATCGCTAGGGCGGCTCACCATGGCTCAGCCGATCGACCCCGTTTCACTCTCCCGCGACCTGATCCGCTGCCCGAGCGTCACTCCGGCCCGGGGCGAGGTGTTCGACTTGCTTCAGTCCGTGCTCGGGCCGTTGGGGTTCACCGTGCACCGCTGGGTGATGGGAGAGCCGCCCGACGGGCCGACGGAGAACATGGTCGCCATGCGCGGCAGCGGCTCGCCCCACTTCGGTTTCGCCGGTCACCTCGACGTGGTTCCCGCTGGAGAAGGATGGGCGGGCTTCGAAGCGTCCGTCGAGGACGGAGTGCTGGTCGGCCGAGGCGCCAATGACATGAAGAGCGCGATCGCGGCCTATGTCGCGGCGCTGTCGCGGCTGGAACCAGGCAACGGCACGCTGTCGCTGCTCATCACCGGCGACGAGGAGGGCTATTCGACCTACGGCACGCCGCGGATCATCGACTGGCTTAACGAGCACCAGATCCGGCCCGACATGATCCTCATCGGCGAGCCGACCTCGGTCGAGCGCCTGGGCGACACGGTCAAGATCGGCCGCCGCGGCTCGGTCAACATGTGGATCGAGGTTCCGGGAGTTCAGGGGCATGTCGCTTATCCTCACCGGACAACCAACCCGATCGGACCGCTTGCGCGGGTGATCGCCGCGCTCGACGCCCTTCACCTCGACGACGGCACGGACCAGTTCCCGTCCTCGAACCTCGAATTCACCGGGATCGACACGCCGACGCACGCCAGCAACCTCATTCCGGGCTCCGCCACCGCGCAACTCAACATTCGCTTCAACAACCTGCAGAGCGGCGCCGACCTCGTGAAGCGGGTCGAGGAAATCGCCGAGCGTGAGGCCCCTGGCTCCAGGGTCAGCGCGCGCATTTCGGGCGAAGCGTTCCTCACGCCGCCGGGAAAGCTCTATGACGTCGTCGTCGAAGCGATCGAGGAGGAGACCGGCCTCAAGCCCGACCTTTCGACCAGCGGCGGCACCTCGGACGGCCGCTTCCTGATCCAGCTCTGTCCGGTGGTCGATTTCGGCCTTCCCAACGCGACCATGCACAAAGTCGGAGAATGCGCGGCGGTGGACGACATCCACGCGCTCTCGCGGATTTACGAGCGAGTGCTGCGGAAGGCGCTCTCCATAACCTGAGGCTATTTCGAGAATAGCTGGAGTGTGAAGCGGGGCTCAGGCGCATCCAGCGTCACCGGCGTAGTGGCGTGGAGCACGTTGTTGTCGTTGCGAAGACCGCAGTTGAACTTCGGAGCGAAGCCGCGGATCTGCCGCTCGTCGTCGCGATAGAGGAACAACCCGCCCCAATCGGCTTCCCAACGGTCATTCAAATAGATGGTCAATGCTTCCGATCGCTGATCGTCGTCGTGCCAGGGAATATAGCTGAGCTGGGTCCAGGCGTAGTTCATCACGTGATAATCGCCATGCTCGACGATCTTGCGCTCGGCCAGATTGGCGAGGATCAACTGCGCAAGGTGCGGCTCGTAGTCCCTGACGAGAACGACGGCGCTCGATTTGCGGATTGCAGGCTTCCAATGGAAATTGGATCGGCTGAACTCCGTGCCTTCCTTCAGCCGTTCGCGGGCATTATTGAGAAGAAAAGTGCACAGGCGCTCGTCGAGAACGTCCTCATAAAATGCAATTCGGGCCATTCGAGCTCACTTGTCCGAACCAAGCATTGCACCGCCTTGGAGAGGGCGCAATGCGGCGATCGTTGGACTGCGGCTAAGCGACAGACTGGGCGCCTCGATCAGCGTGGCTGATCCAGGCGAGATATTCGTCCTCGAACATCGGCGGCGCGAAGACGAACCCCTGGACGGTGTCGCATCCCATCGCGCGCAATATGTCGGCCTGGGAGGACGTCTCCACCGCTTCGGCAACGACCTCGCATTCGACACCCTTGATCAGGTGGATGACCGCCTGGACGATCACCCGCGCCTTTTCATTGGTCTCGATGTCGGCGATCAGCGATGGGTCGAGCTTCACCCGATCGAGCGGCATCGAGCGCAGCCGCGCCAGGTTCGAGTAACCGGTTCCGAAGTCGTCGATCGCAATCCGGGCTCCGTCGCCGCGGAGCGCTGCGATCTCCTCGAGAACACCGGCGCTCGCCTCCATCGCGGCGCTTTCGGTGAATTCGAGCTCAACCAGATTCAACGGAACCTCGGCCTGCAAAAATGACTGGCGCAGCTTCGCGAAGAAGTCCGGCCGTTCGACCTGACGCGGGCTGATGTTGAAGGCGAGGCGTCCGCTGACGCCCTTGCGGTTCCATTTGCCGAGGATGGACGATACCTCGGCCACGACCCAGTCGCCGATGTCCAGAATGACCCCCGTCCGCTCGGCGATCGGAATAAACGTGCTCGGCAGGCGCAAGCCGTCTCCCGGACGATTCCAGCGCAAAAGCGCCTCGGTGCCGCACAGCTGGCCTGTCACCAGGCTCATCTGTGGCTGGAAGCTGAGCACGAAGTCGCCCTTTTGGACGGCTTCGCTGAGCGCCAGTTCGGTTTCGACGTTGAGCTGGTGATCGGTCGCGAGCTCGGCATTGAAGCGGCAGAACTGCCCTCCCCCGTTGGACTTGGCGCGGTACATCGCGATGTCGGCGGCGCGCATGATCGCTTCGATGCTGGTCCCGTGATCGGGCGAGAGGGCGATCCCGATCGATGCCCCGATGTCGACGCTGTGCGAGCAGAGCTCGAACGGCTCGGCGATGGCGAGCACCACTCGGCGGGCGATGCGCTCGATCTCGGCGGCCGTGTCGATCCTTGGGAAGAAGATCGTGAATTCGTCGCCGGCTAGTCGCGCGAGGAGCGGGCGATCGCGCGCCGGTCCGGCGAATTCGGCGTTCACCACCACCCGCAGGCGGTTGGCGACCATGATCAGGAGCTGGTCGCCGCGGGCGTGGCCGAGGCTGTCGTTGACCAGCTTGAACCGGTCGAGGTCGACGAACAGCATCGCCGAGGTCGCGCCGTCGACGGCCTGACCCAGCAGCTTGTCGGCTTCGGACCGAAAGTGCAGCCGGTTGGGAAGCGAGGTCACGGGATCGTACATCCCGAGCGCATGCGCATTCTCGATCGACGCTCGAACCTCGGCGAACAATGTGTCCACCGCCGCGGCGAGCTTGGGCATGGCCCGGCGCAGCGGCTGAGGCGCGGGCGAAACGAGATCGCCATCCTCCACCGCGAGCAGGCGTTCGCCAAGCGCCGAAAGCGCCCGAGCGCTCTCGCTGTTGGGCCGTTCGGAAGCGATGTAGCTGATCAGCAGGCAGAAGGCGCCGGCGACCAGCGCGGCGAGGATCTTCTCATTGAATTGCGTCAAATAGAGCAGCGCGCAAAGCGAGAAGAAAAAGGACGCGAAACCGGCCGCACACGAAAGAATCGCGTTGCTGAGCTTCTGGGCCGTACCTGCTTTCATCCGTCCGATGCGCCTTGCGGGACTGCAGTGCCCGCCTACGCCCACGCGTTACCGGAGCACGGTTAAGAAAGCGTCAGCGGCGCGGCGCGGTTTGTCGTCTCAAAACGACATAGAGGCTCCCGCCTCCGCCGTGGCTTCGGTGCGCGCCGCGGACGGCGGCGATCCGGCCCGAGTGGCGCGACGCTGCGAGCCAGTCGTGGACCGCCGCCCGGATCGCTCCCCTGCGGACCGGCTGGTCGCCAGGTCGATGGTGCCCGGTGATCAGCAGCACCACCCGATCGCCGCGCGCGATCGCCTGCTCGAGAGCCCGGTCGATCACCCGCCAGGCGGTGTCGAGATTCATCCCGTGGAGGTCGACGACGCGGTCGGGCTCGACCGAGCCAGAGCGAAGGCGCCGATCCCAGCTTGAGTCAAGGGTTTTGGCCTTAAGCTCCTCCCCGGAACGGGGAGGGGGACCATGGAGCGAAGCGGAATGGTGGTGGGGGCCCACCGTGGAAGCGGCGCGAACGCGGGCCCCCTCCACCGCCTTCGCCGGTTCCCCTCCCCTTTCAGGGGAGGATTTATGTTCTCTCGATAATGGCCGGATCGTCGAGGCGACCCGCGCCCAGAGCTCGGCCTCTTCAGGGCTGAGCGAACGCACGCGTCGCCACCCCTTTGGGCAGCAGGATATAGGCGATCCCGTTCGCCGCCATGCCTCCGGCAATGCGCGTAGCATCGGCTCCGGAGCCCCAGAAGGTGTCGAACCGGTTCGATCCCTTGATCGCTCCGCCGGTGTCCTGCGCGACCCACAAGCCGTAGGCCTCCGGCCGGTCGACCGCGAGATAGATCGGCGCGCCCAGAGGCACGAACTTCGGGTCGGCCGCGACGCTTCCCTGCGCCGTCAGCGGCACATTGAGCGCGCCGACCGGCCCGGGGCCGTTCAGCACCTTGAAAAAGATGTAGGAGGCATTCTGCTCCATTAGTGACCGGGCCTGATCGGAGTTGGCTCGGACCCATGCCTTGATCGCCTGCATGCTCGCGCCGCCGGCGGGAAGGATTCCCTGATCCCTCAGGACCTTGCCGATTGCCGTATACGGCAGTCCATTCTGGTCAGCATAAGCGATCTGGATGCTCGTTCCGTCCGGAAAGACGACCCGCGCGGAGCCCTGGATCTCGGCGAAGAACAGGTCGAGCGGGTCGGCGGCCCAGGCGATCTCCAAATTGCGACTGGCGAGCGCTCCATTGTCGATGTCCGCGCGGCTGAAATAGGGCACGCAGGTACCGGTCTGGTCGACCCTGCCCCTGCCCGTCGTTCCGTCAGGCCGGGTGCAGCGGACGAGGTCGGGCGGGACGGCGTAGATCGGCGCATAGCCCGGCTGCGGCGTGCGCGAGCCCTGGATCTCCGGCTCGTAATAGCCGGTGGCGAAGGCCTTGCCGTTGGCGACTCGCACCCAGTCGAACCGGTCGCGGAAGAACGCAACCGCGCCTTCGGGCGTGACCGTCGCCGCTTCGGCGCACAGCGGCGCCCAGTCCTGCGGGTAGGCAAGGCCCGACTGGTCCTGCCGGCGGACGAGCACCGGGCAGCTGGTGCGGAACGCGGTCAGCGCGCGCTGCGCCCAGGCGTCGTAGATGGTCGGCGCGGGAGGGACCAGCGCCACGCCGGCGGCGCGCGCATTGGCAGGCGAAGGCGGAGTGACCGGGACGACCGGGCCTGGAATCGGCTGCGGCTGGGGGATCGGAGGCGGCGTGGGTCGGGTGGCGCAGGCGGCGAGCAGGACGAAGGTCGCGACCGCTACGGCCCGGGCGAGGAACGTCACTCGTCCTCGTCGGTCTCGATGAGCAGCCAGTTGGGATCGCGCGAGGAAAGGTCGCGTCGGAAGGTCCAAAGATCGCGGGTCTGGACCGCGTCGCTCATTGACCCGGCCACAACCTGCCCTTCGGCATTCTTGGTAACGGCGGCGATGTCGGCCTCGAACCGCACCGTCACCAGCGCGACGGACTTCTCCAGCGCGGCTTCGGAGATCACCGTCTGCTCGATCGCGACGAGCCGGTTGTCGAGAGTCAGCTGATCCTTTTTCCGCTGCTCGATCGCGTCCGCGAACGTCTGATAGACATGAGCGTCGACGTGCGGCCGGACCGTGTCGAGATCGCCCTTCCAGAACGATTCGAGGATCAGCCTGTAAGCAGCCTTTGCGCCCTCGAGGAACTTCGCGACGTCGAAGCTAGGGTCGGCGGCCAGAATCGCCCGGACCGCAGGGCCAGCAAGCGGCAGATAAGCCAGGCTGTCTGCGTCGGTCGGCGTCGGCTGCGGCGCCGGAGCTGCGGTAACCCGCGGCTCGACGCGAGCATCGGCCGGTTTCAGGATCGGCTGCTGCTCATGACCGGTACGCTCGCCGAGCACGCTGTAGAGGCGAAGGCCGATGAACAATGCGACGAGCGCGAGGATGACGATGACGGTCAAGCTTCAAAATCCCGTTGGGTCTCGCTCTTCAACATAGTGCGGGGCTAGTAAATATTCCAACACCGCAAACGCACGAGGGCGGCATTGCGCCGCATAATTGCGGCTGCTAGGCGCGAGTGCGCAACGCGCGGCGCTTCGAAGCGGCCCTCGGACCCACTCAACAGCTTGTAAGGACAGCATAAAAATGGCGGACCAGCAACCGGGCGCAGGCGGCAACGGCTCGGGCGATCCTGGCAATCAGCCGCAAATCACGATCATCGCCCAATACATCAAGGACCTCTCGGTCGAGAATCCGAGCTCGCCTCAAGTGTATCAGTGGCAGGTCCAGCCGAGCGTCGACGTCCAGTTCAACATCGCCGTGAACCCCGCCGCCGAAGGCATTCACGAGGTCGCTCTGAAGGTCGAAGTGACCGCGCGCTCGGACAACGGCGTCCATTTCGTGGTGGACTTGAGCTATGCGGGGCTGTTCGGCCTTCGCAACCTGCCCGAGGAAGCGCTCCAGCCCTTCCTTCTTGTGGAAGCGCCGCGCCTGATCTTCCCGTTCGTCCGGCAGATCATCGGCGACGCGGTCGCAAACACGGGCTTCCCGCCGCTCCTGCTCGACCCGATCGATTTTACCCAGGCCTATGTCGCTCAGCTCCAGGCCCAGTCTCAAGGGGGCGAGGCGGGCGGTGCTCCGGGCGGCGAACAGGCGAGCGGCGAAGCCTGACGCCTCCGCGTCGCGCCCGGGGGAGCTAAGCCATGAACCTCGCCCGCTCGCTCGGATCGGTCGGCGGGCTGACGCTTGCCAGCCGCGTGCTCGGGCTCGCGCGCGACATGCTGTTCGCCCAGTTCGTCGGCGCGAACTTTGCATCGGACGCCTTCACCATCGCCTGGCGCATGCCGAACATGTTCCGCGCGCTCTTCGCGGAGGGTGCTTTCTCGGCGGCTTTCATCCCGATGTTCAACAAGAAGGTCGCAGACAAGGAAGGTCCAGGGCTGCCGGCCGGCGTGGCTTTTGCGGAGGACGCGCTGTCGGTCCTGCTCCCAGCGCTGATCGTCATGACCCTGCTGCTCGAGGTTTTCGCGTGGCCTGCGACCTACATCATCTCTGGCGGATTCAACGGTGTCAGCGCGGACAAATTCGCCTTCGCCGTGCTGCTGTCTCGGATCACCTTCCCCTATTTGATGCTGATCTCGCTGGCGTCGCTTGCTGGCGGAATCCTCAATTCGCTTCATAAATTCTGGGTCGCGGCAGCGGCGCCGATCCTGCTCAACGTGGCCCAGATCGTCGCCCTCGTCTTCTTCCACACGCACCAGACCCTGTTGACCGCGGAGAACCAGGCGATCGCGGTGACCGTCGGCGGCGTTCTGCAGCTCGTCTGGCTCGTCCAGGCATGCTGGGCCAGCGGTATCCACTTCAGGATCAAGATGCCCCGCATCAATGCCGACGTGAGAAGGCTGATGAAACTCATCGCGCCGGCTGCGGCAGGGGCAGGCGCGGTGCAGTTCAACTTGCTGGTTTCGAGCGCGCTCGCGACCGGACTTCTGCCGCACGGATCGGTCACGTACATCTACTACGCCGATCGATTGAACCAGCTCCCGCTTGGGCTGATCGGCATCGGCCTCGGCACCGTCTTGCTGCCGACCATCTCCCACCAGCTCGGGCGCGGCGCCGACGGCGAGGCGATGACGACGCAAAACCGCGGTCTCGAGCTCGCGCTGCTCTTCACCTTGCCGGCGACGGTCGCACTTGTGATCTGCGGAGTGCCGATCATCACCGGGCTTCTCCAGCACGGCCAGTTCGATGCCGCCGACGCGCTGAAGACAGGCCAGGCGCTCGCCGCTTTCTCGATCGGGCTGCCGTCCTACGTCCTCGTGAAGGTCCTGACGCCCGGCTATTATGCGCGGCACGACACCAGGACTCCGATGCGTTTCGCGATGATCTCGATCGCGGTCAATCTCGTGCTGAACCTGGTCTTCATTATTCCGCTGAAGCATGTCGGGCCGCCGCTCGCCACCGCGCTCGCTTCGACGGTCAACGTCTGGCTGCTCTACCGAACGCTGAAGAAACGCGGCCATTTCGAGGCGGACGCCCGGCTTCGCCGCCGGGTGCCGCGCCTCGCGGTCGCGGCGGTTTTGATGGGCGTGGCGCTATTCTTTGTCGCGCCGCTCGTCAGTCCCTATCTCTCCGGCTCGATCGTCCGCCGCGCCGCGGGCCTGGTGGCGCTGGTCGCTGCCGGCTCGGCGGTTTACGGGATCGGCTGTTTCCTTACAGGCGGGTTCGTGGTTGGCGATCTCAAGCTGATGATGAGGCGGGCGCGGCAGGCATGAGCAGCAAATCCTCGACCCGCGTCCTGTCCGGAATCCAGCCGACCGGCGGACTCCATCTCGGAAACCTCCTCGGCGCGATCCTTCGCTGGGTGCGGATGCAGGACGAGGCCGAATGCCTGTTCTTCCTCGCGGATCTCCACGCAATCACCATCGAGGTCGACCCGGCCGAGCTTCGGTCGAACGTCCGCGAGATGGCCGCAGCGCTGATCGCCAGCGGGATCGACCCGGCCAAGTCGACCTTGTTCGCGCAAAGCGCGGTGCCGGCCCATGCCGAGCTCGCCTGGCTGCTCCAGTGCACGGCGCGCATCGGCTGGCTCAACCGGATGACCCAGTTCAAGGAGAAATCGGGCAAGAACCGCGAGGGCGCCTCGGTCGGGCTCTACACTTATCCGGTGCTGCAGGCGGCCGACATCCTGCTTTATCAGGCGACCCACGTCCCCGTCGGCGAGGACCAGAAGCAGCATGTCGAGCTGACCCGCGACATCGCGATCAAGTTCAACAATGACTTCGACGTCGAGCTGTTCGTCCCGCCCGAGCCGTTCATCGGCGGAGGGACCGCGGCGCGCGTGATGAGCCTTCGTGACGGCACGGCGAAAATGTCGAAGTCCGACCCGTCGGACATGAGCCGGATCAATCTCACCGATTCCGATGACGACATTGCGCAGAAGATCCGCAAGGCGAAGACCGATCCCGAGCCGCTTCCCGACGATCCGGCCGCACTCAATGGCCGCCCGGAAGCCCGCAACCTGGTCGGCATCTATGGCGCGGTCACCGGCGAGACTGTGGAGCAGGTCCTCGGCCGTTTTTCCGGCCAGGGCTTCGGCGTATTCAAGCCGGCGCTCGCCGATGCGCTGGTCGCGCTGATTGCCCCGATCCGCGAGCGGCTTGCCGAACTGCGCCAGGATACCGCAGAGCTCGACCAGATTCTCGCGCTTGGCGCCGCGCGCGCCAGCGAAATCGGCGCGCCGGTGCTTGCCAGGGCCAAGGCCGCCGTCGGCCTGACACGATAGTGGTTCTCGAAACCGCTCCCGAGCGGCCGCTCGCCTTGTCGAAGCGGCTGGAACTCATCGCCGCAAAGGACGGCCCCGACCGGCTGACCTTCTCGGATCTCGCGACGCAGCTGCATTCGCGGGCCTGGGGCGGCCTTCTGTTCATCTTCGCGGCGATCAACTGCCTGCCGCTGCCGCCGGGCACGAGCGCATTCTTTGCTCTGCCGATCCTCATCGTCTCGGCGCAAATGGTGTTCGGCCGCTCAAGCCCGTGGTTCCCGGCACGGATCGACCGGCGCGGAGTCACGAAGCAGGAGCTCCGAAGGCTGATCGGAAAGGTCGCCTGGCTCGAAGCTCGGGTGGAGCGCATCTTTAAACCACGCCTCGCCAATCTCACCGGGCCGACGGCGACGCGCCTTATTGGCGCCCTATGCTTTCTGCTCGCGCTCATCGCGGCGATTCCCATCCCGCTGTTCCATGTCGCGCCGGCAATCGCCATCGTGATGTTTGGACTGTCGCTGATCTACCGCGACGGAGCGATTGTGGTTGCCGCTAGCGTCGCATCGCTTCTCGCGCTCGTTGTCGACGCGCTGATCGTCGGCTCGGGGGTCGCGGCGCTGTCCTACGCAGCGTCCTGGCTGCACCGGTAAAAAATGGGCCCGCCGGAATCCACCGGCGGGCCCTTTCCTTTCCGGCATTTTTCGGGGGCAACCGGAAAGAAAATCCCCTTGGGCTCAGCCCTCCAGCTGCCGGGTCAGAAGCCTGATATCGGCGTCCAGCTCGGCATCGCTCGCCCGCAATTTCTCGATCTGGCGGACGGCGTGGATGACCGTCGTATGGTCGCGGCCCCCGAAGCGCCTGCCGATGTCCGGAAGCGACTTGGGCGTCAGCTGCTTCGACAAATACATGGCGACCTGCCGAGGCCGTGCGACCTCGCGAGCGCGCCGAGCGGACGTCATCTCCGCCTTGCGAATCCGGTAATGCTCGGCGACCTGCGTCTGGATCTCGTCGATCGAAATGCGCCGCTGGTTGGCGCGAAGCACATTGGCGAGCACTTCCTCGACGAACGCGATGTCGATCGGGCGCCCGGTCATCATCGCATAGGCGCCGATGCGATTGAGCGCGCCTTCGAGCTCGCGAATGGACGAGGTAACCCGCCGCGCAAGGAAATCGATCACCGGGCGCGGCATCTCGACTCCGGGAAGCGCGTCCAGCTTCGAGACGATGATGTTGAACCGAAGCTCGTAGTCCGCCGTGTTGATGTCGGCGACCAGCCCCCAGGACAGCCGCGAAAGGATTCGCGGCGCGATTCCGTCGAGGTCCTGCGGTGCGCGGTCGGACGTGATCACCAGCCGCCGTCCGGCGGTGATGATCTCGTTCATCGTGTGGAAGAATTCTTCCTGCGTCGAATCCTTCCCCGCGATGAACTGGACATCGTCGATCAGCAGCAGATCGGCGTTGCGGAGCCGCTGCTTGAACCCGATCGTGTCATTCTCTTTCAGCGCCCGGATGAACTCGACCATGAACTTTTCGGCCGACATCGAGACGACTCGGGCGCCGCGGTTGTTCGCGAGGAAGGCGTGGCCGGTCGCGTGCAGCAGATGGGTCTTGCCGCGGCCGGTGCCTCCGTGGATGAACAATGGATTGAAGCTGACCGTACGCGAGGTGGCGAGCGTCCGGGCGGCGGTCGCGGCCACTTCGTTCGCCTTGCCGAGGACGAAGGTCTCGAAGCGATAGCGCGGATCGAAATTCGGGGCGTTCGGGTCGCGCTCCGACGGCGGAGGGGTTTCGTCGAGGATCAGCAGCGGAGCAGGCCGGGGTGCATCCGCGGCGGCGACCACCCGGACGTCTCGAACGATCGGAAGGACGGTCTTCCACGCCAATGTCAGCCGGTCGCCGAAATGCGAGCGGACCCAGTCGGCCATGAACTGGCTCGGCATGACCAGGTCGAGGCTCCCCGAATCGGGTTCGAACGAGCCCAGCTCGGCCGGCTTCAGCCAGCCATCGAAGGTCCGAGCACCGAGATCGCGGCGAAGACCGGTTCGGATCGTCTCCCATGCGGCCTCGAGCGGCGCCGCAACCACTGCCGGACCTGCTTCAACCGCCGAATTCGCCCCTCCTGCGCTCACCGGTCCCGCCTTCCTCGTCTGCCCCCAAACAACAGACAAACGCTTCCCATTGCACGTGACTCGAGTCGCGCGCGGATGGCTGCTTTTCTCTCTTGCCCCCGGCGCGGATTCGCACCCGGAAAGCGCTTTCTGAAAGCCTCGGCGGAAGCTTTCAAGTGCCGTTTTTTCACAAAAGTGAAATTAATTCCCTTGACATAGGAAACAGGCCGAAAGTTGCAGAAAACGGCAAGAAATAGCCGTTTTCTTGGTTAGCTTGCCGTTAACGTCTGAGCGAATCGCGGGAATTGCTGCATTTTTCGAACAGTCCAAAAAAGAGACAGGCCGCCGGTCGCCCGACAGCCCGCGTGGGATCACTTCTCAGCGCTGTTTTCAGCCGAGTGACGCAACCCTTTTGGACAGCCGCGAAAATTTCCGCGACGCCGTGTTCTTGTGGATAACGCCCCTAGCGACGCCGCGAGAAATCTCCGGCTGAACGAGCTTCAGCGCCTCTGCAGCCTCTCTCTTCTTGCCCGCCGCGATTGCCGACTCGACGGCCCGGATTCCGGTCCGAATCCGACTGATTCGCGAATGGTTGATGCTGGCCCGATTCGCGTTTCGGCCGATGCGCTTCTTGGCTTGCGGCGTATTCGCCATGGATTCCTCGTTGCTCGAATGAAAAGCGGCGCAGGACCAAACGGCCGCGCCGGTGCGGGCGTTCCCCTATTCACAGACGTCTCCAAGGTCAACTCTCAGCGCTGGCAGTGCGGGCAGTAGAAGGTCGAGCGGCCGCCCTGGACGATCCGCTTCACCACACCTCCGCAAGCGCAAGGCTGCCCCTCCCGATCGTAAACGGCGAACTGCTTGGGGAAGTAGCCGAGCTCGCCGTCCGGAGCAGCGAAATCGCGAAGGGTCGAGCCGCCCGCGGCGATCGCCTTCTGGAGCACGGCGTGGATCGCGGGAACGAGCCGCCGCAGCCGATCGAGCGAGACGCTCCCGCCTGCTCGCTTCGGGTGAATTCCGGCCCTATGCAGCGCTTCGCACACATAGATGTTGCCGAGTCCCGCGACGATGCGCTGGTCGAGAAGCAGGAGCTTGATCGCGGCGGACCGGCCCGCCAAGCGCCTCTTCAATTTCCGTGCGTCAAGGTCGAGCGGCTCCGGGCCGAGCGCTTTCATCGGCTCCCAGTCGTCAAGTTCGCTGGTGGGCACGAGGTCGAGCGAGCCGAACCGCCGGGCATCGTTGAGCGCCAGCCGCCTGCCATCCTCCGTCTCGATGATGAAATGATCGTGCTTGGCTGTCTCGCTCGGGTCGATGCGCCAGTGCCCCGACATGCCCAGGTGAAACACCAGAGTGTCGCCGCGATCGGTGTCGATCAGGCCGTATTTCGCGCGCCTTCGAAGCCCGGTGACGCGCGCGCCCGTCAGGCGCTGTCCGAGATCGACCGGCAACTCGCGCCTGAGGTCCGGCCTCCGCGCCTCGACATGCACAATGC
Source organism: Sphingomicrobium sp. (assembly GCA_036273215.1). Classification (GTDB taxonomy): domain Bacteria; phylum Pseudomonadota; class Alphaproteobacteria; order Sphingomonadales; family Sphingomonadaceae; genus Sphingomicrobium. The sequence continues at coordinate 23,698 of DASUIC010000138.1, forward strand.
GGCGGCCCTCCAGCACGCGCGCCAGGCCGCGGACGGTGGTTTCAACCTCGGGAAGCTCGGGCATGGCGGCGATATGGCGGAGGCGGTCCAAGCCCGCTAGAGGCGCGAGGCCTATGAGCGACAAGGTGAATTTCGGCGACCAGCTGGTCACTCGCGAAGAGAAGACTCGGCGCGTCGGCGCGGTCTTCAGCTCGGTCGCTCGGCGCTACGATCTGATGAACGACCTGATGTCCGGCGGCATGCACCGCCTGTGGAAGGACCGCTTCGTCGCCCGGGTGAAGCCGAGGCCCGGCGAGAAGATCCTCGACATGGCCGGAGGCACGGGCGACGTCGCCTTCCGGATGGCCGAGCGAGGCGCGGAAGTGACCGTCGCCGACATCAACGCCGACATGCTCGAGGTCGGCAAGGAGCGTGCTCGGCATCGCGATCTCAAAGCGCTCAGCTGGAGCCAAGAAAATGCCGAAAAGTTGAGCTTCGCGGACGCGAGCTTCGACGCCTACACGATCGTGTTCGGGATCCGGAACGTGACCGACATTCCGGCTGCCCTTTCCGAGGCGCACCGGGTGCTGAAGCGCGGCGG
>DASUIC010000139.1:0-3279 GCA_036273215.1 Sphingomicrobium sp.
GTGGAGTTCGCGCCTCAATTCATCGCCGCGGCCGGCGCGTTCGGCGGCTTCGACCGCCTTCATCGTCGGCGCGTAATAGTCGATGAAGATGTCGCAGAATTCCGCGACCGGCCACGGCCCATGCATCCGCCAAGGCAGCCGCTCGAAGTCGATGTCGGTGACGCCCGCCTTGGCGAAGCGCTCCCGCACCGTATCCTCGACGCCCCACAGCATCGGGCTGATCGCGCCGGGCGGCGGGGGCGGCATGTAGCCCGAGCACAGCTTCAGGATCTGCGCGACCAGCGTCGGGTCGCCGGGGATCCAATTGCCCATGACGATCCGCCCGCCATGGCGCGTCACACGCACCATCTCTTTGGCGACATCGTCGGGGCGCGGCGCGAACATCGCACCGAAGATGCTGACGACGAGGTCGAAACTTTCGTCGGCTAGTCCCCAGAGGTTGGAGGCGTCGCCCTCCTCGAAGCGGATATTGTCGAGGCCGGCGGCCTTGGCGCGGGCGCGGCCGGCCTCGACCAGCGCGGGCGTGAGGTCGACACCCACGACATTGGCGCCGAGCTCCGCTTCGGGAAGCGCGGTGGTGCCGTCGCCGCAGCCGAGGTCGAGCACGTCCATTCCGGGCTTGATCTCGAGACTCGCGACCAGCTTCTCGCCGCTGTCTCGCATCCGTTCGGCGATCCTGGTGAAGTCGCCCGCCGACCAAAGCGCCTTGTTGGGATTGACCAAAGTGTCCTGAGTCATCGCGCGGCCCCTCGAAAAACGACGCGAACCCGCCGCTTACGCCGGCAAATCGCGCCATAATCCGGGCGGCGCCGTTCGCAACGGCGCGGCTGCACAATTGAGGTCGGTCAACAGGTGCCGAACGACGCTTGAAAAGAGACCTTCGAATACCAAATCGGCCAATGCCGGGTGCCAGATGGGCCCGGTGACGGAGCGCTTCGGCGTCCACACGCAGCCGACGCTCCGCCCTCGCTTACATAAGGAGGACAAAAATCATGCGCAGTGCTTTCGACTTTGCGCCGTACCGGCGCTCCACCGTCGGCTTCGACCGGCTGTTCGACATGCTCGAGAACAACAGCTTCGGTCCTGGCCAGCAGGAAAACTATCCGCCCTTCGACCTCATCAAGAAGGGCGACAATGATTATTGCATCCAGCTCGCCGTCGCCGGCTTCACGGCGGACGAGATCGACATCACCAGCCAGCAGAACCAGCTGATCGTCTCCGGCCGCAAGTCGGACGAGAGTGAGCAGAAGGGTGGCGACTTCATCTATCGCGGGATCGCCAACCGCTCGTTCGAGCGCCGCTTCGCGCTCGCCGACCACGTCCAGGTCAAGGGCGCGGACTTGAAGGACGGCCTGCTCTCGATCGAGCTCAGGCGCGAGATTCCCGAGGCGATGAAGCCGAGGAAGATCGACATCGGCTCGGGCGAGCCCACGAATGACCGCTCCGCGATCGGCGGCGGCGACAAGCCTGCCTCCGAGCAGACCGTCAACGCCGAAGCCCAGCACGCGTAACCGCGCTCGGCAGCAAACAGAAGCCCCGGGAGCCGAGCGCTCCCGGGGCTTTTGCTATCCGCATTGGCGACCTTCACGCATCAACCCGAGCAAACGCCCAGCACGAGGGCTTCATCGCAACCTTCGGCGGCCAGAAAGGCGTGGCCCATGTTTGAATCGATGTAGATGCCTTCACCCGCGCCGATCGTTACCACGTCGTAGAATTCGGTGTGCACGGCGACACGACCCTCGAGCACGTGGACATATTCCTCGCCTGAATGACGATCGAGGCCGCCGATTTCGGCCGGCGACTTCGCCCGGATCCTGGTCAGCGTAGGCGTCATCTTCTTGCGCTTGAGCTCGGCGCAGAGCTGATAGCAGTCGTAACCAGGCGAGCTAAAGCGTGCCCCCTCCTGCTGCCGGCCGAGGCTTCGGCGCCCGGTGACGGGCTGCTCCGCCGGTTCGATCTGCATGAACAGTTCGGAGATTCGGATGTCCAGCTTCCGGCTGAGCTCGAACAGCTTGTCATAGGTCAGAGTCAGGCGATTGTTCTCGATCTTCGACAGCGACGAGACCGCAATGCCAACGCGTTCGCTCGCCTGTCTCAGGGTCCAGCCGCGCCGGCTGCGAATATCCCTCATAACGCGTCCAAGCGCCGGTCGCCCGTCCACATGAACCGAGTCAATCGTCGCTTGGGCGGCGGCTCCTTTCAAGCCGCACATCTTTGTTCCAAATCCACGGAGTCCAGCCTGTACTCGAGGAGGTCGCCTGGCTGGCAGCTGAGTGCCAAGCAAATCGCCTCCAATGTCGAAAAGCGGATCGCCCGCGCTTTGCCGGTCTTGAGGATCGAGAGGTTGGCCAGGGTGAGGTCGATCCGCTGCGCAAGCTCGGTCAGGGTCATGCGCCGATCGTGGAGGACCTCGTCCAATTTGACGACGATCGCCATCAGACCGTTCCCTCGAGGTCTTCGCGCATCCGCGCGCCGGCCGCGAAGACCTGGGCGAGGACGAAGGTGAGGATGACGGTCAGCCATCCGTTCACTGACCAAGTGACATCAAGGTAGAAGGGGTGCTGGGAGATCGAAACGCCCTTTCCCAAGGAGGCAAAAATAATGTTGCCCGCGCCCATAATGAGCAGCAGCCAGGCGATGACACTAAGGCGATAAGCATTCTCCCTCACGAAGGGATCGCCGGACCGGACTGTTTCGACCATGTCGAGGAGGCACTTGAGAATGGCGTAGTTGATCGGCGCTGTGAGGATGCCGAGAATGGCGATGGAACGGATTCCCGACATTGATTGCGGCAAGCCGCCGAGGCCCAGCAGCTTGCTTGTGCTGCCCTCGTCCAGCAACGACCAAAGCAGCAGCGCGAGAACGCATGCAAAGAACAGCCAGACGAAAGCGATGAGAATGCGAAGCGTGATCCACGCCACGGGGAGCGCAGCAGAGTGCTTCATCGAAGGGCCTTCCAGAGTTATCGATAAACGATATCAGGCTTATCGATTATCGGCAAGCCAAGGCGGTAAATTGAACATAAGGGTGAGCGGCGCCGCGATCGGAGCCGGCGACAAGCCGGCGTCGGAGCAGACGGTCAACGCCGAAGCCGAGCACGCGTAAGCGCGCGGCTTAACCGCAAACAGAAGCCCCGGGAGCGAGCGCTTCCGGGGCTTTTGCTATCCGCATTGGCGACCTTCACGCATCAACCCGAGCAAACGCCCAGCACGAGGGCTTCATCGCAACCTTCGGCGGCCAGAAAGGCGTGGCCCATGTTTGAATCGATGTAGATGCCTT
>DASUIC010000140.1:0-12564 GCA_036273215.1 Sphingomicrobium sp.
CCCAGGCACGTTGCTCGGGCTGGTCAGGACCGTGAAGATCGACGGGTCGGGATGATCGAAGCTGACGCTGTTGATCACGTTGAACCGCGAGAGGTCGTAGCGGCAGGGCGCGTAATTGCCATGCCAGGCGACCACGTCGAGCGGCGAATGGTCGAGGCTTGTGGTCCAGAGGTGCCCGAGCGACTTCTGGATGACTTCGGTCGGCTGATCCTTGTCCTCGAACGAGGCGATCGGCACTTCGAAATCGCGCGGGTTGGCGAGGCCGTTCGAGCCTATTGGCCCAAGCTCGGGCAGGCGGAATGGCAGCCCGTAATTCTCAGCAACGTAGCCGCGCGATTCCCCCTCCGGCAGCGCCACACGGAACTTCACTCCGCGCGGGACGATGCCGATCGAACCCGGAGCAACCTGCAACCGGCCGAGTTCGGTCTGAAGCTCGACCGCGCCCTGCTGCGGAACGACGACCAGCTCGCCGTCGGCGTCGACGAACACGCGCCGGTCCATGCTTTCGGTCGCGCGATAGACGTGAACCGCGCAGCCCTCGAGATCGTCGGGGCGGCGCGCCTGGAGCATCGTCACGAGCCCGTCGACGAAGTCCCTGCCCTCCGGCAGCTGCGGCGGATCCCAACGCAGCCGGTTGGGCGCGAGCGGCTCAGCGGACGCCGCCGCGCCGAACAGCGGCGCGCCCTCGTACGCGGTGAACGGCCGATGGTCGGCAGTCGGACGCATCCGGTACAGCCAAGAGCGGCGGTTCTCGTGTCTCGGAGAAGTGAAGGACGTCCCCGAGAGCTGCTCTGTGTAAAGGCCGAAAGCGGGTCGCTGCGGCGAATTGCGGCCCTTGGGAAGCGCGCCTTCAACGGCCTCGGTCTCGAAGTGCCCGCCGAAGCCCGTCATGTAGCCGCCCGTCATGAGCGCCGGTTACTTCCTCGCGCGCTCAAAAACAAACGGGCGCGACCTTCAAAAGGCCGCGCCCGCGCCCGGACGGGGACTCGCAACCCGCCCGCGCTCTAATGTTCTGAATCAGCCGTGGTTGACGTTCACGTCGATCTTGTTGGGGACGCTGATGTTCGTGCCATGCCCGCCGAGGCCCAGATCGGCGCGGAAGATATAGAGCAGCACGAGCACGATGATGATGAGGATCACCACCGCGAGCACTCCGCCGCCGCCTCCCCCGCCGCCGGTCTCGACAACGGTTGTGTGTTCGCGTTCGGTATCGTCGCGGTCATCCGCCATGGAAACTCTCCCTGTATTCCCCTGTTATGTTGGCGAAACGAACGAACCGCCGCAGAGGCGGTTCCGGCGATGAGGCAAGTCGATGAAAATGAAGCATTCCGCGGCTTTTTGTCTGGTGCTGGCGCTTGCCTCGTGCGGACCGCCGCACAAGGCTGAGCACGCGACGAACAACGCTGCGGCGCCGGTTCTTCCAGCGGCGAGCGCGCCTCCGGGCGTCTCCAACACCCCTGCCCCGGCTACGGTCGCGAACCAGGCGGCCGCGTCCAAAGAGCAAACGGCGCCGACGGTCGATCCGAAGAGCCCGGAAGCAGCCGAGTTGCTGGTCGCTTCGTTCGCCAGCCTCCTCAATCGCGGAAAGCTTGCCGAGGCTTACATGCTGCTCGGGCCGGGCGCCTCGCCGCGCAGCGAGTTCGATGCACGTTTCTCAGCCTATTCGCACCTGAAGGTCAGGACTGGAAAAGCTGGCCAAGCCGAAGGCGCCGCCGGGTCGATCTATATCGAGGTCCCGCTGACCATCTCGGGAACCGAGAAGGGCAAGCGGGTCGAGCGATCCGCGAGCGCGGTGCTGCGCAGGGTCAACGACGTGCCGGGCTCGACCGAGGAGCAGCGGCACTGGCACATCGAACGGATCGATTGGAAAGAGGCGCCCTAGAACTTGCCCTGCAGGTCGTCGGCGACCTTGTTCTGGTCGCCCGACGTGAACGGTGTCTCGTCGGAGTCGTTCGCCTGTTCCGAATTGGCAGACGCATTGCCGGTCGCCTTCGGCTGGGAGTTCGCCGTGTCATACGCAAACCAGATGATCCCGGCGGCCCAGATGAGCGCCCACCAGCGACTCTTGAAAATCGTGCTGTGCTTCATCGGGATCATGGGCGCGAATTGTCGCGCCGCATGCTTAAGAATGGGTTGCCGCGGTTTCGCGACCTTCGTGGACGATCTCGCGGCAGCGGAATTTGTCGCGGATTCTGCTGTTGAAATAGACGCCTTTGGCGAATGCGGAGCCAAGCGCTGCCGCGACCTCGTGCGGCACGCCCGAATAGACGTACTTTCGGCCGCTGACGAACTCGACCCAGAGGTCGCAGCTATCGGGACAATAGACGTAACGGCGGATCACGGTCGAAGGCACACAGCCTAAACGTGCGCGGGAGCATGCGGCTCCGATCAGGCGGCGTCGGGTGACTGAACGGCGAGCCGCCCGCTGCTCATCGCGAGCAGCATTCCAACGAGCGTCAGGAGCGCGCCGGCAGCGGCCAGCGCCGTCCAGCGATAGCCCTCGAGCGCGGTCGAGAATGCCATGGCGATGATCGGCACGAGCACGCTCGAATAAGCCGCTTTCGCGGGGCCGATCTTGCGGACCACCGGGAAATAGAGGCTGAAGGATAGCGCCGAAGCGGCGCAAGCGAGATAGAGCAGGCCGGCCCAATACTCCGGCCGGCCATCGAACTCAGGCGCTCCTGAGGTGATCCACGCGAACGCCGCGTCGATCAGCGCTCCGAACGCCATCGACCAGGCAAGCAGGCTCGCGAGATGGTGCCGCCGAACATGCTCCCGTGCCTGATAGACGTTCGACGACGAGGCGGAGATCAGGCCGACGATCGTCACTCCGATGCCGACCAGAGTCTCGCCGGTCGAGCCGGCGTTCGAGCGCAATTCATTGATGCAAAGGAGCGTGATCCCCGCCACGGCGACCGCCGAGCCGACCGCGAAACGTGTGCTGGGCCGCTGTCCGAGCAACGCCCAGCCGAGAAGCGTGTTGGGAATCAACAGCAGGGCGAAAATCGTCGCGACTACGCCCGAGGTGATGTGCCGCTCGGCAAGATAGACCGAATTGAAGTTGATTCCGAACTGCGCGATTCCGATGAACACCGCGGCGCGATATCCGGCCCCGTCGAGGATCAGCGGACGGCGCTTGATCCGCGCGAGGATGGCCATTGCGACGGCCGCGATAGCGAAGCGGTAAGTGACCGACCACTGGCCCGGGACCGTCCCCAGCTGGCCGATAATGACGATCCAGGTCGATCCCCAGATCGCGGTGAAGATGGCGAATGGAAGGGCGATCGAGCGGAAGTCCGATCCGCTCCCTTCGCTCACAGCCCGGCGATGGCGGCGGCGAGCCGCTCGACCGCATCACGGTCGCTGTCCCAGTTGGTGACGAAGCGGATCTCGCCCGGTCCCCATTCGTAGAAATCGAAGCCCTCAGCGCGCAGGCGTTCGGCTTCCTCATCCGTGACGTGCAGGAACAGCTCGTTCGCCTCGACAGGATAGACGAGCCGGTCCTTCGCGGCATTGGCCAGCGCCTGCGCCGCGGCATTGGCAGCTCGGGCATTCTCGAGCCAGATGTCGTCCTCGAGCATGGCGAGGATCTGCGCCGCCATCATCCGTCCCTTGGAGAGCAGATGCCCTGCCCGTTTGCGCCGAACCGAGATCTCGTCGGCAAGCTCGGTCCTAAAGAGGATCAGCGCCTCGGCATTGAGCCCTCCGTTCTTGACGAACCCGAACGACAGAGCATCGACTCCCGCTCGCCAGGTCACATCCGCAAGACTCTCGCCTGTGCTGACCAGCGCATTCGCGAGGCGGGCTCCATCCATATGCAGCGCGAGCCGCCGCTGCCGAGCGAAATCGCCGATCGCGGCAATTTCGCGCGCGTGATAGGCGAGGCCATATTCGGTCGCGTTGGTGATCGAGATTGCCGCAGGCTGGACCTGGTGCACGTCATCCCGGATCCGGCCGCAGGCGTGATCGAGCGCGTCGACGTCGAGCTTCGCTCCGGCTCCGTCGAGCAGGATGAGCTTTGCGCCGCCCGTGAAGAAGGCGGGCGCACTCGCCTCGTCCACTTCAATATGCGCGTCGCGATGGCAGAGGATCGCCCGATAGGGTGGACAGAGTCCGGCGAGCGCCAGGCAATTCGCCGCCGTGCCGGTACTGACCCAAAAGGCGCGGACCTCGATCCCGAACAGGTCGGAGAAGGCGCCGTCGATCCGTTTGCTCCACTCGTCGCCGTCATAGGCCGTGTCCATGCGGTTCGAGGCGGCGATCGCTTCGATGACCTTGGGATGGGCTGGAGCGGCATTGTCCGAGAAGAAGCGCATGGCGAGGCCGAATGACGGCTCGCCGGGAGAGCGTCAATCGCTGCGCTTATCCGCCTTCTCTGCAGCGGCGCGAGCCTGCGCCTTGCGCCGCTTCAAATTGTCGCGAAGCGCCGCGGCAAGCCGCTGCTCCCGTTCCTGGTTTTTCGCAGTCATGATGGGCAGATGCCCGTCGCAAGCCGCGCTCGCAAGCCGGGTTGACAGGCGAACGCCCGCCCCGTCATAGGCGCGCGTCCTTCCGAACAGTGCTGCCGTAGCTCAGTGGTAGAGCGCATCCTTGGTAAGGCTGAGGTCGTGAGTTCAATCCTCACCGGCAGCACCATTTCCGCCTGCAGCCAGTCCGAGAGACTGACGAAGTCGGAAATCACCTGGAGCTGATCCGGCGGATCAGCGAAGCGGGTGATCGCGCACAGACCATCCACTGGATGATCGAGCACCGAAATCGGAGCGAAGGGAGGTCGCCCAACGCGACCTCAGGCGTCGCGATCCCTCAGCGGCTTCTCGCCGAGCGCGCTCTCGATTCCACCTGCGACGGCGTCGCCAGCCCAGACGACTCCTCCGAGCAAAAGGATAGCGACAACAAGCTGAAGTCCGACAATCACGACTCGTCTCCGTGATTTCCATTTAGCGACAACGGATTAAACCCGCAATTAATCGCGCCTGACGAGTCTGTCACATTGCGGCACGGGTCACCGAGGCCGATTTTGCGTTCCTTTCCCGGCGGTGATGAACAAGGCAACCACCGGCTCATCCGCGTCCGCCGTATGCCAGGCGCCGCGCGGATTGATTGCGTAGTCACCGGGCCCAAGCTCGTGACTCAGCTTGCTCCCGTCAGGCAGTTCCTGGTGCAACGTCATGTGCCCCTGGATGCAGCAGACCACCTCTTCGCCTTCCGGATGGACTTCCCAGCTCGTCCACGGCTCCTCGAATCGGAACAGCGCAACGATCCGGCCCTCGTCGAGATCGTCGGCATGCCGCTCCCCATAGCGCTGATACCATTCGAAGCCGGTGAACTTCGGCTCGGCGACCGCACGGGCGCCTTTGCCGAGATGGATCGGGTAGTCGAACAGCGATTTTCCCTGCATCGGCGCCTCCGCAGCCGTCACTCGCCTTTCATCACGAACGCATTCAGCTTGTTCCCGTCGGGATCGCGGAAATAGCCTGCATAAAAGCCGCCGCCGCGGTCGCCGGGCGCGCCTTCATCGCTGCCGGCGTTGGCGAGCGCGAGATCGTAAAGGCGCTGCACCTGGTTTTCGTCGCTCGCCTGAAGCGCCACCATGACTCCGTTTCCGACCGTCGCTGCCTTGCCGTCGAACGGCTTCGTGATCCCGATGCCGGCGCCTCCGCCCGGCTTGCCCCATGCGATGAACTGCTCGTTCTCCATCATTCGGCCGACTCCAAGCTCGCCGCAGAGCGCGTCGTAGAATTTCGCCGACTTCTCGCGGTCGTTCGTGCCGAGCGTCACATAACCGATCATTTCTCTGTCCTCCTGTCGAGCCGGGTAGAGAACATTAAGTGAACATGCGCGACGCGTAAAGCGAATTGGGGCGAGTCTACATCCACCTCAGCGCGACGGCGACAGCGACTCCGATTGCGACTATCACGCCGATCGACAGTCCGCGCTTCACGCCTCCTCGATCGGCGCGCAGGCCGCGCGCAGCCACTCGAGGTCCGCGCCGGAAAGCGTCGGGCCAATCTTCGCAAGCACATGCGCGTGGTAGCAGTTGAGCCACACCAGCTCTTCCGAATCGAGCATCTGCACGTCGATCAGACGGCGGTCGATCGGGGCGAAGGTCAGCGTCTCGAAGCCGAGCATCTCCTTTTCCGCGCCCTCGATCTCGCGCGGGACCACGAGCACTAGGTTCTCAATCCGGATGCCGTACTCGCCGGTCTTGTAATAACCGGGCTCATTGGAGATGATCATGCCCGAGACGAGCGGCTCGTCGCCGCCCGGCTGCGAGCTTCCGACCGGCGAGATGCGCTGCGGTCCCTCGTGGACGGCAAGGAAGCTTCCGACCCCGTGGCCGGTGCCGTGGGCGTAATCGAGTCCGGCCTCCCACAGCGGCCGCCGGGCGAAGCTGTCGAGCTGAGACCCGCGGGTACCTTTCGGGAAGCACGCAGTCGCGATCGCGATGTGGCCCTTGAGCACCCGGGTGAAGCGGTCGCGCATCTCGGCGGTCGGTTCGCCGATGGCAACCGTACGGGTGATGTCGGTCGTGCCATCGACATACTGGCCGCCAGAATCGATCAGGTAGAGCTGACCCTTCTCGAGCTTGCGGTTGGTCTTTTCGCTCGACTTGTAGTGGACGATAGCGCCATTCGGCCCCGCGCCCGAGATGCTGTCGAAGGAGAGGTCGCGGAGCTCCGGCGACTCACGCCGCAAGCCCTCGAGCTTGTCGGACGCGGTCAGCTCGTCGACGTCGCCCTTTGGCGCTTCCTCGTCGATCCAGTGCAGGAAGCGGACGATCGCGGCGCCGTCGCGCGTCTGCGTCGCCTTCTGGCCGGCGATCTCGGCCGGGTTCTTGAGCGCCTTCGGGAGGATCGTTGGATCGCGCATCGGCACGACCTTCGCCCCGGCCTTCTCGAGCGCTTCGAAGATCGCCGCGACCGCCCGCTCGGGATCGACAACGACGCTCTTGCCATTGAGCTCTGAAAGGGCGCCTTCAAACTCCGGGCGCTCGTGCAGCCGGACGCCGTTGCCGAGATGCTGGCGCACCTCGGAACCGATTTTTTCCGAAGCGACGAACAGGTCGGCGGTGCCGTCGGCGTGGACCAGGGCATATGCGAGCGCGACGGGGGTGTGGGTCACGTCCTTGCCGCGGATGTTGAAAGCCCAGGCAATGGAATCGAGCGCGGACAGAACCGCCGCGTCAGCGTGGTGCTTCGCCAGCCAGTCGCCGATCTCTGTCCGCTTCTCGGCCGCGGATTTGCCGGCATATTGGTCGGACTGGACGACGAGGTGCGCCTTCGAAGCTTCAGGCCGGTCGGTCCAGATCTCGTCGATCGGGTTACGCTCGACGGGCACCAGCTCGGCGCCGCGACTGGCCAGCGCTTCCTTCGCCTTCTTGACCCAGTCGCGGGTGTGCAGCCAGGGATCGTACCCGATCCGCGCGCCTTGAGGCGCATGCTCCTCGAGCCACTGGGTGGTGCTCGTCTCGGGCACCGACTGATAACTCCATTCGGTCGGGCTGACCTGCTGGCGGACCTGAAGCGTGTAGCGGCCGTCGACGAAGATGGCCGCTTGCTCGGGCAGGACCACTGCGGAGCCGGCGGAGCCCTGAAAACCCGTGAGCCACGCGAGGCGCTGCGCGTAGCTTCCGACATATTCGCTCATATGCTCGTCGGTGAGCGGAACGACGAAGCCGTCGAGCCTCTCGGCCTTCAGCTGTTCTCTCAGTGCCCTCAGGCGATCGGCGTAGCTGGACATCGGCTCTAGCTCCTCGCGTCCCAGCTAGTCGCAAGTGCGCCATTGTTAAAGAGCCGTGCCGACATGAGCCGAGGGATATGTCGGCGTCGTCAGCATCCGCCTTGGTGTTCCCGTAGTCTGCCTCTCTTGAGCGGCGGTCTGCCTCGACTCCCGCAACGTCCTAGGCCCCGCATCGTTGTTCGGGCAAAGCTCTCGAGACATTGGGTTTCGTAAGCGAAACGAAGGAAATATCCCATGCGCAAATTGCTGATCGGATCGGCAGCGGTGCTCGGCGCGGCCCTGGCCGCGAGCCCCGCCTCTGCCCAATATTACGGCTACGGCTATTCGCCTTACTCGTCGTACAGCTACAGCCCGTACAGCTATGGCTATTCGTACCCGAGCTATTCCTATTCGCCCTATAGCTACGGTTATTCGAATTACTCGAATTACTCCTACTCGCCGTACAGCTATGGATATTCGAGCTACGGCTACCCGGCCTACAGCACGCGGTCCTATTACCGAACTCGCGCTTACGGCTGCAGGGTGCGGCGGCACCACCGCGACGGCATCGTCTATTACACGCGAGACTGCTGAGGCTCAGCGCATTGAGCAAAGGAGCGGCTCGGCGGTTCGTCCGCCGGGCCGCTCTCTCGTGTCGGGATAACGGGCAGCGCCGATTAGGGCTGGACGCGCGGGCGCCGATGCTCTTTCGGGAGGGTCATGGACAAGCCGACCGACATTCCGTCGCCCCCCAAGGCCGAGCAGCGCCCCCATATCTACGAGCGTCATGGAGTCACGGTCGAGGACCCGTGGCACTGGATTCGAGATTCGAAATACCCGACCGTCGATGATCCCGACGTCCTCGCCTATCTGCGCGCCGAGAACGACTATTTCGAAGGCTGGAAGAGCCGGCATGAAGGCCTAATCGATCAATTGTTCGAGGAGATGAAGGGCCGCATCAAGGAAGACGACAGCTCGGCCCCGATCCGCGACGGCCACTTTCTCTATTGGTGGGCATTCAGGCCCGGAGCACAATATCGCAGCTGGTACCGGAAGCCGGTGCGAGGCGGTGCCGAGGAGATCATCTTCGACGAGCCGGCCGAAGCCGAAGGACGCGAATATTTCCGCCTCGGAGCGCTCGAGGTCAGCCCCGACGGAAAACTGCTCGCAACGCTGGGCGATTATGACGGCTCGGAGCGATTCGAGCTGCGCATCCGAGACCTCGCCACCGGCAAAGACATCGAAACGGTCACGAAGGTCGGCATCGGCCAGCCGGTGTGGAGCAGCGACAGCGCCGGCATCGTCTTCACCGAGGTGAACGACAATTGGCGGAGCTATCGTGCGCGCTATCACCGGCTCGGCGATCCGGCGGACGTGACCCTCTACGAAGAAACCGAGGAGCTGGGCTTCTCGGTCGGCATCGGCCGGTCGCACGACCGGACGCTGGTCCTCATCTCCACCGGCGACAACACGACGACCGAAGTGCGGTTCACGCCGGCGGACGACCCGTCACAGCCGCTGACGTTGATCAGCCCCCGAAAGCAGGGCCGGGAATATCACGTCGATTCCGCCCACGAGAAACTCTGGATCCACACCAACGACAGCCACGTGAACTTCCGCCTCGCGGAGGCGGACGTTGCGAACCCCGAGGAGTGGCGGACGATCATCGAAGGATCGGACCGAATCTATCTGACGGGCGTCACTTCCTACCGAGACCATCTCGCGATCAGCAGCCGGGTCGATGGCCTCGATCAGCTGCTCCTGCGCACTTACGCCGGCGAGGAGTCGCGGATCCCGTTCCAGGAAGCGAGTTACAGCGCCTTTTTCATGGGCAACCCGGAATATGCCCCCGAGAGCTACCGGATCGGTTACTCATCGATGGTCACGCCGATGACGACCTACGACTATCACGCCGACTCGGGCGAACTCGTGGTGCGCAAGGTCCAGGAAGTGCCGAGCGGCTACGACGCGTCACAATATGCGACCGAGCGGCTGACGATCGAGGCACGCGACGGCGCCAGGGTCCCGGTCTCGATCGTGTATCGACGCGGCTTCGAGAAGAACGGCGAAGGCAAGCTGTTCCTCTATGCGTACGGCGCCTACGGCCATGCGATCCCGCCGATCTTCAACTCGAACCGGATCAGCCTCACCGACCGTGGCTGGGCCTGCGCGATCGCCCACATCCGCGGCGGCGACGACCTCGGCTATCGCTGGTTCCTCGACGGCAAGCTGACCAAGCGGACCAACACGTTCAACGACTTCGTCGATGTCGCGAAGGGGCTCATCACGGCGGAGTTCACTCGCGCGGGCAAGATAGCGATCAACGGCGGTTCGGCCGGCGGCGAGCTGATGGGTGCGGTGGTCAATTCCGACCCCGAGCTGTGGGGCGCCGTCGTCGCCGACGTGCCGTTCGTCGACGTGCTCAACACGATGCTCGACGACTCGCTTCCGCTCACCCCTGGAGAATGGCCCGAGTGGGGCAATCCGATCACGGACGCCGAGGCATTCCACTACATCCGGAGCTATTCGCCCTACGATCAGGTGAAGCCGCAGGATTATCCGCCGATGCTGATCACCGGCGGCCTCACCGATCCGCGCGTGACCTATTGGGAGCCGGCCAAATGGGCGGCGAAGCTGCGCGCGACCAAGACCGACGACAATCTGTTGCTCCTGAAGATCAACATGGGCGCGGGGCACGGCGGCAAGTCCGGACGGTGGGACAAGCTCCACGAGGTGGCGGAAACGTACGCGTTCATGCTGACGCAGGTGAAGTGACGCGCCCGGTCTTCGAGCTCACCTTCACCGTGGCGCCCGAGCACATTGACGAGCTCGGGCACGTCAACAATGCGGTCTGGGTGCAGTGGATGGAGCGGGTCGCGGTCGCTCACTGGGACAGCGTCGCGGACCCGGCGCACCGGGACGCTTACTATTGGGTCGTGGTGCGGCACGAGATCGATTATCTGCGCTCCGCTCACGAAGGTGACCTGATCGCCGCGCGGACGTGGGTCGGCGACGCGCCAAAAGGCGCGCGCTTCGCCCGCTTCGTGGAGTTCACCGGCGCGGATGGGAAGACCTGCGTTCGCGCCAAAACCGAATGGGCCATCATCGACAAGGCGCTCGGCCGTCCGATCCGCGTGCCATCGGAAGTGATAGCGCCCTTCGTTGCGGGCGAGTAAACACCCGCTGCCATGAGCCGGATCATCCTTTACGATTATTACCGTTCCTCGGCCGCGTACCGCCTCCGCCTCGCTCTCAACCTGAAGCAGGTTGAGTATGAGCAGCGGCCGATCAACCTCTTGGAAAACGAGCAGCGCTCGGACGATTACAAGGCCCTGAATCCGCAAGGCCTGGTGCCGATGCTGGACATCGATGGCCATCGGATCACCCAGACCATGGCGATCATCGGCTACCTCGACCAGAAATTCCCCAACCAGCCGCTCGTGCCGGCGGCGGCGGAGACTCGGGCGCATGTCATCGCCATGTCATTGGTCATCGTCGCCGACATCCACCCGCTGAACAATTTGCGCGTGCTCAAATATCTCAAGGGAGAGCTTGGCCATTCGCAGGAAGATGTGGACCGCTGGTACGCGCATTGGATCAGCGAGGGTTTGCCCGCGCTCGAGGCGCTCGCGAAGCCGCAGGCCGGGGCGTTCCTGTTCGGAGATGCGCCGACGGCCGCGGACATCTGCCTCGTGCCGCAGCTGTACAACGCCCGCCGGTTCAACGTGCCGATCGGCGACTGGCCGACATTGCTGCGGGCAGAAGAGAATGCCAACAAGCTCGACGCCTTCGCCGCAGCGCACCCCGATAGACAGGAGCAGCCAACATGAATCGAGTTGAAAGCTTCAGCCGTGGAATGTCGGTGGGAAGGCCACTCGAGAGCTTCGAAATTCCTTCGATGCAAGAGCAGGTCAGCGAGGAGGAGTGGGCGCTCCGGGTCGACCTCGCGGCAGCGTACCGGATGATCGCTCATTATGGCTGGGACGATCTCGTCTTTACCCACCTATCGGTGCGCATCCCCGGTCCGGAGCACCATTTCCTTTTGAACCCCTACAATCTGATGTTCGAGGAAGTGACCGCGTCGTCGCTGATCAAGGTCGACGTTGAGGGCAACGCCGTCCAGGAGAGTCCGTTCGTCACCAACCCGGCAGGCTTCACGATCCACTCGGCGGTGCACATGGCGCGGGAGGATGCGCATGCCGTCATGCACCTGCACACGCCCGCGGGGCAGGCGGTGAGCGCGCAGGCAGATGGCCTGATGCCGCTCACACAGGCGGCGATGCTGGTGCGCGATGATGTTGCCTACCACGATTATGAAGGCATTGCCGTCGACCTCGAAGAGCGCGAGCGCGTCGTGGCCGATCTTGGAGCGAAGAACCTGATGCTTCTCCGGAACCACGGCACTCTTGCTGTCGGCGAGACCATCGGCGAGGCGTTCGTCCGCATCTACACGCTCGAGCGCGCTTGCCATGCCCAGGTGCTGGCGCTGGCGGGCGGGGCGGCGATCAACAATCCGCCGCAGGGGGCCCCCGAGGTGACGGCGCAGCAGGGCGCGGTCGGACTGCCGCTCGCGGCCAAGCTGCTTGCGTGGCCGGCGATAAAGCGCAAGGCCTACCGCCTCGACCCGAGCTTCGCGTCCTGAATTGAGCCGAAGGGCCGCCAACGTCAGCGATTACCGGGCGCTCGCAAAAGCGCGGCTTCCGCATTTCCTGTTCGAATATCTCGACGGCGGTTCCTACGACGAAGCGACCCTTCGCCGGAACGTCGAGGACCTGCGCTCGATCGCGCTCCGACAGCGCGTCCTCCGCGACGTCTCGAACATCGATCTGACGACGACGCTGTTCG
>DASUIC010000141.1:0-7323 GCA_036273215.1 Sphingomicrobium sp.
ATCAACGTCTCGACGGCGGCGGGCATGGTCGCGGCGGCCTGCGGCCTGCCGATCGTCAAGCACGGCAACCGCTCCTTCACGTCGAAGTGCGGGTCGGCCGATGTCCTCGAAGCGCTCGGAGCGCGTCTGGATTTGACGCCGCTCGAATCGCGCGATGTGCTTGACCAGACCGGCTTCTGCTTCCTGCTGGCGCCTTATTATCACCCGGGCATCGCGCATGCGGGCGCGGTCCGTCGGGCGCTGAAGGTCAGGACGATCATGAACCTGCTTGGCCCATGCCTCAATCCGGCGCAGCCGAAAGTTCAGCTGCTCGGAGTGGCGGACGCGCGGCTGCTGAGACCGATCGCCGAGACCCTGCGCGCCTTGGGAGTCTTGCGTGCGCTGGTGGTGCACGGGTCTGGGCTCGACGAGATCGCGCTCCACGGCTTCACCCAGGCGATCCTCGTCAGCGAAGAGGGCTTCGAGGAGCTGGAGATCACGCCCGAGCAGGCTGGCCTCAGGCGCTTGCCCCTGGAGCGGATCGTCGGCGGCTCGCCCCGCGAGAATGCGGCGCGTCTTTCGCAGCTGCTCGGCGGACGCGCGCGCGAAGCCGATTCGTCGATTGTCGCTTTGAACGCCGGAGCGCTGCTGATGACGGCAGGAAAGGCGGCCGACCTGCGCACCGGCGTCGCGATGGCGCTCGACGCCATGTCCTCCGGACAGGCTCGCGACCTGCTCGACCGGTTCGTCGAGGTGACCCGTGCGTGAACCAACCGGAGTACTGGCGGAGATTGCTTCCGCGAAGCGCGGCGAGCTCAGGATCCGTTTCGCCGATCTCTCGATCGAGCAGTTGCGGACACGGGCAACGCGGACCCGGCGCAGCCTTACGGCGACACTCGCTCGTGGCGGAGCGCGGTTCATCCTCGAGATCAAGAGAGCGTCGCCTTCCGCGGGTGCAATCCGGGCGGGAGCTGATCCCGCTGCGCTCGCCCGCGGATACGCGGGGGTCGCCGATGCGCTGAGCGTTCTCACTGACGAGCTCTATTTCGGTGGCTCGCTCGGAGACCTTACGGCGGCCCGTGCCGAATTCGACGGGCCGATCCTCGCCAAAGACTTTTTCATCGATTCACGCCAAGTCGTCGAGGCGCGCATTGCCGGCGCCGACGCTGTGCTCGTGATGCTCTCGCTTCTGGACGATGATGACGCGCGGATGATGATCGACGAAGCTTCGTGTTTCGGCATGGATGCGCTTGTCGAGGTGCACGACGAGAGCGAGATGCGGCGGGCGCTCGCGCTCGGAGCGCGACTGATCGGAATCAACAACCGCGACCTTCGCGATTTCTCGATCGACCTCGCGACGACCGAGCGGCTGGCGAGTCTGGCGCCCGACCGGGTGCTCGTCTGCGAATCGGGCATTTGCAGCCGCGCCGACGTCGACCGGCTCGCGGGGCAGGTCGATGCCTTCCTCGTCGGCTCATCGCTGATGCGCGCGTCGGAGCCGGCGCAGGCGGCGCGCGAGCTGATCTTCGGACGGACGAAATTGTGCGGCCTCAATCGCGAGGAGGACATCCGCGCCTCCCGCGCCGCCACCTTCGCAGGTTTCGTTTTCGTGCCTGGCAGCCCCCGCCATGTCACGGCCAACGAATCCGCGCCGCTGGCCGGCCATGCCCGCAGGTCGGGCATGTTGCCGGTCGGCGTGTTCCGCGACGCGCCGCTGTCCGTGGTCGGCGACCTCGCGACTCTTCTGAACCTCCACGCGGTGCAGCTGCATGGGCACGAAGACGTCGAATATGTCCGCTCGCTGCGTCGCGAGCTTCACGGCAGGTGCGAGATCTGGACCGCCGTCAGCGTCGGGCGCGAGCCGCTCAGCGGGCGCGGCGGCGACCGGCTGGTGTTCGACAATGCCGACGGCGGCAGCGGGCGCGCATTCGACTGGAGCCTGATCAGTGCACATCGCCAGCTCTCGAACGCAGTGGTTGCGGGCGGCATCGGGCCTTGCAACGCCGCGCGGGCGCAGCGGCTCGGCGGCTATGCGATCGACGTCGGCTCGGCGCTCGACGAGCGGCCCGGGCGCAAGTCGCCGCAGAAGATTGCGGCCTTGTTCGATGCGCTTCGACCGAGCTCGCGCGAGCGGCTTCGCGCGTGCGCCTGAACGGCCGCTTCGGCCGCTTCGGCGGCTGCTATGTGCCCGAAATCCTCGTCCCCGCGCTCGAGCAGCTCGAGGCGGCGTTCCTCGACGCGCAGGAAGACCCTGCGTTCACGGGTGAACTGAATGGACTGCTCGCAAATTACGCGGGCCGGCCGACTCCGCTGACGCGCTGCCGTAACCTGCCGGGCAGCATTTATTTAAAGCGCGAGGACCTGCTTCATGGCGGCGCGCACAAGACCAATCAGGTGCTCGGCCAGGGCCTGCTCGCCAAGCGCATGGGTAAAACTCGCCTGATTGCCGAGACCGGTGCGGGGCAGCACGGCGTCGCGACCGCGATCGTCGGCGCTCTGCTCGGCTTCGAGACCGTAATCTACATGGGCTCGAAGGACGTTGAGCGGCAGCAGCTCAACGTCTTCCGCATGGAGCTGATGGGTGCTCGGGTCATTCCGGTGCAAAGCGGCGGGCAGACTCTCAAGGATGCCATCAACGAGGCGCTTCGTGATTGGTCTGCCAGTTTCGAGACCACACATTATCTGCTCGGCACGGCGGCAGGCCCGCACCCTTTTCCGACGATGGTGCGCGAGTTTCAGTGCGTGATTGGGCGCGAGGCGCGCGCACAGATCATCGAACAGCTCGGGCATCTCCCGGACGCGGTCATCGCGTGCGTCGGCGGCGGTTCGAACGCGATCGGGCTCTTCGCGGACTTCATCGACGACGAGGTGCGGTTGATCGGAGTCGAACCCGCGGGCAAGGGCCTCGACAGTGGTGAACATGGAGCGACGCTGCTGCGCGGAACTCCGGGCATCATCCACGGCGCGGAAACCTACGTGCTCCAGGATGATGAAGGGCAGATCACCGAAAGCTGGTCGGTTTCCGCCGGCCTCGATTATCCGGCGGTCGGACCGCAGCACGCTTATCTGAAGGAGAGCGGACGCGCGCAATACGTAGGCGCGACGGACGACGAAGCGCTCGCGGCATTCAAGGCGCTCGCGGAAAGCGAAGGCATAATCTGCGCATTCGAGTCCGCCCATGCGCTCGCTCATGCATTGAGGCTCGCGAAGGAAGAGCCCGAAAGCACGATCCTCGTCGGACTCTCGGGGCGCGGAGACAAGGACGTCGCGCAGGCGCAGGCGTTGCTCGCATGAGCCGCTACGCAGCAATGTTCGATCGGTTGAACAGCGAGGGCGCATTCGGCGGATTCCTGATGCTCGGCGATCCCGACCTTCAGACCAGCGCGCATCTGCTCGACGCGCTTGTCGAGGGCGGCGCGGACATGATCGAGGTCGGGATCCCCTTCTCCGATCCGATCGCAGACGGTCCGGTCATCCAGGCGGCCGCGCAGCGAGCGCTCGCGGCTGGCGTCCGGGTCGGCGACTGTTTCGACCTGATCGCCGGGTTCCGCGAGCGCCACCCGCAGGTGCCGGTCGGAATCCTCACCTACGCAAACCTCGTGATGGCGCGCGCAGGATTCATGCGCGATGCGGCCGAAGTGGGCGCCGACAGCCTGCTAATCGCCGATGTTCCGACACTCGAAGCGGAGCCGTTCGCGCGCGAGATGCAGCAGTCGGGCGTCGAGCCGGTGCTGATCGCGGCCGCGAATACGCCCGAACCGGCGCTGCAGCGGGTCGCGTCGCTTTCGAAGGCCTATACTTATTGCGTCAGCCGCGCGGGGATCACCGGAACGCACGCTGGCGGGCAGTTCGATTCTTCCGTGATCGATCGCCTCAGAAAAGCAGGCGCCCCGCCGCCCATCTTCGGGTTTGGCATCTCCAGGCCGGAGCATGTCCGCGCCGCGCTCGAGGCCGGAGCGCGCGGGGTGATCTGCGGCTCGGCGATCGTCAACCTGGCCACGGAAGGCGGCGACGTGCCGGCATTCGTCGCAAGCCTCAAAGCCGCGACTCGGAACGAGTCGGTGATGCAATGAATTGAATCGTCTCTGAAGGAGGCGATGTCATGGCTGCGCGCGCGATCTGGCGAGGGCAAATCCGACTGGCGCTGGTGTCGATCCCCGTCGAGCTGTTCCCCGCGACGAAGAGCGGCGCCGCGATCCAGTTCCATCAGATCTACGAGCCCACCGGTCAGCGCATCCAGTACGAGAAGGTCGTGCCGGGCGTCGGCCCGGTCGATCGCGACCAGATCGTCAAGGGGTACGAGGTTTCCAAGGGCCACTACGTGCTGCTCGACCAGGAAGAGATCGACAGCGTGAAGCTGGAGAGCAAGAAGACGCTCGACCTCGTCGAGTTCGTCGATACCCACGACATCGACGCCATGTACTACGACAAGCCCTATTTCGTGGTCCCGGCGGATGACCTGGCGGAAGAGGCCTATGTCGTCCTCCGCGATGCGCTGAAGGCGGCGAAGAAGGTCGGCGTCGGGCAGCTCGCGATGCGCGGTCAGGAATATGTCGTGTCCCTGAAGCCGTGCGGCCGCGGCCTGCTGCTCGAGACGCTCCGATATGCCGACGAAGTGCACAAGGCGCAGTCCTATTTCCGCGAAATCGGCGACGAGAAGCCCGACGCGGACCTGCTCGACATGGCTTCGATGCTGATCGAGCGGAAGACCGGCAAGTTCGATCCCACCGAGTTCCACAACCGCTACGTCGACGCGCTCCATCGGCTGATCGAGGAGAAGCAGAAGCACAAGGGCGAGAAGATCATCGAGGAGCCGGAAAGCGCGCCGGCCAAGGGCTCCAACGTCGTCGACCTGATGGCCGCGCTGAAGCGAAGTCTCAACACGTCGGAGGCCGGCGGCAAGGCGGCGAACGAGAACCGGCACGGTGCTGCCAAGAAGAGCGCCGCGAGGAAGACCGCGTCGCGCCATGCGCCCAAGAAGGCTCCGGCGAAGAAGGCGGCCGGCGGGCGGAAGAGCTAAACCATGGCCCAGCGCGGCCTCGACATTGCGACCTACAATCGCAAGCGCGACTTCTCGAAGACGAAGGAGCCGAAGGGCCGCAAGCTCGAGGGCAAGGGCGACAGCTTCGTCGTCCAGAAGCACGAGGCGACGCGGCTTCACTGGGACTTCCGGCTCGAGCTCGATGGAGTGCTGAAGAGCTGGGCCGTGCCGAAGGGCCCGAGCATCGACCCCGCCGAGAAACGCCTCGCGATGCGCACCGAGGACCACCCGCTCGACTATGGCGACTTCGAGGGCACGATCCCCGCCGGCGAATATGGCGGCGGCACGGTGATGCTGTGGGACGAGGGTCGCTGGATCCCGCAGCCGGGCAAGGACCCGTCGAAGACCATCGAGGAAGGGCATCTCCACTTCACGCTCGAAGGCCAGCGGATGAAGGGCGAATGGGTGCTGTTCCGCCTGAGCCCGCGTCCGGGCGAACGCGGCGAGCCGTGGATGCTGAAGAAGGTGACCGACGAATATGCCGATCCCGAGCATGGCGACGCGCTGGTCGACAATGATGTGACCAGCGTCACCACCGGCCGGACCATGGCCGAAATCGCGGCGGGCGAGGACGTCTGGCGCTCCAACCGCGGCGGCCAGAAGGGCGGCCGCGCGAAGAAGAAGGCAGCCAAGGCGCCCCCGCCGTTCCAGCCGCCGCAGCTCGCGACGCTGGTCGACGACGTGCCGACCGGAAGCGATTGGCTCTACGAATATAAATATGACGGCTATCGGTTGCTGCTCAGCGTCGGCGATGGAGTCGCGAGCGCGTTCACGCGCCATGGCAAGGACTGGAGCGACAAGTTCAAGGCGCTGGTCAAGGCCGCCGCCAGCCTCCCCGCCGGCTGCCTGATCGACGGCGAAGCGGTCGCGCTCGACGCGAACGGCAAGCCGAGCTTCCAGCTGCTCCAGTCGACGCTCAAGGACCGCAAGGGCGCGAACCTGGTCTTCTACGCCTTCGACCTGCTGGTCGATAAGGGCGAGGACATCAAGCGGCTGCCCAACATCGTCCGCAAGGACCGCCTCGCTTCGCTCCTCGCCGGCGTCAACCCGCCGATCATCTACGGCGACCATGTGATCGGCAAGGGCGAGGCGCTGTTCCAGGAGGTGTGCAGGCAGAAGGGCGAGGGCATCGTCGCGAAAAAGGCGAGCTGCCCCTACAAGGGCGTCCGCACCCGCAACTGGCTCAAGATCAAGTGCATCGAGCGCCAGGAATTTGTGATCGTCGGCTGGTCGGAAAGCGACAAGCGTCTGGGCTTCCGCTCATTGCTCCTCGCCGCGAAGGAGAAGGGGGAGCTCACCTACGTCGGCAAGGTCGGCACCGGCTTCAACGCGAGGTCGATCGACGAGATGATGGACCTGATGCGCCCGCTCGCGGTCGACAAGGCGCCCGTCGACGTGCCCCGCGCCGACCGCAAGGGCGCGCACTTCATCGAGCCGCAGCTGGTCGCGGAGATCGCCTTCACCGAATTCACCAACGAGGGCATCCTGCGCCACCCGAGCTTCCTCGGCCTGCGCGAGGACAAGCCGGCCTCAGAGGTGGTGGTCGAAACGCCGCAACATTTACATCCTCCCCATAAGGGGAGGGGGACCGCCAAAGGCGGTGGAGGGGCCCCTTCGTCACGCCTTCGGCGTGCCACCTCCCCGAAAGGGGAGGAGAAGAGGACTGCGGAGAGCTTCGGCATCAAGATCAGCAGTCCCGACCGCATGATCTTCCCCGACGAGAAGCTCACCAAGCTCGACCTCGCCGATTATTATGCCGCCGTCGAACCCCTGATCATGGTCGATTGCGCTGAGCGGCCGATGACCCTGATCCGCTGCCCGCAGGGCCGCTCGAAGAAATGCTTTTTCCAGAAGCACGACACCGGCTCGTTCGGCCCCGACGTCAAGCACGTGCCCGTCAAGGAGAAGAAGGGGATCGTCCAGGACTATCTCTACTTCGACGACATCAAGGGGCTGCTCGCCTGCGTCCAGATGGGAACGATCGAGTTCCACGGCTGGGGCAGCCGGAGCGACAAGATCGAATTTCCCGACCGGCTGGTGTTCGACCTCGATCCCGATGTCGGCCTCGATTTCGCCAAGGTGAAGGAAGCGGCGGTGAAGCTGCGCGGCCTGCTCAAGGACCTCGGGCTCGAGACCTTCCCGCTGCTGTCGGGCGGCAAGGGCCTGCACGTCGTCGCCCCGCTCGACGCCTCGAAGGACTGGGGCGCGGTCAAGAGCTTCGCCGAACGCTTCAGCCGCGCCATCGCCGAGGCCGAGCCGGACATGTTCACCGCGAACATCCGCAAGGTCCAGCGCAAGGGCCG
>DASUIC010000142.1:0-18449 GCA_036273215.1 Sphingomicrobium sp.
CTAGGTGCGCCGCTCGCAATTGATCCCGCATGCCCGGTGAAGCGGCGATCGCGCCGAGTGCAAAGCTCGGCGGTGCGGTCCGGGCGCGCTACCCTTTCCCGAAAAGTGAAAGCCACTTTTCGGATCAGGAAGGAATAGCGACAAGAACTGAAAGCAAATTGGAGATTCTGACGTGACCAAGCGCACCAGCGCCAAATACAAGCTCGACCGCCGCATGGGCGAGAACGTCTTCGGGCGTCCCAAGAGCCCGGTCAACCGCCGCGAATACGGCCCCGGCCAGCACGGGCAGCGGCGCAAGAGCAAGATCAGCGATTACGGCATTCAGCTCCGGGCCAAGCAGAAGCTCAAGGGCTATTACGGCGACATCACCGAGAAGCAGTTCAAGCGGAACTATTCCGACGCGATCGGCATGAAGGGCGACGCCTCGCAGAACCTGATCGGGCTGCTGGAACGGAGACTGGACATGGTCGTCTATCGCGCCAAGTTCGCTCCGACCATCTGGGCGGCGCGGCAGCTCGTCAGCCACGGCCACGTTCGGGTGAACGGCGTGAAGTGCAACATCGCATCCCGCCGGGTTGACGTCGAAGACGTGGTCGAGCTCGGGTCCAAGGCGCAGGAGATGGCGCTGGTGATCGAGGCGCAGAGCCTCGCCGAGCGCGACATCCCCGATTATGTCGCGCCCGACGGCACCTCGAAGGTGACCTTCACCCGCGTTCCCAAGCTGGACGAGGTTCCCTATCCGGTCCGGATGGAACCGAACCTGGTTATCGAATTCTACTCGCGCTGAGCCGAGACTGGCGGCGAGATTTGTCGAAGCTTGCTTCGGGCCACCCTTCTGCTTTCCGCCTCACTTACGCCTGAACCACTTTACGAAGGTTAGGTGCGTGAATAATGGTTCGACTCGTGGGGCACGAGGGACCTTCGGGACGTGGCTCGAGTGCGCCCAACATCGATCCGAAAACGGTCGATGGTTTCGGGCGTGAGTGGGCGGCGTTCGACCAATCGAAGCTGAGCGGAGCCGAATACCAGCTTCAGTTCGACGGATATTTCGGCATTTTTCCGTTCGACGAACTGCCGCCGAACGCGGAAGGATTCGATCTCGGCTGCGGCACGGGCAGGTGGGCCGCCGGAATTGCTCCGCGAGTCGGTCTGCTCCACTGCATCGACCCGTCGTCCCGGGCCCTGGACGTTGCGCGCAGGCGGCTCGAGCCCCTCGGCAACGTGCGCTTCCATCTGGCGTCGAGTGACACCATGCCGCTCGAGGACTCGAGCCAGGATTTTGGCTATTCCGTGGGAGTCCTCCACCACATCCCGGACAGCGCCGCAGCCCTCCGCGACTGCGTGCGCAAGCTCAAGCCGGGGGCGCCTTTCCTGCTCTACGTCTATTATGCTTTCGACAATCGGCCGGGCTGGTACGCCGCCTTGTGGCGGCTCAGCGATGTCGGCCGCCGGACGATCGCCCAGCTGCCGTTTGGATTGCGCCACGGCCTCACGTCCGCGATCGCCGTGGCGGTCTACTGGCCGCTTGCAAGGTTCGCCCGTCTGGCCGAGCGACTTGGAGGGGACGTCAGCCACTGGCCGCTCAGCGCTTACCGACAGCGAAGCTTCTACAGCATGCGCACCGATGCGCTCGACCGCTTCGGGACGAGGCTCGAGCAGCGCTTCTCGCGCGAGCAGATCCGGCAGATGATGGAGGCCGCCGGGCTCGACCGGATCCGCTTCTCCGACAAGGTCCCTTATTGGACGGCGTACGGGCGGCGAAAAGGGTGACGGACAACCCAGCTCCGCGCCTGTTCTCGGTGTCCGTCGTCATTCCGCTGTTCAACAAGGAAGCGGCCGTCGCTCGGACGATCGGCTCCGTCATCGCCCAGACCAGGCCCCCCGACGAGCTCATCATCGTCGACGACGGTTCATCCGACCGATCCGTAAAGATTGCGCGTGACGTCTTGTCCGGCGCTCCCGCGAAAATCGAATGGCGCATCATATCGCAGGACAATGCAGGTGTTTCCGCCGCGCGAAACCGCGGAGCGGACGAATCCCGCTCGCGCTTCATCGCCTTTCTCGACGGCGACGATGAATGGCTGCCGACCTATCTCGCCGAGATCGAGCGGCTGGCCTCTGATTTCGGCGATGCCACCGTACTCACCGTCCGCCTGGCAAAGCCCGGTCCGCATGGCCGACTTTTGCCGGAACCGAGTGCGCTGCCGCGACATTTCGTCGGCAGGCTCGACCGGCCGCTGGATCTCTACCGGCGAGGCTACGGAATCATGAGCTCATCGTCGATCGTGATCCGGCGTGACGCATGGCACCGATCCGGCGGCTTCCCGCCGGGGGTGGCCGCCGGCGAAGACATGTATTGGTGGCTGAGGCTCTGCATGTCCGAAGGCTTCGCTCACAGCTCGGCGATACTGAGCGTCTGGCACATCGAACATTCGGGCCATGAGCGGCGCAAGGGCGAAGTGCCCTACCATCTGCACTATTTTCTCGGCACCGAAGAGGGCAGGAGTCAGCTCGCGAACAGGGACCTGTCTCGATTCCTCGCGTCCAATCTCGTGTCGCATGTCGGCGGTCGGAAGCTCGTGAATTCGCCACGGGTCGTGACCGAACTGCGACGCCTGTCGAGCGCTCTTCCCTTGACATTGCGCCTGCCGTGCTGGGCCGTCGCAATTGCGCCGCGCTGGAGCGTGGTGGCGGGCGTGGCGGGCCGCGATTGGTGGCGCGGAATGAAACAAGCAATGTCGAAGCGCCGGAATGCTGCCGAAGCGCCTGGCGGTCCCCGGTCGGCTGAAGGTGATCGCCCCGTCAGATCACGCTTGTCGCGGAGCCGATGAAAGGGCGTCCATCGAGTGCTTTTCCTCAATCAGCGGTGCAATATGCCCGATCAGTTGCCTGTTTGAATCCGCGTAATAGTCGATGATCTCCTGTTTGAGCGCGGAGTCGAGAGACGACCGATAACCAGCCTGCCGGTTCATTGCGATTATCCTGGCGCCGATCCCGAGAGTCTCGCGGCCGGACGATCGATGCATCAGATCGATCACCCTGCGGAGCCAGCCCGGCGGCCGGTGCGACAAGACGGCCAGCATCGCCCATCTGTTGAATCGCGCCTCGTTCACACGAGGGAAGGAGGTTCGGCCGTCGTCGGAGACGCCGAGGAACTGCAGGATATCGCAGTAGGTCTGACGCGGATTTGCCGTCCACTGTTCGAACCGGACGATTCGAATTTGGTCGCTCGGGAAAGCTGCCAAATAGCGCTCCACCTGTTCGTCGAAGCGGCCGATCGCTGCATAATCCAGCATTCGCGGCTCTCGGCACGTCGCAGGAATCTCGCTGCCGGCGCGCTTGCCCGAAAGGCGCCATGCCGTTTCGAAATCCTCCACGTCCTCATCCAGCGTGTAGAGGAACTGCTGGTGAAGCGAGGGGAGAAACGTCTCCTGCTCCCGCAAGAAGATGAGGATCCGCGCCTCTGGGTTGAACGCAGCGATCCGCTCTGCAGCGGTGCTGGAGTAGAGGTGAAACACCGAGGCGTCGCCCAGCACCGGTCCGCGAGCATTGGCATAGAGCGCCAGGAAATCCGCTTCGCTCTTCGCGGTTCGGAAGCCGGGGAGGTCTGTGGCGAAATAGTGCGGCTCCTTCTCGTCGGGAAAGAAGATGTCAGGATGCTGCCTCAAATATTCGTACCAGGCAGTGGTCCCGCACTTGGGCGCTCCGACGATGAAGAAGTTGGGGATCATTAGAAACAGAGGTTACCGCAGCCGACGCTGATCGTTTCGCGTCATGCCTGTTGCCATTACAGTCGGCTGATGATTCTGTCGCATGAGCATCGCTTTGTCTTCATCAAAGGCATCAAGGTCGGCGGAACAAGCGCCGAAATCGCCCTCTCGCAAATCTGTGGCGTTGGTGACATCGTGACGCCGATCATGCCCGCCGACGAACGCTATCGGCTCGGCACAGCGGGCGAGCCGCGAAATTACGCCACACACCTCTACCCTCCACCGATTCGCCGACAAGTCGAGCGCCGCTACGTTCAAAATATCAGGGATGCCTCTCCCGAACGGCTGGCGTCTATCAGGCTTCCGAGATCACGTTTCTACAATCATATGCCGCTTTCACGAGTCCTCCAGCTCGTGCCTCAGGCGCAACAATACGAATTATTATTCGTCGAGCGTTCGCCATATGCCAAGGTTCTCTCGTTGGCGAACTGGTCCCGGAATGAAAGCGCTTACCGACGCGGCGCAACGGCCGACAATTCCGCATCACAGGTTGCCGCAGAAGTTGATCGGCTCATCGATGAAGACAAAATCACTCGAGTCCTCAATATAAGCCGTTACCGGGATTTCGATGGTAGAATCGACAGTCCACCATGGAAGACCACGTCACTGGGAGAGGACATCGCGCGCTTTTTTGAGGCGCGCGGTCTCGCGGCTCCATCCGTCGTGAACGCGAAGAAGGGATTGCGGTCGGAAAAGCACGAACCTGCGACTGTTTTAAAGGCCCATCAGATCAATGTCATTAATGAACTCTTCGCCGAAGAGTTTGCATTTTTCGGATGGCCAATCATCAAACCCTGAAGCGTCGCGCTGGGCATTATTCGTCCGCTCTACGTCAAGGAAGGGCTGAACCAACCTTGTCAGGTCAGCACGCTGTTTTCGGCGGCCGATCCTCACGCTAGAGCCCAGGCCATGACCGACTTCGCTTCGCTCCTTTCGCCCGATCGCGGCCAGAAGGCGCGCGCCATTCACCTCGTCGGCAAGAGCGGCTTCGAAGGCTGGCTGAAGACTCGCCCTCCGGAGGACCGCGCGCTGATCGAAGCGCATCGGTTCGACGCCAAGAAAGCTTTTGCCTTCGTGCTCCTTCCGCGCGGCGGCGACTTCGAGGTGGTGAGCGCGGTTCTGGACCCATCCACGCTCTCACCCTGGGATCTCGCGAAACTGGCCGAGAACCTTCCGGAGGGGACCTACAAACTCGCGGAAGGCGAACCCGGAACAGCTGGGCTCGGCTGGCTCCTCGCGCAGCATCGCTTCGACCGCTATCGATCGAAGGAAGAGCCCGGTCGCGGCCCGCGCGTTCTGATCACCGGCGAACCGGCCAGGATCGACTCGGTCGTCCGGCTCGCCGAGGCGACCGCTCTGGTCCGTGACCTGGTCGACACGCCCGCGGCAGACATGGGCCCGGCCCAGCTCGAACAGGCCGTGCGCGATGCCGCGGCGATCGGTGCCGCCCAGGTGCGCGTCACGTCGGGCGACGAGCTCGCGCAAGACTATCCGCTGATCGCGGCAGTCGGCGGCGCTGCAACGGCCGCCCGGGCTCCGCGTCTAATCGAGCTCGAATGGGGCAAGCCGGAGCACCCGCGTGTGGCGATCGTCGGCAAGGGGGTCTGCTTCGATAGCGGGGGTCTCGACCTCAAGAGCGCGTCGGGCATGCGCATTATGAAAAAGGACATGGGCGGAGCGGCCCACGCGCTGGCGCTCGCCAGGCTGATCATGGCCGAGCAGCTTCCCGTCCGGCTGCATCTGCTCATTCCCGCGGTCGAGAATGCCGTCGGCGGAGGCGCTTATCGCCCCGGCGACGTGTTCAGATCGCGCAAGGGCCTGTTCGTCGAGGTCGACAATACCGACGCCGAAGGCCGGCTGATCCTGGCCGACGCGCTCGCCCGGGCGGCGGAGGACAACCCTGATCTGATTCTCGATTTCGCCACCCTCACCGGTGCCGCCCGCGTGGCGCTGGGGCCGGACCTGCCCGCGCTCTTCGCAAACCCGGATGACTTGGCGGACAAAATCAAACAATCGGCGGGGGACGTGGACGACCCCGTCTGGCGCATGCCGCTGTGGGATGCGTACGACGAGAATCTCAAGAGCAGTGTGGCGGATCTTTCGAACATGGCCAACAATCCGATGGCCGGCTGCATCTACGCGGCTCTGTTTCTGAGGCGATTCGTGCCCGACGACATCGCCTGGGCGCACCTCGATACCTGGGCCTGGCGCGATCCCGGAAAACCAGGACGTCCGAAGGGCGGCGACGCGCTCGGGCTGCGCGCATTTTTCGCGGCTCTTCAGCAACTTTATTCGGCGGCCTGAACCGCGAACCTGCCGAAAATCGGGCAAAATCAAGAAACACCCCTGCAACATTTCGGCTCGTTACCGGTTTAGGGATGAAGCTACGCGGCACGAGTAACGGAGAGTGGCGGCAATGAGCGAGGTTTCGCTTACCGGCTGGATGAAGGCGCTCATCGCCTACGTCCGTTCAGGGGAGCCAGACCTCACGAATCGGCAGATGGCGCTGCTGATGCTCGTCTATCTGACCCCTGGCCCCCATACCGTCCGCGGTCTTGCGAGAGTCCTCGGTGTTTCCAAGCCGGTCGTCACTCGCGCCTTGAACACGCTCGGCGCGCTCGGCTATTTGCGCCGCGAGAGGGACCAGGACGACCGCCGCAACGTGTTCGTCGTCCGCACCAGCAGCGGGGCAGATTTTCTTGAAGGGTTTAAGCGCAACCTCCGCGAGGGCGACAGTGGCTCCGCGGCCCACCGGCCGATCATCGGGCAGGCGCCGGCCTACGCCCACCAGCGCTGAGGAATTCGCGCTCTCCGGCCCGTCGCGGCTCCCCGACCCCGATTTCAACGCTTACCGGAAAGATCTCGCGGATATCGCGCTCGCCGGCAGAGTGATCGCTTCCCATTATGCCGAGCCGCTGCGCCGGACGATCGCGACGGATACGGTCCTCAGGGTAGCGCCCTTATCCGAAGGGCAAGTGCTGGAGACCGTCGCAGCGGGCGAACCCTTCCTGATGCTGGACGAGAGCCTCGGCTGGGCGTGGGGCTATGGCGGTCCGAACCGGCGCGTCGGCTATCTGAGGTCCGAAGCCCTCGCGGTTCAGTGAAGCACCGCGGCCTGGAGCCAGACAAGCGTATAGAGACTGCTTGCCGCAAGAATCACCAGCACCGCGATCAGCGCCCAGTCGCGCGCGGGCCAGCGCGGCCGGCGCGACGGGAACAGCAGCCACGCGGAGAGGGCGCAGAGCACCAGAGTGCCGATTGCGCCGTTGCGCATGAAGGTGACGATCGTAGTGCGGACATGCTCGGTCCCTTTCGCCACAGTGTCACCATGCGGACTCATCATCAGGCCGACGCCCCAGGTGACGATCGCGGCAAGCAGAAGAAGCGCGCCCATGAACATTCGGGCGCGACCAATCCCGCGATTGCTCACATCTGGCCTCGCTGGCGGCGGATTGCGTACCATTTGGCGACATTGGCGTTCTGCTGGGCAAGCGTGTCGGCGAACACGTGCCCACCCGTCCCGTCCGCTACGAAATAGAGCGCCTTGGTCTGGGCCGGGTGCAGGACGGCCTCGATGCTCGCCTTGCCGGGGTTCGCGATCGGACCTTGGGGCAGCCCTGCGCGCTTGTACGTATTATAACCGTTGTCGGCGTCGAGCTCGGAGCGAAGAATGCGCCGCCCGAGCGGCTTACCCTTGGTCACGGGATAGATAACGGTCGGATCGGCATCGAGCTTCATGCCGATTTTCAGGCGATTGCAATAAACGCCCGCGACCATTGGCCGCTCCGCCGGCTTCGCCGTTTCCTTTTCGACGATCGATGCAAGGATGATCGCCTGCTCGGGCGTATTGACCGGGCAATCCATGCTCCGCCTCGGCCACAGGGCGGCCATGGCCTTGGTCATCGCCTGCTGCATGCGTTTGACGAGCGCCGCGCGCGTTTCGCCGCGCTGATAGCCGTAGCTGTCGGGAAGCAATGACCCTTCTTCGATGTCTGGCGTGGCGCCGGTGAGATAAGGCGACGAAGCCAGCTTCTCCTCGACGACGATCGAGGGCATGCCTTCGGTGACCGTGATCAGCCGGAGCTTCGGCTTGCCGTGCTGAAGCAGGTCGAGCACCGAAGAGCCCGCCATTTCCCTAGGAATTTCGAACTCCCCAGCCTGGATTGGGTCACTCGAGCCGAACAGCCGCGCCATGACATAATAGGTTCGAGCGGTGCCCGGGATCGCTCCCTCCTTCGCGAGCTGGCGCGACACGGATCGAATCGTCGACCCTTCCTTGATGATGACGTCGTGCGGCCCTGGCTTGGGCCCGGGCGCCCACCAGAGGAAATAGGTGACCAGAAGGGCGGCAAGGATCAGCCCCGCGGCGACAATCAGAAGCGGTTTCACCTTCGCGCTCCCCCGCGAAGGCCGGGGTCCAGAAGCCCGGGAGGGCTGTCTGTCGCCATCGTGCATTCCGGCTTCGCCGCCTGGACCCCGGCCTTCGCCGGGGAGCAGTACGCCATCACACGGCCTTCATGATCAGCGAGGCGTTGGTGCCGCCGAAGCCGAAGCTGTTGTTGAGCACGGCGCGAACCGGCCGCTCCTTCGCTTTGTGCGGCACCAGGTCGACGCCGGCGCAGCTCTCCTCGGGGTTGTCGAGGTTGAGCGTCGGCGGGACGATCTGGTCGCGCATCGCGAGGATGCAGAAGATGCTTTCGACCGCGCCGGCGCCGCCGAGCAGGTGACCGATCGCCGATTTGGTCGAGCTCATCGACACCGTGCCGATGGCATTGCCGAACAGCCGCCGGACCGCGCCAAGCTCGAGCTCGTCGCCGAGCGGCGTCGAAGTGCCGTGGGCGTTGATATAGTCGATGTCGGACGGCTGCAGCCCCGACTTCTTCAACGCCATTTCCATCGCGCGATACCCGCCCGAGCCCTCGGGATGGGGCGCGGTCACATGATAAGCGTCGCCGGAAAGGCCGTATCCGACCACTTCGGCATAGATTTTGGCGCCTCGGGCCTTCGCATGCTCATATTCCTCGAGCACCACCACGCCCGCGCCCTCACCCATGACGAAGCCGTCGCGGTCCTTGTCATAAGGGCGGCTGGCCTTCTCCGGCTGGTCGTTGAAATTGGTGCTGAGCGCCCGCGCCTGGGCGAAGCCCGCGATCCCGAGCGGACAAATCGTCGCCTCGGACCCGCCCGCGAGCATGATGTCGGCATCGTCCATCGCGATCATCCGGGCGGCATCGCCGATCGAGTGCGCTCCGGTCGAGCAAGCGGTGACCACCGCATGGTTGGGGCCCATCAGGCCGTATTTGATCGACACCTGGCCAGAGACGAGATTGATCAGGCGTCCGTGGACGAAATGCGGGCTGACCCGGCCCGGCCCCTTCTCATGCAGGACAAGGCTCTCGCTTTCGATCCCCGGAAGGCCTCCGATGCCCGAGCCGATCGACACTCCGGCGCGAAGCCGCGTCTGCTCGTCCATCTCGGTGAGACCCGCGTCCTCGACCGCTTGCCCGGCCGCATCGAGCCCATAGACGATGAATGGATCGACCTGGCGCTGGGTCTTGAACTCGACCCGCTTGTTCGGATCGAAGCCATATTCGTGGTCGGCGGGCTTCACTTCGCAGGCGATGCGGCATTTCTGGTCGCTGGCGTCGAACTTGGTGATCGGCCCGGCGCCGCTCTTCGACGCCAGGATGTTCTTCCAGCTGGTCTCGACATCGCCGCCGAGCGGCGTGACGAGGCCAAGACCGGTGACGACTACTCGGCGCATCTCAGTTCACTCCGAAGAAAACAGGCCCAAACCCGTTCGGCCCCGGACTTGATCCGGGGCTGTCGAAGCCCTGTAGTTTTTGAAGAAGGCTTAGGGAAGAAAAACGGCCAGCCCTTCGACAAGCTCAGGGCAAACGGTACTGTGCGATCAGCCCTTGTTCTGGTCGATATAGTCGATCGCATCGTGAACGGTGGTGATCTTCTCGGCGGCATCGTCGGGAATCTCGACCCCGAACTCCTCCTCGAAAGCCATCACCAGCTCGACGATATCCAGGCTGTCGGCGCCGAGATCGTCGATGAAGCTCGCGTCCTCGGTCACCTTGTCCGGCTCGACGCCGAGATGTTCGACGACGATCTTCTTCACCCGATCGGCAGTCTCGCTCATGGGATCGCTTCCTCCGTTTTGCTTTTGCCGCAGCCCTAGCGGTGCGCTGTTAACGCCGCAAGTGGCGCACAGAGCCCCCGCGCGCTAGCGTTCCCCCATGGAATCTCGAACGCTGACAGAAGGGGAGACCGGATTATGCCGGTCCATCTTCGGCGATGCGATCGACTATTCGCGCGTGCGGCTGATCGGGCGCAAATGGTGGCCGCTCCAGCCGCGCAACACTGTCATGACTCCGTGCGGCAGTCTGCACTTCGACCCCAAGGGATCGGCATGGTCGGAGGATTTCTCGAAGGAGTCGATCGGCCGCCAGGGCCTCTTCATCCACGAAATGACGCACGTCTGGCAGACGCAGAGGAAAGGCCGCTTCTACCTTCCGCTGATGCGTCATCCGTTTTGCCGCTACGATTATGCCGTGAGGACCGGCTGGCCGCTCCAGCGCTACGGCCTCGAGCAGCAGGCCGAGATCGTCAGCCACGTGTTCATGCTGCGCCGCGGCCAAGGCGTTCGCGGGATCGCTCCGCTCGCCCAGCTCGAGACCATCCTTCCCTTCGGCGATCGAAGATGAGCGAACATATCGTCGTCGTCGGCTCTGGAGTGTTCGGGGCGTGGACCGCGCATCACCTGCTGGAGGCCGGACAACAAGTCACCCTCTTGGACGCATCGGGACCGGGGAACAGCCGATCATCGTCGGGGGGAGAATCCCGCTTGATCCGGGCGGCCTACGGCAAGGACTCGATCTACACGCGAATGGCGCGGGATTCGCTTCCGCAATGGAAAGCGCTCAGCGATGTCGCGGGCCTGCCGATCTTCATTCCCTGCGGAATCCTGTTCTTTTTCCCGACCGAGGAGCCTTATGCGCTCGACACGCTCGCCGCTCACCGGGAGCTCGGGCTTGCCACCGAAATCCTGACGCAGGCCGAGCTGGCGACCCGTTTTCCGATGATCGACTTCGCCGGCATCCAGATCGGCATCCATGAGCCGACCTTCGGAGCATTGATGGCGCGGCGCTCGGTGCAGCTCCTGGTGCAGAACTTCAGTCGGTCAGGAGGCACCTATCGCGCAGGTGCGGCACAGCCCCCGCGCTCGTCGAGCCAACAGCTCTCCGAGCTCGTCCTGGGGTCGGGCGAAAGGATCGCCGCGGACCGTTTCGTCTTCGCTCTCGGGCCCTGGCTTCCGAAGCTCTTCCCGGAAGTGATCGGCCCGAGGATCCGTGTCACTCGGCAGGAGGTCTTCTACTTCGCCGCACCCGCAGGCGAGCGCCGGTTCCTGCCCGATCGGATGCCGGGCTGGGCCGACTTCAATGCCGGCGACATGTTCTACGGCTTTCCCGATATTGAGGGACGCGGAGTCAAATTCGCGCACGACATTCACGGCGCGGAGGTCGATCCCGATACTCAGGACCGGCGAACGAGCGTGGAAGGGCTGGACGAGCTCATCGCCTATCGCGACCGCCGCTTTCCCTCCTTCAAAGGCGCGCTCCTGACCGGTTCCGAAGTCTGTCAGTACGAGAACAGCTCGAACGGCGACTTCCTGATCGACTTCCACCCGCTCTGGGAGAATGTGCTGCTGGTCGGCGGCGGCTCGGGCCACGGGTTCAAGCATGGGCCCGAGGTCGGCCGCTATGTCGCTCGGCGCCTGTTCGGCTCAGTCGAACCCGAACCGAGGTTCAGCCTCGCGAGCAAGGCCGAGACCCACCACCGCGAAGTTCATTAGTCCGGCTTCTTCGCCACTCCGACCAGCGCCGGTCTCAGCAGCCGGTCCTTCATCATGTAGCCGGGCTGCATCTCCTCGACGATGGTTCCGGGCTCGACTTCATCGGTCGGGATTTCCATCATCGCCTGATGGCGGTGCGGATCGAGCGGCTCGCCAACCGACTTGATTCGGCTGATTCCGTGGCGCGCGAACGCGGCGTCGATTTCGCGGGCGGTGGCTTCGATGCCGGCGAGGAACTGGCTCGCGGTCTTGTCGGCGCGGAGTTCGTCCCCAACCACCGCAAGCGCGCGGTCAAGATGATCCTTGATCGGCAGCATGTCGCGGGCGAAGCCCGCCGCCGCATAACTCGTCGCCTGCTGAAGCTCCTGCTCCAGCCGCCGCCGCACGTTCTGGGTCTCGGCCGCCGCGTAGAGCGCGTTCGAGCGTGCTTCATCGAGCTGCTTCTCGAGCTCGGCGACGCGATCATGCTCCGCCACTTCCGGCGCTTCGTCCGCAGTCTCCTTGCGAAGCTCTTCGGCCTCGTCGTGCAGCTCGTCTTCGTCCTTGGTCGCCTCGGTCATGCCATCAGTCTCGTGAGTGCTTTCGCGGTGAAATCCACCATGGGTACCACGCGGGCATAGTTCAACCGCGTCGGACCGATCACCCCGACAACGCCGACCACCTCGCCTTGGCTCCCGCGATAGGGCGCCGCGATCACCGATGAGCCCGAAAGCGCGAACATCCGGTTCTCCGAGCCGATGAAGATTCGGCACCCCGGCGCGTCGCGGGCGCCTTCGAGCAGCCGAGCGATTTCCTGCGCCTCTTCGAGCTCGTCGAGCAGCATGCGGATGCGCTCCAAATCTTCCGTTGCGCTTGCATCGAGCAGGTTCGCCTGACCGCGCACGATCAGCACCGGGCGGCGGGCGTGGTCGTGAGACCAAGCGGCGAGGCCGGACGCCACCAGCTCGGCTGCGGCCGCGTCGGCCAACTCCTTGCGCTCTCGGATCTCGGCGCGAAGCCGTGCTTCGGCCTCGCCCAGCGTCAGTCCGGAGAGTCTCGCGTTGATGAAGTTGCTGACTTCCGTCAGCGCATGGGCGCTGGTGCCGCCGTCGAGCGAGACGATGCGGTTCTCGACGCTGCCGTCGGCACCGACCAATACCGCCAGCGTGCGTTGCGGGCTCAGCGGCACGAAGCTGAGCTGTTTGAGCACCAGCTCGCGCTTCGGCGCGAGCACCACGCCGGCGGCCTGACTGAGGCCCGAAAGCGCCGCCGAAGCGGCCGCAAGCGCATCCTCGATCGGCTGGTCGCGGACGATCTGCCGCTCGATCTCGCGCCGCTCGCGAGGATCGGGCGCTGCCGCCTGCATGATCCCGTCGACGAAGAGACGAAGTCCGCTGTCGGTCGGAATCCGCCCGGCCGACGTGTGGGGGTGGGTAAGCAGCCCCCGCTCCTCCAATTCCTGCATCACGCCGCGGATCGAAGCAGGGGACAGGTTGATCGATGCCGCGAGCACTTTCGAGCCGATAGGCTGGCCGCGCTCCAGATAGGATTCGACCACCAGGCCGAAAATCTCCCGCATCCGGTCGGTCAATTCAGCAATCGGCTGGGTCATGCGAGTCATGTAGGTCGAGCTCACATGCACGTCACCCCCGCGGAAGCGGGGGTCCCGCTTCGTTCCAGACCGGCGGCGAAGAAAAGCGGGATTCCCGCTTTCGCGGGAATGACGAAGACGGCTAAGACGCTGCCGCACCAGTATCAGGAGAATGCCCGAATGCGCCCGTCCGGACGCGCCCCCGACCAGATGCGAGAATTAAGCTTCGAGCCCGGCTTTACGCGCCATGCCGAAGGCTCGTGCCTCGTCAGCTTCGGCGACACGCGCGTGCTGTGCACCGCCAGCGTCGAGGACAAGGTCCCGCCGTTCCTTCGGGGCAAGGGTCAGGGCTGGGTCACGGCGGAATATGGAATGCTTCCGAGAGCGACCCACACCCGCGGCAATCGCGAGGCGGCGAAGGGCAAGCAGTCCGGCCGCACCCAGGAAATCCAGCGGCTGATCGGCCGCAGCCTGCGCGCCGTCGTCGACCTGCGCAAGCTCGGCGAGCGGCAGATCATCGTCGATTGCGACGTGATCCAGGCCGACGGCGGGACCCGGACCGCCTCGATCTCCGGCGGCTGGGTCGCGCTTCGAATCGCTGTCGACAAGCTGCTCGAATCCAAGGCCATTCCCGCCGACCCGATTCGCACGCAGGTGGCGGCGGTAAGCTGCGGTTTTCACAACGGCGCCGCGGTCCTCGACCTCGACTATGACGAGGACAGCCAGGCGGGCTGCGACGGCAATTTCGTGCTGACGGCCGACGGGCTGGTGGTCGAAGCGCAGGTCACCGCCGAGGGCGAATGCTATGACGAGGAAGGCCTGCTTCGGCTCCTGCGGCTCGCGCGCATCGGCTGCTCGGAAATCTTTCAGGCGCAATTGAAAGCGGCCGGCCAAAGGGCAACAGCGTGAGGTCGATCGGCGACAAACTGGTGATCGCCACCCACAATTCCGGCAAGTTACGCGAGATCGCGGCGCTCGTCGGGCCGCTCGGCATTCAGTGCGTCGGCGCCAAGGACCTCGACCTTCCCGAGCCGGAGGAAATTGGGGTGACCTTCGCCGACAATGCGGACTTGAAGGCGCGCGAGGCCGCCGACTTGAGTGGCCTTCCAGCGCTCGCTGACGACAGCGGCCTCTGCGTGGACGCGCTACAAGGCCGGCCGGGCATCTTCTCCGCGCGCTGGGCCGAGGACGAGGATGGAAACCGCGACTGGATGCGGGCCATGGAACGCGTGTGGCGTGAAGCCGAGGCAACGGAACCCGATGCAGCGCCGGCCGCGCACTTCTTCTGCGCGCTTGCCATCGCTTGGCCCAACGACGGACAGGCCGAGACGTTTGAGGGCCGAGTCGACGGCACGCTCGTCTGGCCACCACGCGGCGAGCGCGGCTTCGGCTACGACCCAATGTTCGTGGCGGTCGGCTACGAGCAGACCTTCGGCGAGCTCGAGCCCGAGCGGAAGCATGAGATCAGCCACCGCGCCGATGCTTTCCGCAAGCTACTCGCGGCGCTCAACGATGAGCCTCTTCCAAAATAGGATTTCGCCTGCGAACGTCGCGCCCATGGCGCGGCTTTCGACCCAAACTGCCCGGCACGTGCGAGGTCGCCTTAAAGTCGCACAAAATGGCGTCAAACCACGTGACATTAGTGAACTTTAGCGCTGATCCACCCGCGACCGAGTCGCTCGCCCTCTACGTCCACTGGCCGTTCTGCGTCAGCAAATGTCCTTATTGCGACTTCAACAGCCATGTGCGGGCCTCTGTCGACCAGGATCAATGGCGCGACGCCCTGCTCGCCGACCTCGCGCACGAGGCGCGGCTGCTTCCGGGCCGGAAGCTGACGTCGATCTTCTTCGGCGGTGGGACGCCGTCGCTGATGGAGCCTGCGACCGTCGAGGCGATCATCATCGCGGCGGTGAGCCACTGGGCGCCCGACGCGCAGCTGGAAATCACGCTCGAAGCCAATCCCAATTCAGTGGAAGCGGGGCGCTTTGCCGATCTCGCGGGCGCAGGCATCAACCGGCTGTCGCTCGGCCTCCAAAGCTTCGATGACCGCGCGCTGCGTTTCCTCGGCCGCGCACATTCCTCGAGTGAAGGTTTCCGCGCGCTGGAAATTGCGCAGAGGAACTTCCGCCGCGTCAGCTTCGATCTGATCTACGCGCTTCCGAGCGAGACGGAAGCGGGCTGGTCGGTAACGCTCGCGCAAGCGCTCGCGCTGGGCACCTCGCACCTGTCGCTGTACCAGCTGACGATAGAGCCGGGCACGCGCTTTGCGAGCATGGCTGCGCGTGGCGAACTCGAACCGCTGAATGCGGATGTAGCCGCGGCGCTTTACGAGCTGACCGACGCCATGACGTCTGCTTCCGGAATGCACCCATACGAAATCAGCAATCACGCGCGCCGCGGGCAGCAGAGCCGGCACAATCTCACCTACTGGCGCTACGGCGACTATGCCGGTGTCGGTCCGGGCGCGCACGGCCGCAGACTCGGGATGCGCACCATGCGCCACCGCAAGCCCGAGAATTTCCTTTCCGCAGTGGCACGCGGCGGCCACGCGATCGCGGACGAAGCGCCGCTTTCCGCCACCGAAGCTGCCGACGAAGCGCTCGTCATGGGGCTGCGCCTGCGCGACGGTGTGGATGTCGGCGCGATCGCGGAGCGGTTCGCATTGGAGTCGATCGTCGACTGGCGCCGGGTCGAACGGCTGGCCGCGTCCGGCCACCTCGAACGCGATGGCGCACACGTCAGGCTGACCGCCGCCGGACGGCTGTTGCTCGATCACATCCTCGGCGAGATCGCCGCCGTTCAGCCTAAGGCTTTGGCTGTTGCGAGCTAGCCGGTTGAGCAGGCGTTGTGGCTGCAGGCGCGCTCGCCGGCTGCGGCTTCGGAGCGTTCTCGTTGGCCATGAACTTAAAATTGTCGGCCGGCGTCGAGACATAATCGTCGATCGTCATCTCCGCGTCGTCGGCAGCCGCCTTCTTGCCCATCCCATTCTTCAGGCGGAACGCGACCAGCGCGTCCTTGAGCGTCCCCATCTGGACCGTGCACGCGTTGCGAAGATAAGTCTCGATCGTGTCCACGCCCACCTTCTCGCTCGTGGCCTTGGCTGCCGCGTCGTGGAGACAGCCGCGAAAGGCACTCGTGGGAGCAACCACCGAAGCCTGAAGTCCGGTCAGCGCGAGTGCCGAAGCACCCAATAATGCAATCATCGTTCCTCTCCTCAGACCGATGAGACGTCCACAGGATGACTCTTTTTCAATTGAATTGGAAGAGGTTAATCGACTTCCATGAGTGAGCGCCTCCCCCCCGGGCTGCACATCGTCGCAACGCCCATCGGCAATCTCGGCGACCTGTCGCCGCGCGCCGCCGAGACGCTTCGTCACGCTGACAGAATCCTCGCCGAAGACACGCGCGTCACCGCGAAATTGCTCCAGCATGTCGGCGCGAAGGTGCCGATGACCCGCTATGACGACCATTCGAGCGACGAGGACCGGCAGCGGATTGTGGGCCAACTCCGCGATCAGGCGGTCGCCCTCGTGAGCGACGCGGGAACGCCGCTGATTTCCGATCCGGGTTACAAGCTGGTGCGCGCGGTCCGCGCCGCCGGACACGCCGTGCACACCGTTCCCGGCCCAACCGCAGCGATCGCCGCGCTGACGCTCGCCGGACTTCCGACCGACCGCTTTCTTTTCCTCGGCTTCCTCCCGGCGAAAGCCAGGGCGCGCAGCGATGCCATCGCCGAAGTCGCCGACGTCCGGGCCACGCTGGTGCTGTACGAAAGCGGCCGGCGCCTCGGCGGAACGCTAACGGCGCTGGCGGAGCAGCTCGGACAGCGGGAGGCGGCGGTCGCGCGCGAGATCAGCAAGCTGCACGAAGAATGCGTGACCGGCACTCTCACCCAGTTGGCGGAGCGCTATACGAACACGAGTCCCAAGGGTGAAATTGTGGTCGTTGTCGGCCCGCCAGCAGAACCCGCTTCCGCTACCGACGAGGAGCTGGATGCTGCGCTCGATCAAGCGCTCCGCCACCTCTCCCCGTCACGCGCCGCGGCCGAGGCTGCGGAGCGGCTGAACATCCCACGCAAGCGCGCTTACGCCCGCGCGCTCGAACGCTCGAAATGAGTCGCCAGGCCGCCGAGAAGCGCGGCCGCGGCGCCGAGACGTTCGCCTGCTGGTATTTGCGCCTCAAGGGCTGGCGAATCCTCGCGCGGCGGGCGCGCGTGGCTGGCGGCGAGGTCGACATCATCGCCCGGCGCGGCAGAACCCTCGCCTTCGTCGAAGTGAAGGCGCGCGCGACCGAGGAGGCCGCGGCGTTCGCGCTCGACGAATGGCGGCTGCGGCGGGTCGTCGCCGCCGCCGAACGGCTCGCGCCGCGCCACATGCGAGCAGGCGACGACGTCCGAATCGATGCCTTGTTCATCGTTCCGGGACGCTGGCCCAGGCACCTTTCCAACGTCTGGCAAGGTGACAGCAGCAGCCGTCGTTACTAGAGGCCCTCCCCATGAGCCTCCGCGTCGCCGTGCAGATGGATCCGCTCGAGCGGATCGCCATCGAGGGCGATTCGACCTTCGCGATCATGCTGAAGGCGCAGGAGATCGGGCACGAGCTTTACTGGTATGCACCGGAGGACTTGAGCTACGCGGAGGGGCGGCTGTGGACGATGGGCTATCCCGTCACCGTCCAGCGAGTCGAAGGCGATCACTATTGTTTCGGCGAGCCCCGAATCCTCGACCTCGGCCGCGATGTCGACGTCGTGCTGATGCGCCAGGACCCGCCGTTCGATCTCGGCTACATCACCGCGACGCACCTGCTCGAGCGCATCCGGGACCAAACGCTGGTGGTCAACGACCCGGCGAGCGTGCGCAACGCGCCGGAAAAGCTGTGGGTCCTCGACTTCGCGCAATTCATGCCCCCGACCGCGATCACCCGCTCGCTCGGCCTCGCCCGAAAGTTCCTCGTCGAGCATGGCGAGATCGTGATCAAGCCGCTGCACGGCTTCGCCGGCGGTTCGGTGTTCCGGATCGGCGCCGACGGTCGCAATCTCGCCTCGCTGATCGAGCTGTTCAACCGCACCTATCGCGAGCCGCACGTCCTCCAGAAATTCCTTCCCGAGATCGCCGAGGGCGACAAGCGAATCGTGCTGGTCGACGGCGAGGTCGCGGGCGCGATCAACCGCGTGCCCGGAGAAGGGGAAATCCGATCGAATCTCGCGGTCGGCGGGAAAGCGGCGAAGGCCGGGCTCACCGCGCGCGAAG
>DASUIC010000143.1:0-5386 GCA_036273215.1 Sphingomicrobium sp.
GTCGCCGCGCCCTGGTAGGGCTCGATGTATGACGGGTGGTTGTGGCTCTCCATCTTGAAGATCGCCGCCAATTTTTGACCATCTGGGCCGTCGCCGATGTCGATCACGCCGGCATTCTCGCCCGGACCGCAGATCACCCACGGCGCCTCGGTCGGAAGCTTCTTCAGATGGACGCGTGAGCTCTTGTAGCTGCAATGCTCCGACCACATGACCGAGAAGATTCCGAGCTCGAGCAGGTTCGGCTCGCGGCCGAGCGCCTTCAGGATGCGCGCATATTCCTCGTCGGAGAGCCCATGCGCTGCGATCGTTTCCGGAGTGATGCGCGAAGCTTCGAGAACGTCCATCCGCGGCCCCTTAGCGGTCGAGCGGGAGGGGGGCTAGTTCCTCCCCAGCCGAATGGCTGGGGAGGGGAACCATGCAGCGAAGACTGCATGGTGGAGGGGTTCTGACGCGGTGCAAATTACCCCTCCACCAGCTTCGCTGGTTCCCCTCCCCACGAGCTGCGCTCGCGGGGAAGAATTTCAGATATCGTGCCGAAGGAACTTCTCGCCCGAATAGACGAAGGTCTGCGGGCGGCCGTCGATATAGTCGGTGAAGCTGCCGCGTTCGGGCGACCAGCTCTCGTCGCCGATGCGCCAGAGGTTGCGGCCGATCGGCGTCATCGGAGTCTCGGTCCCGATCCATAGGCGGCCGCCGCGCTCCACGACGTGCGCCATGCCGAACCAGGGGCTGTCGTTGACATAGCGGCCGGCGAGCCGCGCCAGCGAGGGATCGGAAGGCGGGATCGCGACATTCTGTCCTTCACGCTGGTAGGAGTTCGGGCCCCAGCTCGCCC
This sequence comes from Sphingomicrobium sp., assembly GCA_036273215.1. Lineage (GTDB taxonomy): Bacteria > Pseudomonadota > Alphaproteobacteria > Sphingomonadales > Sphingomonadaceae > Sphingomicrobium. The sequence continues at coordinate 836 of DASUIC010000143.1, forward strand.
CGACGACCGAACCGCCCCGGCGAGCGAACAGCAGGCTGAACTCGCGGAAGTCCGGATGGGCGGTGCGGAAGAGGTCGGCGTCGGAGAGCTCTAGCGTCGCCGATCTGCGATTCGCGACGATCGTCAGCGGAGCGCCGGCGCGGATTTCGAAGCTGCCCGACGGGCCCGAATAGCGCCCGACATAGGCGGCGGCATTTGGAACCGGCGTGGAGAGGTGTGGAGGCGTCGGCAGCGGGCGCCCGGAAAGTGCGCCTGTCAGCGCGTCGACTGCGAACCGGGTGAGCAACCGCGGCCGATATTCGGCAAAGGCGCTGATGTTGCTGCTCGCGAAAGCGCCGACGCCGCTCGTCACGTCGACATGATAGGAGGAGGAGAAGCTGACCATTCCGCCGGTGTGATGGAGATAGGCTCGGCCGGCGTGCCCGACGTGCATGATGCCGTTGCCGTAGGTCATCCCGGCCGTGTCGCTCGGGACCGAGTGGGTGGTGAAGGTGCGCGCGAGCTGGGGCGGCAGGCCGAACGCGCCGCGGCCCTGCACGGCATTGGCGAGCGCTCGGAGGAAGCGGGTCATGTCCTCGGCCGTCGAAGCGACGCAGCCCGCGCCCGTGGTCACGTCGACCCATGCGGCGGGCGCGAGCGGGACTCCGCGCGCGAACGGGATGATCTCGTCGGCGGCTTCGTATCCTTGCGCGTAACCGACGCGGTCCTCGCCGATGATCGCCCCGCGGCTCCGGCTCATGCCGAGCGGCGCAAAGATCCGCTCCTGGAGAAGCCGGTCGAGCGGCTTTCCGCCGAAATGCTCGGCGAGCTTGCCCAATATGTCGAAGCCGGTGTTCGAATAATGCCAGTGGGCGCCAGGCGGGTAGGCGGTCCAGAGACCGCCCGCCGGGAAGGTCGGTGAATCGCCCGGCAGCCCTGCGACATGATCGAGCACGTGCTGCACCTCGACCGCATTGCCGGCGGGGAGGGGGATCGAGGGAAGCAGCGTGCTCAGCCGGTCGGTCAACCGGAAGCGCCCTTGCGCAACGAACTGGTGGAGCACCGCCGCGACCATCACCTTCGTGATCGACCCGATCTGGAACAGGGTGTCGGGCGCGATCGGCGTGCGCGCATCGGCGTTGGCATAGCCGAAGTCGAGGACGGTGCTGAACCCGTCCGGAGTGGTCACTCCAAGCGTCATTCCGGGCAGCCCGAACCAGGTGCGATGCGCTTCGCCGTAAGTGCGGATTGCCGCAAGCGCCGCGGTCAGATCGGGCCGCGCCTGAGCGAACGCCCGGGCCGGAAGCTGGCTGCCAAGCGCGAAGGTCAATGCTCCGCCGGCGAACGCGCGCCTGCTGATCTCCATCGGCGCGCTGTTCAGGGCGCGTGCGTCAGTGTCAAGCTGCGCAGCGAAGCGCCGCGCTCAACGGCTCAGGCGTTGCAGGTCTGCGACGGATGTCCCGGAACCGCGATCTTCGCGCTCGATGACGACGCCGAACCATCGACCGAATAGCCGCCCGCCGCGGTCATCGGCTTGCCCGCTTCGGGCGCGGTGACCTGGGTCGATTCCGTGGACTTTCCGACATGGACGTTGGCCGATTTGTTGTCGGACAGATAATCGACCGTGACGACGCTGTTGTCGGCGCAGCGATAGAGCTTGGTCGCGAGGATCGACGGCGGAAGCGCCACCGGCGCATTGCTGACGTTCTGGTCTTCGTCGCTCGGCGGCCCGCCGGCGACGATGGTGTGCTTGTGGCAGCCGGCTAGCGCGGCGGTCGCGACAAGCGCGAGGATGAGTGGGGTGCGAGTCATATTCCCGCCCTTTGCGGGGTTGGCGTTAACCGTCAAGGGCACGCGCTTGCATGTTGTCGAATCGGGACATACGCTTGGTCGATTGATGCCGTATCAAACCGGTAGCAGCGCACAGCGTATCCGCATTGGACTGACGGGGCTGGCCTTCGCCTTCCTGCTCGTGCTGCTCGGCTCGATTATCAGCCGCTCGAGCCGCGAAGGCGCCCAGAACGTCGTCACTCAGGCGACCAGCAATGAGCCGAGCGAGCCGCTCGCCGAACTCGGCGTCGCTCCGGGAGCGTCGGATAGCTCGAACACGACGAACAACAGCAGCGCCAAGAAATGACCCGTGCGCGCGGCCGCGCGCTGACAGCGATTGTTGTAGCCGTCATCGCAGCGATCGTGGCAATTGCGCTGCTCGCCCCTGCAAGTCCGAGGCCTTTGCCGTCTCGGCCGCCTGCGCAGCGACCCACATTGCTTTTGTTGACCAGCCTGCCGCTCATGTTTGGCGAAGGGTTCTCGCTCCACGACGCGGGCTCGCCTGCGCTGAAGGCGATCCAGAGCCGCTATCGGGTCGTTCCGATCAGCGTCACCGACCCGCCGGAGCTCGCCAAGGGACGGCTGCTGCTGATGGCCCAGCCGCTCGCGCAGCCGGCCGAGGACCTCGTCGCTCTCGATCGGTGGGTGCGCGGGGGAGGGCGCGTGCTGTTGCTTGCCGATCCGATGCTCGAATGGCCGAGCAAGCGGCCGCTGGGCGACTTGCTCCGCCCGCCACCGATGTTCGCGGACACGGGATTGCTCGCGCATTGGGGCATCCGCCTCGATGCGCCCGACCGGCGCGGACCCAGGACCGCGCGGCTCGCCGGATTCAAAGTCATGACCGTCTCACCTGGCGAGTTGTTCGGCCGCTGTTCGATCAGCAGCGACCGGCTGGCCGCCGACTGTGCAGTCGGCCGCGGCCGTGCGATCATCGTCGCCGACGCGGATTTCCTCGATGTCGCCGATCTCGGGCGCGAGGGGGCGAACAATCTCGACGGGCTGCTCGCCGAGCTTGCGATTCTCGAGCAGGAGTGATTCGCTCTCTCACAGACTTATCCACAGGCTTATCACCTTGGAACAATCGAGGAACATCCCGAATTTGTCAGCACGAGAAGCCGCTGAATTCCGCCGATTCTCCACTGTAGCCCATGAAATCCCATAAAAACCCATTGTATCCCCGCTGCTCTTCAGTTACCAACAAGGGCTGTAGCGCGGGGGGCTGACCCGTCGATTCGAAGCTGACGCGGGAGCACTTCCGCGAACGCTGCCGCTCGCGCTGCGAAGGGGAGTGGTTGAGCGTGGCGCTAGAGCATCTGTTTCAGGGCAGCGCACTGAACGGGGTCGACGGAAAGGGCCGCGTCTCCATCCCCGCATTCCTCCGTTCCGTGATCGAGCGCCGCGGCGACGCGCGCACCATCGTGCTTGCCAGGCACCAGGCCTTTCCCTGCCTCAGCGCCTACGACCCCGGCTATGCCGCGCTGAAGCACGCCAAGCTCGAGCGGCTGCTCGAAAAGGAAGAGACGAGCCCGGACGCGGAGCTCGAATATCAGCAGCGCAATCTGATGGCCTTCGCCGCGACGGAGGAGGTCCCCTATGACAGTTCCGGCCGCATCCTCATGCCCCCGATGATGCGGCGGAAGGGCGAGATCGGCGATCTCGCCCTGTTTCTCGGCACCGGCGAGACGTTCCAGATCTGGAACCCCGACCTCCTTCTGAAGGACGGCCGGATCCCGGACGACTTGAAAGACATCGCGCGCTTCCGCCTCGAAGAGCGAGGCGCTTCATGACCAGCATCGGCGCAAAACAGGCCCCACATGTGCCGGTGCTGGTCAACGAAGTGATGGACGCGCTCGCGATCCACGCCGGCGACACGGTCGTCGACGGCACCTTTGGAGCAGGCGGCTATACGCGCGCCATGCTCGCGGCGGGGGCGGGACGAGTGATTGGCTTCGATCGCGACCCCGATGCGATCGAGTCCGGGAAGGCACTCGTCCCGAACCCCCGCCTCACTTTGGTCGAAGAGCGGTTCAGCCAGATGGACCGGGTGCTCGCCGAACGCGGAATCGGCCTGGTCGACTCGATCGCTCTCGATATTGGCGTCTCCTCGATGCAGCTCGACCGCTCGGAGCGCGGCTTCTCGTTCCAGTCCGACGGGCCGCTCGACATGCGCATGAGCAAGGCGGGCCTGAGCGCAGCCGAATTCTTGAATGAGGCCGACGAGGCGGAGATCGCCCGGGTGCTGCGCGATTATGGCGAGGAGCCGCGCGCCCGGGCGATCGCCCGCGCCATCGTCGCCGCGCGTCCGGTCGAGCGCACTGCTGCCCTGGCGGCGATCGTCCGGCGCGCCGTCGGTTATCGCCAGGGGCAGAAGAGCGATCCCGCGACGCGCACCTTCCAGGCCATCCGAATCCATCTCAATGCCGAGCTCGACGAGCTCGAACAGGGGTTGGCCGCGGCCGAACGTTCCCTGCGCCCCGGGGGTCGTTTGGCCGTGGTCACCTTTCACAGCCTCGAAGACCGAATCGTGAAGCGCTTCTTCCGCGAGCGAAGCGGAGGATTGCCGGCGGGTTCGCGCCACCGTCCCGAGCTGATCGACCCCAAGGAGCCAAGCTTCGAGCGGGTCGCCAGGCCGGTTTCCCCGACGGAGCGCGAGCTCGCCGCGAATCCGCGATCGCGCTCGGCGCGCCTCAGGAGCGCGATCCGGACTTCCGCACCTTCATGGAAGGAAACGCTGCAATGAGC
>DASUIC010000144.1:0-16305 GCA_036273215.1 Sphingomicrobium sp.
GTGGTGCAGGCGAGGCCGTTGCGCCCCTCCATGTTCATTGCACAGCTGCCGCAGATGCCCTCGCGGCAGGAGCGGCGGAAGGTCAGGGTCGGATCGATCTCGTTCTTGATCCGGATCAGCGCGTCCAGGACCATCGGTCCGGTCTTGTCGAGGTCGATCGTGTAGCGATCGAACCGCGGGTTAGCCGCGGCGTCGGGATCGTAGCGGTAGATTTTGAAAGTCTTGAGCCGCTTGCCTTCCTCGGCCTTCCACTCGCGGCCCTTTTTGACCTTGCTGTTCTTGGGAAGCGTGAATTCGGCCAAGTGAGGGACTCCTTCGTTCCAGCGAGCCGCTAGCACGCGGCCCGCACGAAAGAAAAGGTCGCTCCGCTCAGTGCAGCAAGGCGCTGATCACCTGAGCGATCAGCATCGTACGCGGGTTCACGACGTAGATCGTGCCGCCTCTGTAGTAGTAGCGGTAGCGGTCGCTCAGTCGGTAACGGCGGCGAAGATCGTACGGGATTCGGCTGTACGAATAATAAGTGCCGAAGCCGCTCTGCCAACGCTGCCCCCGGTAGAGCTTCTTCGCCTGGCCGGGAGGAATGCAGCCCTTCTTGGCGAGCCCCGGCGGACAGCCGCCCACACCATAGCCGCCATGCCCATGGCCGTGACCCGGCTTTGCGGAGGCGGCGCCAGTGAGCGCGAGCGCTGCGGCCGCGCCAATCATCAATAAAGTTTTCATTCGTCGTTCCTCTCGTTTCGATGAAGCACAACGTGCGGTGCAAGAAAAAGGCCGCCGGGAGGGGCACCGGCGGCCATTCTTACGCGTTAACTTACCGATCACGGCATGCGGATGACTCGCACGACCCGATAGGTGCGCGGGTTCACGACATAAACGGCCCCGTCCTCGTTCACGTACCGGTAGTTGCGGCGCAGGTGATAGCGGGTGACGAATGGCACCGGCAGCGCGCCGAAGTCGGTGTAGGCGTAGCTCGGTCCGAACACATAGCCCTCGCTGTAGCGCGGACGCCAAGCGAGGCACCGGCCATGATGCCGGTCGGCGCAGGTGACAGGACCGGTCCGGTGCTGCGCCTGCGCGGGCATTGCAGTCACCGCGACGGCGGCCGTGGCGAGCGCCAAAATCAACTTCGTCATCGATCTTCTCCTTTGGAGAGTTGCGGATACGAAACACTCGCAGACGAGCGCGGTTGCGCGGTTCATCCTGTTGACACGAGACTTTAACCCGCCGCGTCGCCGGTTGCGGCGGTGAGGCCACCTCGCTAATCGGGCGCCGCGCTCCAAATGGCGGCGACTCCCCTGCGAACCGCCGCCCGACAAGACAGAAAGGTGACATCCAGCCCATGGCTCGGAAGAAGATCGCGCTGATCGGCGCCGGAATGATCGGCGGCACCCTCGCTCACCTCGCGGCGATGCGAGAGCTCGGCGACATCGTGCTGTTCGACATCGTCGAGGGCGTTCCCGAGGGCAAGGCGCTCGACATCGCCGAAGCCGGGCCGATCGACGACTTCGACGTCAAGCTGAAGGGTTCGTCCGACTATGCCGACATCGAAGGCGCGGACGTCTGCATCGTCACCGCCGGAATTGCGCGCAAGCCGGGCATGAGCCGCGACGACCTGCTCGGCATCAACCTCAAGGTAATGAAGGCCGTCGGCGAAGGCATTCGCCGGCACGCGCCCAAGGCGTTCGTGATCTGCATCACCAACCCTCTCGACGCGATGGTCTGGGCGCTGCGCGAATTCTCGGGCCTTCCGCACCACATGGTCGTGGGCATGGCCGGCGTGCTCGACAGCGCGCGCTTTCGTCACTTCCTTGCCGATGAGCTGGGCGTCAGTGTCGAGGACGTCACCGCGTTCGTGCTCGGCGGCCACGGCGACACGATGGTGCCCGTGGTCGAATATTCGACTGTCGCGGGAATCCCGATCCCCGACCTCGTCAAGATGGGCTGGACGAGCCAGGACAGGATCGACGGAATCGTCAAGCGCACGCGCGGCGGCGGCGGCGAGATCGTCGCGCTGCTCAAGACGGGCAGCGCCTATTACGCTCCGGCGACCAGCGCGATTTCGATGGCCGAGGCCTTCCTCAAGGACAAGAAAAGGGTGATCCCCTGCGCCGCGCATCTGACCGGCCAATATGGCGTCAACGACCTCTATGTCGGCGTTCCGGTGGTACTCGGCGGGGGCGGAGTCGAGCGGATCGTCGAGATAGAGCTCAACGCCGGAGCAAAGGCCAACTTCGACAAGTCCGTCGACGCGGTGAAGGAGCTGCTCGAAGCCTGCAGGCAGATCGACAATTCTTTGGCTGAAGAGGCGGTCGCATAATTCTGTTCCCCGGCGAATGCCGGGGCCCAGGAGCGAAGCTGTCAGGAGCAAAATGTTGAACTATCCGCATCACAGTCGAGCCGGCAGACAACCGGGCCTTCGCCCGGCCTGGACCCCGGCCTTCGCCGGGGAACGGCCTCTATGAGCATTCTCGTCGATAGGAACACCAAAGTCATCACGCAGGGGATGACCGGAGAAGCCGGCTCGTTCCACACGCAGCAGGCGATCAATTACGGGACGCAGATGGTCGGCGGCGTTACTCCTGGAAAAGGTGGCCAGACCCACCTCGGCTTGCCGATCTTCGACACGGTTCACGATGCGGTCGCGAAGACCGCCGCGACGGCCACCGTTATCTATGTTCCACCGCCGTTTGCGGCTGACTCAATCCTGGAGGCGATCGATGCCGAAGTGCCGCTGATCGTCACCATTACCGAGGGCATTCCGGTGCTCGACATGGTGCGGGTCAAGCGCGCGCTTTGCGGCTCCAAGTCGCGGCTGATCGGGCCCAACTGCCCGGGCGTGCTCACCCCCGACGAGTGCAAGATCGGCATCATGCCCGGCAACATTTTCAAGAAGGGCAGCGTCGGCGTCGTCAGCCGCTCGGGCACTTTGACTTATGAGGCGGTGTTCCAGACCACCAACGAAGGCCTCGGCCAGTCGACCGCGGTCGGGATTGGCGGCGATCCGGTGAAGGGCACGGAATTCATCGACATCCTCGAGATGTTCCTCGCCGACGAGGAAACCCAGTCGATCGTCATGATCGGCGAGATCGGCGGGAGCGCGGAGGAAGACGCGGCCCAGTTCCTCGCCGACGAGGCGCGCCGCGGCCGCCGCAAGCCCGTCGTCGGCTTCATCGCCGGCCGCACGGCGCCTCCTGGCCGCCGAATGGGCCATGCCGGAGCGATCGTCTCGGGCGGCAAGGGCGACGCGGCGAGCAAGATCGCGGCAATGGAAGCGGCTGGAATCACCGTCAGCCCAAGCCCATCTGAATTGGGCAAGACCCTGAAGGAGCTGCTCGTTGGTGTCCCGGCGTAGGCCGGGGTGCAGGAGCCGAAGGCTGCACGAGAGATGGAGAAGGCCGGCTACGTCTACATCATGGCGAACCGGAAGAATGGAACGATCTACATCGGGGTGACCAGCGATCTGGTGAAGCGCGTCTGGGAGCATCGCGAGGCCATCGTTCCCGGCTTCACTAAAAAACCCGGCTGCAAGCTGCTGGTTTGGTTTGAAGCCTATGATGACATTCAACAGGCGCGGCAGCGTGAGCTGCAAATGAAGGAGTGGAAACGAGGGTGGAAGGTCAAGCTGATCGAGGAAACCAATCTTGATTGGATGGATCTTTATCCCACCTTGTTCGACGCGGCTGACGCCGCGCCTGGGCCCCGGCCTTCGCCGGGGAACGGAGTAAAATGAACGACGCCGTCGGAATGATCGAACGCGAGCTCGGGCCGAGCTGGGAGCGGCCGAACTGGCCGGTCGAGGAACTCGACGAGCTGAATCTCGGCCTAGATCCGACACAGGCAACGATCGAGAAGGTTCGTCAGGCATCCGCCGACCGTGCGGCTTTGACGGGCGCGACCGCCGAGGAAGTCCGCCGCGCCGCCGACGATAGCATCCGCGCAATGATGCTGATCCGCACTTATCGCGTCCGCGGCCACCTCGCGGCGCGGCTCGACCCGCTCGGGCTGTCGCGAATGGATGTCCCGCCCGACCTTACGCCCGCTTACCACGGCTTCTCCAATGCGGATCTTGACCGGCCGATCTGGATCGGGGGCACGCTCGGCATGGAAACCGCGACCGTGCGCCAGATGCTCGAGGTGCTCCAGGAGACCTACTGCGGGCACATCGGCTTTGAATATATGCACATCAACGTGGTCGAGGAGCGGCGGTTCGTCCAGGAGCGGATCGAAAGCGTCGAGGACACGGTGCAGTTCACGCCCGAGGGCAAGCAGTCGATCCTCGCCAAGGTCATCCAGGCCGAGCAGTGGGAAAAGTTCCTCGCGCGCAAATATGTCGGGACGAAACGGTTCGGGCTCGACGGCGGCGAGAGCGCGGTCCCGGCGCTCGAGGCGGTGATCAAATATGGCGGGCAGATGAGCGTCGCCGAGATCGACATCGGAATGGCGCACCGCGGCCGGCTCAACATCCTCACCAACGTCATGGGCAAGCGCGCCCAGGCGATCTTCCACGAATTCGCGGGTGGAGCGACCAATCCGGCGGACGTCGGCGGCTCGGGCGACGTAAAATATCACCTCGGCACCTCGTCGGACCGCGAGTTCGACGGCAACAAGGTGCATCTTTCGCTGGCTTCGAACCCCTCGCACCTCGAGGCGGTCGACCCGGTCGTGCTCGGCAAGGCGCGCGCCGTGCAAACGATCAAGGGCGACAAGAAGGGCAAGACGGTCCTGCCCATCCTGCTCCACGGCGATGCGGCGTTCGCCGGGCAGGGCGTGGTGTGGGAGTGCCTGAGCTTTTCGGGGCTTCCGGGCTACGGCACCGGCGGGACGATCCATTTCATCATCAACAACCAGGTCGGCTTCACCACCTCGCCCCAGTTCGCGCGTTCCTCGCCCTACCCGTCCGACGTCGCCAAGGGAGTCCAGGCGCCGATCCTCCACGTCAACGGCGACGATCCCGAAGCGGTCACCTGGTGCTGCAAGATGGCGACCGAGTTTCGCCAGACCTTCGGCCGCGACATCGTCATCGACATGTGGTGCTACCGCCGCTTCGGCCACAACGAAGGCGACGAGCCGAGCTTCACCCAGCCGGAAATGTACGCGGCGATCAAGAAGCACCCGCCGATCAGCGAGATTTATGGCAAAAGGCTGATCGATGAGGGCGTCGTCGACCAGGCGTGGATTGACCAGCAGACCAAGGCGTACCTCGATCATCTGAGCGAAGAATTTGATGCGGCCGGTTCTTACCTCCCCAACAAGGCGGACTGGTTCGAAGGCCGCTGGGCAGGGCTCGGGCGGCCGGATGAGCCGGTGCTCGGCCGCCGCAATGCGCAGACCGCGATCAACGACGAGGAGATGCGCTCTCTCGGCGGGCTGCTGACGACGGTTCCGCCCGATTTCCACATCCACAAGACGCTTCAGCGGATTCTGGACGCGAAGAAGGCGATGTTCGAGACCGGCGGGGGCTTCGACTGGGCGACGGCCGAAGCGCTCGCGTTCGGAAGCCTGCTCGCGGAAGGCAATGGAGTGCGCCTGTCGGGGCAGGACAGTGGCCGGGGAACCTTCAGTCAGCGCCACGCCGTCTGGGTCGATCAGCAGACCGGCCACAAATATATCCCGCTCTGCCAGGTGGCCTCTGATTCCGGGGCGAGCCGCTTCGAGGTGCGCGATAGCCCGCTCTCGGAGTTCGGAGTGCTCGGATTCGAATATGGCTATTCGCTCGCCGACCCACGCTGCCTCGTTCTGTGGGAAGCGCAGTTCGGCGACTTCGCCAATGGAGCGCAGAGCATCATCGACCAGTTCGTCGCCGCGGGCGAAGCGAAATGGCTCCGAGCGAGCGGGCTGGTGCTGCTGCTCCCGCACGGGTTCGAAGGGCAGGGGCCGGAGCACAGCTCGGCGCGGCTCGAGCGCTATCTGCAGCTCTGCGCCGAAGACAATATGCAGGTCGCCAATTGCACGACGCCGGCGAACTATTTCCACATCCTCAGGCGGCAGATGCGGCGCGACTTCAGGAAGCCGCTGGTGCTGATGACCCCCAAGTCGCTGCTTCGCCACAAGCTCGCGGTGTCGAGCGCGGCCGACTTCACCGGCGACAGTCACTTCCGGCGAATCATCTCGGACCTCAACGGGCCCGCTGACGGAGAGACCCGCCGCCTCGTCCTCTGCTCGGGCAAGCTGGCGTACGATCTGATGGAGACTCGTGATGCTTCAGGCGATCTCGGCGTCGAGATTCTCCGAATGGAGCAGCTCTATCCGTTTCCCTCGGAGCCGCTGGTCAAACGGCTGAAGGCGATGCCCAGGTTGCAGGACGTCATCTGGGCCCAGGAGGAGCCGAAGAACAACGGGGCGTGGATGTTCGTGGAGGACTTGCTCGTGACCTGCCTCGCCGAGGCGGGTTTTGCCGGGATGCGCCCGCAATATGCCGGCCGCGACGCCGCGGCTTCGCCGGCGACCGGCCTTGCCAAGCGCCACGCCGCCGAACAGTCGGCCTTGATTGCCGCGGCGCTCGGCCATAGCAGCCCGGCAGCGACCGCTGCCGCGGCGGAATAAAGGGAAGCAATGGCCACTGACGTCCAGGTCCCCGCGCTCGGGGAGTCGATCACCGAAGGCACGCTGGCGCAGTGGCTCAAGAAGCCAGGCGAAGCGGTCGCTCAGGACGAGCCGATCGCGAGCCTCGAGACCGACAAGGTGAGCGTCGAGGTGCCCTCGCCGGTTGCGGGCGTGCTGACCGAGCAGCTGGTCAAGGAAGGCGATACCGTTGCCGTCGGCGCGCCGATCGCGCGGATCGACGAAAAAGCCACCGCAGGCGCCGCAGCGCCCGCTCCCGCCAAGGCTGCCGCGGACGCGACCACCAATCCGGCGGGGCCAAGCGAGACGCCGGCATTGCGCGGCGACGAGCATGCGCCTGTGGCCGCAGCTGAGCCTGACGAGGACCACATTACGACCCTGTCGCCGGCGGTGCGTCGCGCTGTGCTCGAATATCATGTCGACCCGACGCGAATTCAGGGCACCGGCAAGGATGGCCGCCTGACCAAGGATGACGTGATCGCGGCGGCGGAGGCGCAGAATGCGCAACCCTCATCCGCCATCGCTCCTCAAGCGAAAGCGCCAGCTCCCGAACAAAAGGCTCCGCCTCCTGGGGCCCGGCCTTCGCCGGGGAGCAGTGGGGAGCGCAAGGAAGAGCGCGTCAAGATGTCGCGCCTTCGCCAGACCGTCGCGAAGCGCCTCAAGGACGCGCAGAACACCGCGGCGATGCTGACGACGTTCAACGACGTCGATATGAGCGCCGTGATCGAGGCGCGGAGCCGCTACAAGGATTTGTTCGAGAAGAAGCACGGAATCCGGCTCGGCTTCATGGGCTTTTTCGTGAAGGCCTGCGCGCTCGCTCTCAAGGACGTGCCGTCGGTCAATGCGAGCCTGGAAGGCGACGAGATCGTCTATCACGATTACCTCGACGTCTCGATCGCAGTCAGTGCGCCCAAGGGCCTCGTGGTGCCGGTCGTCCGCAACGCCGACCGGATGAGCTTCGCCGAGATCGAGAAGACCATCGCCGAATATGGCAGGCGCGCGAAGGAGGGCACCCTCGGGATCGAGGATATGCAGGGCGGCACCTTCACCATCTCCAATGGCGGCGTGTTCGGATCGCTGCTCTCGACCCCGATCATCAACCCGCCCCAGTCGGCCGTGCTCGGAATGCACAGGATCGAAGAGCGGCCGGTGGTCAAGGATGGCCAGATCGTCGCGCGGCCGATGATGTATCTCGCGCTCAGCTACGACCACCGAATCATCGACGGGCGCGAGGCGGTCACCTTCCTCGTTCGCGTCAAGGAAGCGATCGAGGACCCGACCAGATTGTTGATTGACCTTTAGCTCGTCACTCCCGCGAAAGCGGGAGTCCCGCTACCTATATTGCCCTGAGAACAAGCGGGATCGCCGCTTTCGCCGGGATGACGGAAGAGAGTGAATGGCAGAGACTTACGATTTCGACGTGTTGGTGATCGGCGCCGGTCCGGGCGGCTATGTCGCGGCAATCCGCGCGGCGCAGCTCGGGCTCAAAACCGCATGCGCCGAAAGTCGCGAGACCTTGGGGGGCACCTGCCTCAACGTCGGCTGCATTCCGTCGAAGGCGCTGCTCCACGCCTCGGAGCTGTTCGAGGAAGCGCATGACGGGACGCTCGCCAAATGGGGCGTGAAGCTGCCGAAGGTCGAGCTCGACCTTGGCCAGATGCACGCGACGCGGCTCGAGGCGGTGAAGGGCCTCACCCAGGGCATCGAGTTTCTGTTCAAGAAGAACAAGGTCGAGTGGGTGAAGGGCCGCGCCAGTTTCATCGACGCGCACACGGTGCAGGTCGGCGACCGCAAGGTGACGGCGAAGAACATCGTCATCGCGACCGGCTCGTCGGTCACGCCGCTTCCCGGAATCACCATCGACCAGGAGCGGATCGTCGACTCCACCGGGGGGCTCGAGCTGCCCGAGGTGCCGAAGCGGATGGTGGTCATTGGCGGCGGCGTGATCGGACTTGAGCTGGGCTCGGTCTGGCGGCGCCTCGGCGCTCAGGTGACCGTCGTCGAGTACCTCGACCAGATACTCCCGGGCTTCGACGGCGACGTACGCAAGGAAGCCAACAAAATTTTCAAGAAGCAGGGCTTCGAGTTCAAGCTTTCGACCAAGGTCATCAAGGCCGAGCGCAAGGGCGACATCGTCACGCTCACGGTCGAGCCGGCGAAGGGCGGCGCCTCGGAGACCCTGGAAGCCGACGTCGTGCTCGTCTCGATCGGGCGCAGGCCCAACACTGAAGGCCTGGCGCTCGACAAGGCCGGCCTCGAGACCAACAAGCGCGGCCAGATCGAAACCGACCACAATTTCCAGACAAAAGTGCCCGGCATCTGGGCGATCGGCGACGTGATCCCCGGCCCAATGCTTGCGCACAAGGCGGAGGACGAGGGCATTGCGGTCGCGGAGAATATCGCCGGCGAGACCGGCATCGTGAACGAGAATGTGATCCCGTCGGTTGTCTACACCATGCCCGAGATCGCCGGCGTCGGCCTGACCGAGGAAGAGGCGCGCGAAGGCGGCGAGGTCAGGGTCGGCAAGTTCCCGATGCTCGCCAACAGCCGCGCCAAGACCAACCGTGAGCCCGACGGCTTCGTCAAGGTGGTCGCGGACGCGAAGACCGACCGGGTGCTCGGCGTGTGGATGATCGCCTCGGTCGCGGGAACGATGATCGGCGAAGCGGCGCTGGCGATGGAGTTCGGCGCGACCAGCGAGGACATCGCCTACACCTGCCACGCCCACCCGACGCACGAGGAAGCGCTCAAGGAAGCGGCGATGGCCGTGACCGGCAAACCAATTCACATTTGATGGCGACCGTCACCCCGGACTTGATCCGGTCTGACGTCCTTTTTCTAAGTTATTGAAGAAAAGGCGGGTCCCGGCTCAAGGCCGGGATGACAGTCGGGCTCCTCCGGCTCACTCGTCCGCGCAGCGAGGTCGTGCTGCCAGCGGCCGACGTCGACCCAGCGGCCGAGCTTGAATCCGACACCCCGCTCGATTCCGACAAGCGTGAAGCCGACCTTCTCGTGCAGCGCCGCGCTCGCCTCGTTGGGAAGTGCGATCCCGGCAATCGCGGTCACGAAGCCCTGCCGCTTCAGCAGGTCGAGGTGCGCGGTCAGCAGCTCCCGCCCGATCCCGCGCCCCTGCGCTTCGGCCGCGAGGTAAATCCCGGTTTCGACGCTCCAGCGGTAGGCGGCGCGGTTGCGCATTGCCGAGGTGGACGCATAGCCGAGCACGCGGCCATGCTCTTGGATGACCAGCCACGGGTGCAGCGGGTTCGCCATCCTCGCGCCGATCTCGTCGGTGGCGGGGGCAGCCTCTTCGAACGTAAAGTGGCTGTGCTCGACATAAGGCCGGTAGATCGCGGCGATCGCCGCCGCGTCCCCAGAGCTCGCCAACCGGATCGCCGCCATTCGCCGGCGCTTATAGCCGAGGACGGGCCCGCGCCGGCGTCAGAAGTTCACCCGCTCAGGCCGCCTCGGCGCTCGGGTGATATCGCTTCACGAGATGCAGCGTATTCTTGTCGGTGTGGTGCATCTCTTCGCCGGTGGCGGCGAGCTTCAGGACGAGGTCGGACGTGTAGCTGAGAGTCCCGTCGTCGTTGACCGTGAAGTTGCTCTTGAAGTCGCGGATTTCGGCGCGTTCGAGCAGATACTTGTTTTGCAGCACGCCATAATGCGCCTCCCCAGGCTTGGCGTCGAAGGTCAGCGTCTTGTCGTGCGGCCCGGCGCTGCTGCCCGCGAGGATCGCGATTCCGCGTCCAAACACCACCGTGCGCATGACTTCGCCATGCGCCTTGTCCCACAGCAGGAACCCGACCTCATCGTGGAACGGATCCATCGCCTCTTCGCCATGGCGCCAGGCGGTCATGGTGTAGTGGAGCCCCCAGAGGACCTGCTTGCCGTTTTCCTGGACCGGAATCGGCTTGAACTTGGCCTTTTCGAAATAGGTCGTCTCGGTCGTCCAGTCGTCCTTGTTGTGGTACGAGCGGTCGACCCCGTCATCGCCTTCCCATTCGCCGACGAATGGCGTCAACGGCCCAAGCTTCCGCGAATAAGGCATGTCGTTCGGCATTCTGTTGATCTCCTTGGTGCTTCGTGAAGAGGGCTCGCTAGCAGGCCGGCGAGCGCCTTGGCTAATGAAGCGTGTCGATGACCGCGATTGAGATTGAGATAATCGGACGCGATCGACGACCTCAGCTCAACCAGCTCTCGATCATCCCCAGCAGGCCAAGATCGCGCTTGTCGAGCCGCGCGGGTTCGACGGGCGGGCAGGCAAGGCAGCGCGCCTGGATGCTCGCGCCCGTGAGGATCGACCGAAGTTCGTTCAGCATCTCTGCAAGCTGCTGCTGCGGTCGCCGAGCGAGGGAGGCGAATGCATCTTCAGGAACGGGTGCGGCTTCAGCATCGCTCTCCGACGCGATCGTCTCGATCAGCCGTTCGCGGAAGCTGACCGGCGGTTCGAGGTAGCGGACGCCCCGTTCGTTGCCGAGACCGGCCAGCTGCGCAGCCTTGGCGACCGCGTCGGACAGATTGCCGAACCCGTCGACGAGGCCGAGCTGGTGCGCGGTGCCGCCGTCCCACACCCGGCCCTGCGCGATCTGGTCGACCTGCTGCGGGGTTTTGTGCCGCGCCTGAGCGACGACGCCCAGGAACCGGCCATACATCGAATCGACGCCCGACTGGATCAGCTGACCGGCCTCGGGCGACGGGCCCTTGAGCAGGTCGGGCTCGCCCGACAGCGGCGTGGTCTTCACCCCGTCTACGCCGACTCCCAGCTTCTGAAGCGTTCCCTGGAAGCTGGGGATGATCCCGAACACGCCGATCGAGCCGGTGATCGTCGACGGCTCGGCGTAGATGAAGTCGCCCGGAGTCGAAACCCAATAGCCGCCCGACGCGGCGACGCTGCCCATCGACACGACGACCGGGATGCCGTGCGCCTTGGCGTCGAGCTCCGCCTGACGGATGCGCTCGGACGCGAGCACCGATCCGCCTGGACTGTCGACGCGAACCACGAGCGCCTTGATGCCGTCGCGAATCCCTTGCTCGATCTCCTTGGCGATGGTGTCGCCGCCGGCGGTGCCGGGACCCGCCGAGCCATCGACGATATCGCCGGCGATCGTCACGATCCCGATGGGACCCTTGGGATTCTCCTCGACCGCGTCGGAGACATAGGAGCCGAGCGCGATTCGGGCGTAGGGCACGCCCTTGTCGTCCGACTTGCCGCCGAGCTGCGCGAGCCGCTCCTCGAACTGACGGCGAGTGCCGATGCGGTCGATCAGCCCGTTGGCGAGCGCGGCCCTGGCGATGTCCCCGCCCGAAGCCGCGACCGCCCCGTTCATGTCCTTGAGGAACAGGTCGACGTTCGCCTTCGGCCGCGCCTGCTTGACACCCTGAAGCCAGCTTCCGAGCTCCGCCTGGTCGAGCGCCAGCGCATTCTGCTTGGCGGCCGGCGACATGTCGTTGCGGATGAACGGTTCGACCGCGGCCTTGTAGGTCCCGACGCGATAGACGTTCGCGGTCACTCCGAGCTTGTCGAGCAGGCCCTTGTAATAGAGGTTGCTCCCTCCCGGTCCGGTGATCAGCACCGCACCGAGTGGGTTCAGCCAGATTTCCGAGGCCGCTGAGGCGAGCTGGTAGCTGTCGTTGGTGTAGCCGGTGCCGTATGCGATGACCGGCTTCCCCGCCGCGCGCACGCGCCGGACCGCGTCAGCAAGGTCTCCGATCGCCGTCTGCCCGCCACCAATAAACCCATCGAGGTCGAGCGCGACGACCTTCACCCGGCTGTCGTCGCTTGCCTTGTCGAGTGCCTGCACGAGATCGCGCAGTCGATACTGGCCGAGCCGGTTGCCGCTCGCGACATCGGACCAGCTCTCGCGCGACGGCTGCTCGACCACGCTCCCGTTGAGCTTGAGATCGAGCACGCCCGCTTTGACCGGCGCCGGCCGCGCCGAAAGCGCGCTGTAGAGAAAGCCGAAGAACAGCAGCATGAAGATCAGGACGAGCGCGTCCTTGATCCCCACCAGCAGCTTCCAGATTGCTCGGACGAACTTCATTTCGGGGCCTCTTAAGCTTTGCGCAGTCCGCTAGCGTAGAAAGGACTCCATTGCGACCCTCGCCGAGGCGGGCAATGGACGAACGTGATGGACGCATCGGCAAACAGGTTGAGAGAGCGCAACCGCGCGTGGCTCGCCGAGCTGCGCGCCACCCTCGCGCTTGCGTGGCCGCTGATCCTCGCCAATGTCACTCAACAGGCGATCCAGGCCACCGACGTCCTTCTGATGGGGCGTCTTGGAGCGACGCAGCTCGCAGCGGCGACGCTCGCCCTCAATCTCACCTGGACGGTCAGCATCTTCCTGCTCGGGCTCATCACCGCATCGTCGCCGATGATGGCGACTGCGCTCGGCGAGCGGTTCAATGCGGTCCGTGACGTGCGCCGCACCTTCCGAGCGGGGCTGTGGCTCGTCGCGATCGTCATGCCTCCCTACTGGCTGCTGATGTGGCACGTCGGCGACCTCATGCGGGCGTTCGGCGAATCCGAAGATCTCGCGACCCAGGGACAGACCTTCCTTCGCGCATACATGTGGCTGGTCGCCCCGTGGCTGCTGTTCCAGCTGCTGCGCAATTTCGTCGCCGCGCTCGAGCGGCCGAGAATCATCCTGTGGCTCAGCATGGCCGGGATCGCGCTCAATGCGCTGATCAGCTGGTCGCTGATGTTCGGCCAGTTCGGACTGCCCGCGCTCGGGCTGGTCGGAAGCGGGATCGGCAGCACGATCACCTGGCTGATCCTCTGTGGGGCGCTGATCGCGGTGGTCCAATCCGACCGCCGGTTCCGGCGCTTTCATCTCTGGGGACATTGGTGGCGGTTCGATCGTCAGCGCACCATCGCGATGGTCAGGCTTGGCTGGCCGATCGGAGCGACGATGGGCCTCGAAATCGGCGTGTTCGCGCTCGCTGCCTATTTCATGGGCTGGCTCGGGGCGCCGGCCGTGGCGGCACATGCAATAGCGCTGCAGTGCGCCGCGCTGACCTTCATGGTGCCGCTGGGCCTCGGTCAGGCCGCGACGGTCCGCGTCGGCCTTGCCCTCGGTCGCGGGGACCAGGCCGGAGTTACGCGAGCGGGTTGGACGGCGTGGGCGATCGGCGTCGCCTTCATGGGGGCGATGGCGGTCGCCATGTGGAGCGAACCGCACCGGCTCGTGACGCTTTTCCTCACGGATGTGCCGGCGAACGCGGTGGTGATCGGCCTCGCCGTCAGCTTCCTTCGCGTGGCCGCAGCCTTCCAGCTGGTCGACGGAGCCCAGGTGATCGGAGCGGGGATGCTGCGCGGACTTCACGACACGCGCTGGCCGCTGATCTTCGCTCTCGTCGGCTACTGGGGAGTCGGCCTCGGCATCGGCTCATGGCTCGCGTTCGGCGCCGACTGGAAGGGCCTCGGCATCTGGATCGGGCTTGCGAGCGGGCTGGCGGCCGTCGCCGCACTGATGCTCGCGCGCTGGCTGATGCGCGATCGGCTCGGGCTGACACGCCCGCTGCACCCGTAACCGTTTCACGCTGAAATATCGTGAAGCCGGAGTGTTGACGGATGAACGGCGTACAACCATATGCGCCGCATCGCTGGCACTCTCATCAGCAGAGTGCCAGCGGAATTTTTCAATTACGGCAGATAGAGAGGTTCAGTCCTATGGATTTCAGGCCGCTTCATGACCGCGTCCTCGTCCGTCGAGTCGAGGCCGATGAGAAATCGGTCGGCGGGATCATCATTCCCGACACCGCCAAGGAAAAGCCGCAGGAGGGTGAGGTCGTCGCCGTCGGCACCGGCACCCGCGCCGAAGACGGCAAGGTGACTCCGCTCGACGTCAAGGCCGGCGACAAGATCCTGTTCGGCAAATGGTCGGGCACGGAAGTGAAGATCGACGGCGAAGAGCTGATCATCATGAAAGAAAGCGACATCCTCGGGATCGTCGCCTGAGCCCGTGTGCTCCTGTGAACGCAGGACACCGGATTTTTTGATTCAACCGGACCTCGGCGTTCGCCGGGGAACTGAAGGGAGCCAAACATGGCAGCCAAGGAAGTGAAATTCAGCCGCGATGCGCGCGAGCGCATCCTTCGCGGCGTCGACATTCTCGCCGATGCGGTGCGGGTGACTCTGGGCCCGAAGGGCCGCAACGTCATCCTCGACAAGAGTTTCGGCGCTCCGAGGATCACCAAGGACGGGGTGACCGTCGCCAAGGAGATCGAACTCAAGGACAAGTTCGAGAACATGGGCGCGCAGATGGTGCGCGAGGTGGCTTCGAAGACCAATGACATCGCCGGCGACGGCACCACCACCGCGACCGTGCTCGCTCAGGCGATCGTCCGCGAGGGCATGAAGTCGGTTGCTGCCGGAATGAACCCGATGGACCTGAAGCGGGGGATCGACATCGCCGTGAAGAAGGTCGTCGAGGACCTCGCCGCCCGTTCGAAGGACGTTTCGGGAAGCGAAGAGATCGCGCAGGTCGGAATCATCTCCGCGAATGGCGACCGGGAAGTCGGCGAGAAGATCGCCGAGGCGATGGAAAAGGTCGGCAAGGAAGGCGTCATCACGGTCGAGGAGGCCAAGGGCCTCGAGTTCGAGCTCGACGTCGTCGAGGGCATGCAGTTCGATCGCGGCTATCTCTCGCCTTATTTCATCACCAACCCGGAGAAGATGCAGGTCGAGCTTAGCGACCCCTACATCCTGATCCACGAGAAGAAGCTCTCCAATCTCCAGGCGATGCTTCCGATCCTCGAAGCCGTGGTCCAGGGCGGACGTCCGCTTCTGATCATCGCCGAGGACATCGAGGGCGAGGCGCTGGCGACCCTGGTCGTCAACAAGCTCCGTGGGGGCCTGAAGGTCGCCGCCGTGAAGGCGCCCGGCTTCGGTGATCGCCGCAAGGCGATGCTCGAGGACATCGCGGCGCTGACGGGAGGTGAGGTGATCTCCGAAGATCTCGGCATCAAGCTCGAGAACGTTACGCTCGACATGCTCGGCCGGGCCAAGCGCGTGCGCATCGACAAGGAGAACACGACGATCATCGACGGTGCCGGAAAGAAAGAAGACATCACCGCGCGGATCAATCAGATCAAGGCGCAGGTCGAGGAGACGACCTCGGATTACGACCGCGAAAAATTGCAGGAGCGCCTCGCGAAGCTGGCGGGCGGGGTGGCTATTATCCGGGTTGGCGGCGGCACCGAGGTCGAGGTGAAGGAGCGCAAGGACCGCGTCGACGACGCGATGCACGCGACCAAGGCCGCGGTCGAGGAAGGCATCGTCGCGGGCGGCGGTGTTGCGCTGCTCTTTGCGAGCAAAGTCCTCACCAGCCTCAATCCGGCCAACAACGATCAGAAGGTCGGCATCGAGATCGTCCGCAAGGCCATCCAGTCGCCGGTGCGGCAGATCGCCGAGAATTCCGGCGTCGAGGGTTCTATCGTCGTCGGCAAGCTGACCGACAAGGACGACCCGAATTTCGGCTTCGACGCACAGTCGGGCGAGTACAAGGACATGGTCGCCGCCGGGATCATCGACCCGACCAAGGTGGTGCGGGTAGCGCTGCAGGATGCCGCCTCGGTTGCCGGGCTGTTGATCACCACCGAGGCCATGGTCGCCGACAGGCCAGAGCCCAAGGGTGTTCCGGGCATGCCGCCGGGGGGCATGGGTGGTGGCATGGGCGGCATGGATTACTAGGCTCCCGCTGTACTGGCCCGCCGTGGCAAAGCATCGCCTCTCCTTGAAGGCGG
>DASUIC010000145.1:0-2802 GCA_036273215.1 Sphingomicrobium sp.
GCGTCGCGGTCAGGATCATCCTCGCCGGGATCGAGCTGCGCGACCAGGAACAGTTCTTTGTTGGCGGCCATCGCCGCTTCGAGCGCGGCGACCGACTTCTCACGGCCGACGAACAGGGGGACGATCCGGTGCGGGAAAACAACGATGTCGCGAAGGGGAAGAATGGGGAGAAAGCGAGTCATGCGCTAGTATATGGGCTGCGCTCCGAAGAGGCGCAACAAAGGCAGGAACATTAGCCTTCGGCCCACGCTGTAGATCGACTGAAGACGAGTGACGGAGGCGCACAATGGCCGAAGACCGGGAGAAGATCAGCACCGGCCCGAACGAGGAGCCGATCAACGAGACCATCGCCGGCACCGGGCCCGGCATTCCCGACGATGCGCTTGCGCCCGGCGAGGAGCTTCCGGAGCCGCCCAGCGACGAACAGGTGGAGAAAGCCGCCGAAGCGCTCCACGCGCCCGTCGCCGAGGAGGACACGCTGCCCTTAGAAGGTGAATGAATCGCTCTGGGGTTGATGATTCGGTAATCGTTCAGCTTTTTTTCTTATTGTGGTGGTCGTGAACATTCGCAAATCCTTGCTCGCGCTCAGCGCACTCGCCTTGCCGACGGCTTTGTTCGCACAGCCGTGGGCGGCCCCCGGACCAGCGCCGCAGGCGCCCGCGCGGGCGCCCGTCGCGGAGCCGTGGATGGCGCAGCAGGCGCCATCTCCGCCACCGCCAGTCGCAGAGCCGTGGATGGCGCGGCCGGCGCCCCCGGGCCAGCCTTGGCAGTCTCCGATCGCGGAGAGCAACAGGCGACCCGCACTCGAGCCGATCGATCTGCCTCCTGCCATCGAGCAGGGCGTCGACATGATCTACATCGACGAATCCCTGGTCCCGCGCGCGGTGCACGACCGTGGATTCCAGGCGGGAATCACCAATGCGGCGTGGAGCGCGGCCCCGGTCGACCTGTTTACGCCCGTGAACCCGATCTACACCGACCTCCGCCGCGGGCTGATGAAATACCGCCAGACCTGGGGCAGCCTGCCGCAAATCGAAATCGCCGCCGGTCCGACGCTGAAGCCCGGCTCGACCGGAGACCGCGTCGCGGCGCTTCGCACCCGCCTCGGCCTTCCGGCGGGCGACAGCTACGACGACGCGGTTGCCTCGAAGGTGAAGGAATTTCAGGCGGTCCACGGCCTCAAGGACGACGGCATCGCCGGCTCCGGGACTATCGAGGCGCTCAACCGCGGCGCCGATTATTACGAGCAGATCGCGATCATCAACATGGAGCGCGCCAAGCGCCTTCCGGCACCCGAAGAGCAACGCAAATATGTGCTGGTCGATGCTGGCGATGCGCGCCTCTCGATGTGGGAGGACGGCAAGAAGGTCGACGAGATGAAAATCGTCGTCGGAAAAGCCGAGAGCGCGACCCCTATGATGGCCGCCTACATCAAATATGCGAGCGTCAATCCGTACTGGAACGTTCCGCCCGACCTGGTGAAGAACCTGATCGCGCCCAGGATTGTGGCCCAGGGCGTCAGCTATTTGACGATCCGCGAATACCAGGTTCTCTCCAGCCTCAGCGACGACGCCAAGGTCATCGATCCGCACTCGGTCGACTGGCAGGCGGTCGCCGACGGCCGCGAGGAAGTCGCTCTCAGGCGGCTGCCCAGCCCGGCCAACTCGATGGGCATGATGAAGTTCATGCTGCCCAATTACTTCGGCATCTACCTGCACGATTCGCCGGAGAAGGAGCATTTCACCAAGAACGAGCTGTGGATCAGCAACGGCTGCGTCCGGCTCGAGGACTACAAGAGGCTCGCCAAGTTCCTGTTCAACGGAATCGTTCCGAAGGGCGACGATCCGAAGATCGAAAAAGAAGTCGACCTGCCCAAGCCGATCCCGGTCTACATGACTTACCTGACGGCGCAGGCGACTTCCGACGGGCTGGATTTCCTGCCCGATCACTACGGACGCGACGCCCACCTCATGGAGCGGTTCGGAACCCAGCTGATGGCCGCGGTCCACGGGATGTAGCGCCTACAGTCGTTACAATCGCGGAACTGAGCGCTATTAGCTGGCCATGTTCCACCAGACTTCGACCAGTCCCGTGCAGTTCGCGATTGGCCTCCTCAGCGTGCTGCTGTTCGCCGTCGCGGTGGTCGAAAAGCGGGCGCGCATGCGGCGAACGCAAGAGCGGCCGACGCGACGGTCGTGGCTCTCGCTTGTCGGCATCATCGTCCAGAGCTTCGGATATTTAGTCGTCAGCGCGGGACGGGTGGCGCCCACGGCCGATCCGCTGGCACTCGCCTCGACGGTCTACTCGCTCGTAGCGCTCTGCGCCGGAATCGGCAGTGTGCTGCTGTTTCGCGCGAGCGCTCGGGCGCTCGGCGAGAACTGGAGCGTGGTCGCCCGAATGCGAACCGGCCACAGTCTCGTTACCAACGGGCCGTTCTCCCGCATCCGCCACCCGATCTATCTCGCCATGCTGCTGTTGCTGATCGCATGGGGCGTGGGCCTCGGCCACCTGCTTGCGCTCATCCCCGGAGTGCCGCTGCTGCTGATCGGCACCGCGATCCGCGTGCACGAGGAAGAAAAGCTGCTGATCGGCCAGTTCGGCGACGACTATCGCGCCTATGCGCGCTCCACGCGGGCTTTCATTCCACGCCTGCTGTAGCAGGACGCCTCAGGCGGCGTCGCCGGTCTTGTCCTTGCTTGCGTAGACCCGCACGGGGTCCTTGCGCCCCTCGACCACTTCCTTGTCGATATGGACCTCGTCCACTCCGTCCATCGACGGCAGGTCGAACATCGTGTCGAGCAG
>DASUIC010000146.1:0-4255 GCA_036273215.1 Sphingomicrobium sp.
GCGGGCTTCGGCCGCGCTTCGGCTGAGCCGATGCTCGGCGGCTTGGTCGCGATCCACTCGGGCTGGAAGATATGATCAACGCCGACGTGGCGTTCCCCTGCGAAGGCAGGGACCCAGTCCGATCGAAGACTCTGGACCCCGGCCTTCGCCGGGGTACATCCGCATGACCACCGCGGTCACGCATCTCTGGCGCTTGTTGAAGTGGGGCCGGACGCTCGCACGCCACGGAGCGTTGCGCGGAATCGAGGAAGACCCGCTCACGCCGCCACCGGTGCGCCGGCTCGCGCGAGTCGCGCGGTTCGGTGCCCGAATCCCGGCCCACCCGGACTATGCGGCGGCGCTCCTCGCGATCGGCCCCGCGGCAATCAAGCTCGGCCAGGCGCTCTCGACCCGGCCCGACCTCGTCGGCCAGGCCGCCGCCGAGAACCTGTCGCAGCTCCAGGACGACTTGCCGCCTGCCCGATTTACCCTGATCAAGCGGACGATCGAGCGATCGTTCGGAGCGTCGCTCACCGAACTGTTCTCGCACTTCGACGAGGAGCCGGTCGGCGCCGCTTCGATCGCCCAGGTGCATCGCGCGATCACGACCGAGGGCCGTCAGGTGGCTGTCAAAGTGCTCCGCCCCGGGATCGAGGAAGAGTTCGCCAGGGCCATCGAGACCTATGAATGGGCGGCCGCGCAAGTGGAGCGCTTGGGCGGCGAGCTGGCGCGGCTGCGGCCACGTCTCGTCGTCGCCCAGTTCAAGCAATGGACCGCGCGCGAGCTCGACCTTCAGCGCGAGGCCGCCTCGGCGTCAGAGCTGCGCGAGAACATGGTCGCGGAGCCGGGCTATTACGTTCCCGAGATCGACTGGCGCCGGACGGCGCGCCGGGTGCTCACGCTCGAATGGCTCGACGGCATCAAGCTCAACGATCGCGAGGCGCTGATCGCGGCCGGCCAGGATTGCCACGCGCTCGCGGCGACCCTGGTCCGCGCATTCCTTCGGCAGGCGGTTGTCGACGGCTTCTTCCACGCCGATCTTCACCATGGCAATCTGTTCGCGCTTCCGGACGGACGGATCGCCGCGATCGACTTCGGGATCATGGGGCGGATCGACCGGCGGGCGCGCGTCTGGCTCGCCGAAATCCTCTACGGTCTGATTACCGGCAATTACCGCCGCGTCGCGGAAATCCACTTCGAGGCGCAATATGTTCCCGGCCACCACAGCGTGGAGGAATTCGCGACGGCTCTGCGCGCCGCGGGCGAGCCGATCCGCGGGCTTCCGGTCAAGGACATCTCGATCGGCCGGATGCTCGAAAGCCTGTTCTCGATCACCCGCGATTTCGACATGCCGACCCAGCCGCATCTCCTGCTGCTCCAGAAGACCATGGTGATGAACGAGGGCGTCGCATCCGCGCTCGATCCCGAGATCAACATGTGGAAGACCGCCGAGCCGTTCATCACCGAATGGATCCGCTCGGAGCTCGGGCCCGAGGCTTATTATGCCGACCGGATCATCGACCTGGTGCGGGCATTGAAGAAGATTCCCGAGCTGATCGAGCGGGTCGACCAACATTATCCGCCGAGAGGCGGCGCACCGCCTCCGCCGCCGCTGCCGGACATCGCGATAATCGAGGAAAGCTCATGGTGGCGCTACGCGGTTGCCGGGGTGATCGGCGCGATAATCGGCGCTTTGCTGCTCTATGTGCTAATCTGACCCGATGGCGCGGGTTCTTCTCATCGTCGGCGGCGGGATCGCTGCATACAAATCGCTCGAGCTCGTCCGGCTGCTGAAGAAAGCGGGGCACGAGGTCACGCCCGTTCTCACAAAAGGGGGCGAGCATTTCGTCACCGCGATGAGCCTCGCAACGCTCGCGGAAAGCCCCGTTCACACGTCCCTGTGGGAGCTCAAGGATGAAGTCGAGATCGGCCACATCCAGCTTTCGCGAGCCGCCGACTTCATCCTGGTCTGTCCCGCGACCGCTGACCTGTTGGCGAAGATGGTCGCCGGAATCGCCGACGACCTCGCAACCACCCTCCTGCTCGCGACCGACAAACCGGTCGTGGTCGCCCCCGCGATGAACGTGCGCATGTGGCGGCACGCGGCGACTCAGCGCAATGTCGCGCAGCTCAAAGCCGACAGCGTTCGAGTGATCGACCCGGCAGAAGGCGACATGGCCTGCGGAGAGTTCGGCCCCGGACGCCTGCCGGAACCGCAGGACATAGTGGAGTGGCTGGTGACCAACAACATCCTCCCCTCGATTTCGAGGGGAGGGGGACCAGCGTAGCTGGTGGAGGGTCTTCCTAAGTGACCAAGACCTCTCCACCGCTCTTCGAGCGGTCCCCCTCCCTTGCAAATGCAGGGGAGGATAAACTCCGCGGCAAGCACATCCTCGTGACGGCCGGCCCGACCCACGAGCCGATCGATCCCGTTCGGGTGATCGCCAATCGTTCCTCGGGGCGGCAGGGCTTTGCGATTGCCGCCGCAGCGGCCGACGCGGGCGCACGAGTGACGCTCGTCTCAGGACCGGTCGCACTCGAAACGCCTTCAGGAGTCGATCGCATCGACGTGGAAACGGCCGGGCAAATGGCCGGGGCGGTATTCTCCGCGCTGCCCGCAGATGCAGCGATCCTCGTCGCCGCCGTTGCCGACTGGCGGGTGGAACCATCAATTGCCAAACTCAAGAAGGGTGACGGTCCGCCCCAGCTCAGGTTCCTGCCAACACGTGACATCCTCGCTGAGCTTTCGACGTCGGGAGACCGCCCGAGTTTGCTCGTCGGCTTCGCGGCTGAAACGGAAAATGTGGTCGATCACTCGATCGCCAAACGACTGGCGAAAGGCGCTGACTGGATCGTCGCTAACGATGTGTCTGGTGACGTAATGGGCGGACACCGCAACCGCGTGCACCTGATCACCCGCGGTGGCGTCGAGGATTGGCCGGAAGCAAGCAAGAATGAAGTGGCGCGCCGCCTGATCGCGCGTGTGGCGCAAGCCCTAGCCTGAACGGCAGGCGGAGCAGCCCGGGTCCGCCGGGATTCGCATCGTTCGCCAGCTCAATTTCGCGCCGTCGAAGATGTGAACCCACCCGCTCCGGTCCTCGCCGATGCCGAGGATGGAGTTGAGCGCGAGCAGCGCTGCGAAGCTTCCGACGGAGGCGGTCAGCGCTCCGAGAACGCCCAGCTCGGCGCAATTGTCGCAATCCTCGGCGTCGAACGCATCGCCGACGAAGCAGCGGTAGCACGGATTGGACCGGAACAGTCCGACCTGTCCCTGGAACTGGACCGCGGCCGCCGAGACCAGGGGTACACCTAAGGCCACACAAGCATCGCTGACCGCCAGCCGGGTCGCGAAATTGTCGCTTCCGTCGATCGCAAGATCGTGATTGTCGAGCAGCTCGCGCGCGTTGGCCGGTCCGATCCGCTCGTGCTTCGCTTCGGTGTCGACGAAGCGATTGAGGCTGCGGACGAACTTCGCAGCCACATGCGACTTTGTCTTTCCGGCGTCCGCCTCCCCAAAAAGCGGCTGCCGGTGAAGGTTGGACAATTCCACCTCGTCGGAATCGACGATCGTAAGACGGCCGACTCCTGCGCCTGCGAGCGCCGGAATCACCGCGCTGCCAATCCCGCCCGCTCCGATCACCGCGATCCGCGCATCCTTGAGCTTGCGCTGACCGACGCCGCCGACCTGCGGCAGGACGATCTGCCGGGCGTAGCGGCCGAGCTCTTCGTCCGAGAGGTTCACCGGCCAGTCGAGCCGAAGCCCCCAGCCCCGCGGCTCGTTTCGGTCAGCTCGGCGACTTCACGGAAGTCGGCCTTCAGCACCGGCGCAGGCACCAGTTGCGCAATCCGCTCGCCGCGGCGCACCTCGAACGGCTCGGACCCCAGATTGGCGAGGATCACCTTCACTTCGCCGCGATAATCGCTGTCGATCGTCCCCGGGGTGTTCAGGCAGGTGACCCCGTACTTCAGCGCGAGGCCCGAGCGCGGGCGCACCTGCACCTCATAGTCCTCTGGAATCGCGATCGCGAAGCCCGTCGCGACTGCATGGCGCTCTCCGGGCGCCAGCGTCAGATTCTCGGCCGAGACCACGTCCAGTCCCGCGGCATGCTCGGTCGCTCTCGCCGGAAGCGGGAGACCGTCTCCATGCGGCAGCCGCTTCAGTTCGATCTCGATCATTTCGCCTTCTTGCGCCGACTGAATTTCTTTGCCGGGCCTTTCGCAGCGCGCTCCTCGATCAGCCGAACGGCTTCGTCCAGAGTCATGTCCTTGGGCTCGG
>DASUIC010000147.1:0-24659 GCA_036273215.1 Sphingomicrobium sp.
GCGCTCGAGCATAAGCTCACGCCCACCATTGGCCGGAGCCATGGAATCCATGCTGAACCAGTGACTTTCGGGCTGAAGCTGGCGCAGGCTTATGCCGAGTTCACGCGCAACCGGGAGCGGCTCGCCGCCGCGCGCGATGGCGTCGCCACCTGCGCCATCTCCGGCGCGGTGGGCACGTTCGCCAATGTCGATCCGCGCGTGGAGGAGCATGTGGCGGCCGAGCTGGGCCTGGCCATCGAGCCGGTGTCGACGCAAATCATCCCGCGCGACCGGCATGCGATGTTCTTCGCGACGCTGGGCGTGATCGCTTCGTCGATCGAGCGGCTGGCGATCGAGATCCGCCACCTTCAGCGTACCGAGGTGCTCGAGGCCGAGGAATATTTCTCTCCAGGCCAAAAGGGCAGCTCGGCCATGCCACACAAGCGCAACCCGGTGCTGACCGAGAACCTCACAGGGCTCGCGCGCATGGTCCGCGGCTATGTCACGCCCGCGCTGGAAAACGTGGCGCTCTGGCACGAACGGGACATCTCCCATTCGTCAGTCGAGCGCTTCATCGGCCCCGATGCGACCATCACGCTCGACTTCGCACTCGCGCGGCTGACCAGCGTCGTCGACAAGCTCGTCGTGTACCCAGCGCGGATGCAGAAGAATCTCGACCGGATGGGCGGGCTCGTCCACTCGCAGCGGGTGATGCTCGCGCTCACGCGGGCGGGCCTCAGCCGCGAAGAGGCCTATGCGCTCGTGCAGCGCAACGCGATGAAAGTGTGGGAGTCCGATGGGCAGCTTTCGCTTCACGATTTGCTGAAGGCGGATCCGGAGGTATCGCAGCGTCTTCCGGCCGAACAGCTCGATGCCTTGTTCGACCTCGACTATCACCTGAAGCACGTCGACACGATCTTCGGCCGCGTATTCGGTTCGGCCTCGTAACCGTCTCAAGCTGCACATTTTTTCAGATGCGGCGGCGGAAAAGTCGGCTATGGTCGCGTCGCAATCCACCGGGGGGCCGATGGAAACGGTTCAGGAACTGACTGCAGAGCTGCGGCATGACGAACTCGCGGGCGTTCAATCGAGCGCCTGGCTGCTCGAACTCTCGCTCGATTGGATCATGCTTCGAGCGTCGGAGAACATTCACCACCTGCTCCACGAATCGCATGTCACTTTGATCGACGAGCCGCTCGGCCAGTTCGTTCACGCGCAGGCACTCCACGATCTGCGCAACCTGTTCGCGAGGCTGAGCGCGACGACCGGAATTGCGCGCGCTTACGGGGTCCGCCTGACCGACGATTACGATCTGGTCGACATCGCATTCCAGCTGAGCGACGGTCGCGTCCTGCTCGAGGCCGTGCCGTCAGCGCCCGGTTTCGGCGAATGCTTCGGGTCGGTCGGTGGCCTGGTGGCGGGATTGTCGCACGGTAGCGCGCAGGCTCTGCTCGACGGCGGCGCTCGGCGCATGCGCGCGCTGACGGGCTACGACCGCGTCACGCTGGTGTGCGGCGACAAGCGCGCGGAAAGCAGCCGCGGCGGTTTCGATCGGCCCGCTGATTTAAGGCAGGCTCTCCCGCCGGTGATCGCCGATACCCGCGCGGGTGCGGTCTCGATCTTTCCTCGACAGACAGACGAAACTTCGGTTGATGGAGCTCTGTTCTGCGCTCCGGTGCCAAGCGCGAGCGAGACGCTTCAGGTGGCCGGCATTGGCTCCGTATTGCGCATTCCGTTCAGCAGCGAGATTTTCAGCGGCACTTTCCAATGCGACAGCCGCACGCCCTGCGAGCCACGTTTGGAGCTTCACGCGGCTGCCGAGCTGTTCGCCCAGCTCTTCGCGATGCAGCTCGAAATCGACCGGCTGCGCGGACGCTGATCAGCCGCCGAGGAAATCCCGAACGCGGGTGAAGAATCCCTTCGCGGCGGGACATTCGTCACCGGTTTCCGTGCCGCGGAACTCTTCGAGCAGCTTCCTCTGCTCCTTGCTGAGCCGCGTCGGAGTCTCGACATGGATTCGCGCGACCATGTCGCCCCGCCCGCGGCCATTAAGGACGCTCATTCCAGAGCCGCGATGGCGCAACTGCTCGCCTGACTGGACTCCCGCCGGGATCTTGATGTCGACCTTGGCGCCGTCCACTCCGGGAAGGCTGATCGAGCCGCCCAGCGCCGCGGTGGTGAAGCTGATCGGACAGTCGGCGATCAGCGTCGTGCCCTCGCGCGCATAGATCGGATGCCGCTTCAAATGGACGAACAAATAGAGGTCGCCGCTCGAAGCGCCGCGCACTCCGGATTCGCCCTCGCTGGCGATGCGGATGCGCGTGCCTTCGTCGACTCCGGGCGGAATCTTCACCGACAGTTTGCGCTGGTTAAGCGCACGGCCTTCGCCGTGGCAGTTCGGGCAAGGATCGGTGATGACTTCGCCCGAGCCGCGGCAGGTGGGGCAGCCGCGTTCGACGACGAAGAAACCCTGCTGAGCGCGGACCTTCCCCATGCCACCGCAAGTCTGACAACGGCTGGTGCAGCGATCGAGCCCGGTGCAGCCGCGCCCGTCGCATTGCTCGCACGTCCCGAGCGCTTCGACGGTGATGGTCTTTTCCGCGCCGGTGAACGCTTCTTCGAGGCTCAGCTCGAGATCGTAGCGAAGGTCCGCTCCGCGCGCGGCGTTTTGACGCGCGCCGCGGGGGTCCATGAATTCGCCGAAGATGGTCGAGAAGATGTCCGAGAAGCCATTGAATCCTGCGTCGGCGAACGGGTCTCCGCTGCCGCCGTTCTGGAACGCCGCGTGTCCGAACCGGTCATAGGCCGCGCGCTTCTGCGGGTCTTTCAGAACGTCGTAGGCCTGGTTGATGGCCTTGAAGCGGGCTTCGGATTCCTTGCAGCCGTTCTTGAGATCCGGGTGATGTTCCTTGGCGAGATTGCGGTAGGCGGCCTTGATCGTCGCGTCGTCCGCGCCGCGCGCCACGCCCAGCAGTTCATAATAGTCCTGCTCGACCATCATCCCTCCCCGCCACGCCTTACAGGATCAGGCGCGGCCCCCCGGAAAATCGGGCGGCCGCGCCGGATCGTCATCCCTTGTTCTCGTCGTCGACCTCGGAGAATTCGGCGTCGACCACCTCTTCCTGGGTCTGCGCCGGCTCTTCGGAAGGGCCGGAAGTGCCTGCATCCGGCCCAGCCGCGGCTTGCGTCTCGGCCTGCTGCGCCTTGTACATGGCTTCGCCGAGCTTCATCGCCGCCTGGGTGAGCGCCGCGGTCTTCTGCTGCATCTCGTCCGCATCGCCCTTCTCGACGGCTGCCTTGGCTTCCTCGAGCGCCTTTTCGATCTCCGTCTTCACGTCGGGCGAGACCTTGTCGCCGAATTCCTGGAGCTGCTTCTCGGTCGAATGGATCAGGCTCTCGGCGTTGTTCTTCGCCTCGGCCGCGCCGCGCCGCTTTTTGTCCTCCTCGGCGAACTGCTCGGCTTCCTTGACCATCTTCTCGATGTCGCTGTCGGCGAGGCCGCCCGACGCCTGGATGCGGATCTGCTGCTCCTTGCCGGTGCCCTTGTCCTTGGCCGACACATTGACGATGCCGTTGGCGTCGATGTCGAACGTGACCTCGATCTGAG
Source organism: Sphingomicrobium sp. (assembly GCA_036273215.1). Taxonomy (GTDB): domain Bacteria; phylum Pseudomonadota; class Alphaproteobacteria; order Sphingomonadales; family Sphingomonadaceae; genus Sphingomicrobium. Next base: position 3,587 of record DASUIC010000147.1, read on the forward strand.
GCACGCCGCGCGGCGCCGGCGGGATTCCGACCAAGTCGAACTGGCCGAGGATCTTGTTGTCCGCGGCCATCTCGCGCTCGCCCTGGAAGACCCGGATCGTGACTGCGTTCTGATTGTCCTCCGCGGTCGAGAAGACCTGGCTCTTCTTGGTCGGAATGGTCGTGTTGCGGTCGATCATCCGGGTGAAAACGCCGCCCAGAGTCTCGATTCCGAGCGAAAGCGGCGTCACATCGAGTAGAAGCACGTCCTTGACGTCGCCCTGCAGGACGCCCGCCTGGATCGCGGCGCCCATCGCGACGACCTCGTCGGGGTTGACTCCGGTGTGCGGCTCCTTGCCGAAGAATTCCTTCACGACTTCGCGCACGCGCGGCATTCGGGTTTGCCCGCCGACGAGAACGACGTCCGCGATGTCCTTGGCGTCAACGCCCGCGTCCTTCAGCGCCTTCTGCATCGGCTCCTTCGTCCGATCGATCAGCGGATCGACGAGCTTCTCGAGCTCGGCGCGAGTCAGGGTCACGACCAGGTGAAGCGGAGTCGTGGTGCCACCTTCCATGCGCGCGGTGATAAAGGGCTGGTTGATTTCGGTGGACTGCGCCGACGACAGCTCGATCTTCGCCTTCTCCGCGGCTTCCTTGAGCCGCTGAAGCGCGAGCCGGTCGGTGCGAAGGTCAATGCCTTCCTTGGCCTTGAATTGATCGGCCAGCCAATTGACAATCTTTGCGTCGAAATCTTCGCCGCCGAGGAACGTGTCGCCGTTGGTCGACTTCACCTCGAACACGCCGTCGCCGATCTCCAGGATCGACACGTCGAACGTGCCCCCGCCCAAATCGTAAACCGCGATCGTCTTGCCCTCGTCCTTCTCGAGCCCGTAGGCGAGCGCGGCCGCGGTCGGCTCGTTGATGATGCGCAGCACCTCGAGGCCGGCGATCTGCCCGGCGTCCTTGGTCGCCTGGCGCTGCGCGTCGTTGAAATAAGCAGGAACGGTGATCACCGCCTGGGCGACGCTCTCGCCGAGATAGGCCTCAGCGGTTTCCTTCATCTTCTGGAGAATGAATGCGGAAATCTGCGACGGCGAATAATCCTTGCCGCCCGCCTGGACCCAGGCGTCGCCGTTCTGCCCCTTGACGATCTTGTAGGGCACCAGCTCGGTGTCCTTCTTGGTGATCGGATCGTCGAAGCGGCGGCCGATCAGGCGCTTCACCGCGAAAATCGTGTTGTCGGGATTGGTGACCGCCTGGCGCTTGGCCGGCTGGCCGATCAGTCGTTCACCGTCCTTGGTGAAAGCGACGACCGAAGGCGTGGTGCGCGCGCCTTCGCTGTTCTCGATGACCTTGGGCTTGCCGCCTTCCATCACGGCGACGCAGCTGTTGGTCGTGCCCAAGTCGATTCCAATGACCTTGGCCATGTTCTTACATCCCTCTTCTTCCAGCCCCACTCGGCCCCCTTGAGGCAGCCGAAATGCTCAGTTCCATCGGCGATATAGGTGCGGCAAAGTCGACGACAAGGATTGCAGTAAGAGAGATTTAACCGTGGCTTAGGGCATCGCCATGCCACCATTGACGTGCAGCGTCTGGCCGGTGACGTATCCGGCCTCACGGCTGGCGAGATAGACACACGCCGCGCCGATATCCTCTCCGGCACCCATCGCTCCGAGCGGAATACGAGAGAGAATGCTCTCGCGCTGCTGTTCATTGAGCGCGTCGGTCATGGCCGAAGTCATGAAACCGGGTGCGATTGCGTTGACGGTGATCCCGCGGCTCGCGAGCTCCTGCGCGACGGCCTTGGTCATGCCGATCAGCGCGGCTTTCGAGGCGACATAGTTCGCCTGGCCCGGGTTCCCAGTGATGCCAACGACAGAGCTGATCGAGATGATTCGTCCGAACCTCGCGCGCATCATCGGCCTGGCGGCTGCCCGCATCAGCCGGAAGGCGGCTTCGAGGTTGATCCGGATCACCTCCTCGAACTCCTCATCCTTCATGCGCATGAGGAGATTGTCGCGCGTCACACCCGCATTGTTGACGAGGATGTCGAGCTTTCCGCCGAGCGCCTCCACTGCCTGCGGGACGAGCTGGTCCACGGCGGCGCCGTCCGAGAGGTTGCACTGCAGCGCAACATGATCTCCGCCAAGCTCGCCGCGGAAGCGCTCGAGCTTCTCGACATCGCTGCCCGAGACGGCGAGCCGCGCGCCCTGCCTCGCCAGCGACTTCGCGATCGCGCTTCCGAGGCCACCCGACGCGCCGGTAACGAGAGCTGTCATTGCGGAAAGATCGAACATCAACGCTCTCCAACTAGATTTTTGGGTCGCTCAACGGGGCGCTCCTGGGATAGCCGAATGCCTCGAATTCGTCGCTGAAAAGCTCATTGACGAGGCTGATCTGGTCCGGCCGGAGTGCAGCACGCACGTCCACCGAGTCCGAGCGGAAGCCTTCCTTCGCGTGCACGATCTCAACGGCCGCTTCGCCGCACCTCGCGTAGAAAGCGCGAACATGGTCGCCCAAGGCTTCGTAGCGCCATGGCTCGGCCCTGATCTTTCCATCAAGATCGCGATACCGCTCAATGTTTCGAAGCTGTCGGATGCGGCCATTCGCAATTATCGAATCGACGGCCTGCGCAATGTGCTCCGCCGAACGCGCGAGCCGTTCACCGCGGTTATATGAATGTTGGTGCTGCTCCCAGTTGGCGAAGGACATCACTTTCGCGTAGGGCGAACGCTCTGCAAAGATGAGCTGATAGCCGACGGCCTCAGGTACCCGCGACAGAACCTCCGTGAGCGGCATGTGATTCGTGAATGGCGTCTTCGGCTGCCGAATGCTCCCGAGCTCCGCCGGGGAACCGCTTCGCACCGCGGCGAGGTACGCCTTCTCGATCTTCCGATCGTCCGCATAGTTACGCGGTTCGCCAGCCGTACCCAGACGATATCTCTCGTCCGCAGGGGTGATCGGAGTGATGATGTCTTCGGGTCCGCAAAGCTGAGCAAGAGCGATTTCTATGCTCGTTCCGGCGACCTTCAGTCCCTTGATGAATACGAAACGATGCTTGTGTGAAAGGATCACGATCCGGTCATAGCTCGCGTGCGAACGCTTCGATGTCCTCGATCGTAACCACGCTCGTGACCTTCGCGTCTGGAACGATACGCTTGACCATCGAGCCGAGCACCTTGCCGCCCACCTCGACGAACTCGTGGGCGCCGGCACCGAACATGTTCGCGACGCTCTCGCGCCAACGGACCATTCCGGTGACCTGCTCGACGAGATGGTTGCGTATCCTGTCCGGGTCCATCTCGGGCTCGGCAGTCACATTGGCGAAAATCGGCACCGCCGGCTGTTCGAGCACGACATAGCTAAGAGCGTCCCTCATCGCCTCGGCCGCGGGCTGCATCAACGGGCAGTGGAAAGGCGCCGACACCGGCAGCGGCACTGCTCGCTTCGCACCCATGTCCTTCGCGATGGCGATCGCGCGGTCGATCGCGCTCTTTTGGCCGGAGATGACTACCTGCGAGGGATCATTATCGTTGGCGACGGTGCAAACCTCCCCCTCCGACGCCGCCTCCGCGATGCGCTGAGCGAGCCCGAGATCGGCCCCGAGCAGCGCCGCCATCGCGCCCTCGCCGACCGGCACGGCTCGCTGCATTGCCTGACCACGCAGCTTCAAAAGCTTCGCCGCCGTCGCCAAGTCGAACGAACCGGCTGTGCAAAGCGCCGAATACTCGCCCAGGCTGTGCCCGGCGACGAAGCTGGCGACGTCGGGCAGCCGAACGCCCAGTGTGCGAAATACGGCGACCGAATGCGCCATGATCGCGGGCTGCGCATTTTCAGTGAGCTTCAGCTCCTCGTCTGGCCCTTCGCGCATCAGTCGAAAGAGATTCTGTCCTAGCGCCTCGTCCACCTCGGCGAACACATCGGCGGCGGCCCGGCTCGCCTGAGCCAGAGCCGAACCCATCCCGACGGTCTGGCTTCCCTGCCCCGGGAAAAGAAATGCGCGCATCGACATGCCTTAAAATTGAGCGCGCCGATTGGCCCCTCCGTGGAAAGGGGTCAAGCAGCGTTCGGAACCGCTCGCCAGCGCGCCTGTTCTCTCGACGCGCCATTAAGGAAAGGTCCGAACCATGCTCCGCAAAATTCTCTTCGTCGCGCTTCTCGCAAGTTCGACCGGCGCACTTGCCGCGCCTTCCGCAGTCTTCCTGCGTCAGGCGATCATGGGGAACTTCTCCGAAGTCACGCTCGGGCGGATGATCCAGAATCGCGGGGGTACGGCCCAGGTACGCCAATTCGGCGCCATGCTGGTCCGCGATCACAGCAACGGACTCGCCCAGGCGCAGCGGATTGCTGCTCGCCTCAGGCTGAGGATACTCCCGTCCCTGACTTCGGAGGCGCGCGCCGAAACGGGTCGCCTCCGCCACCTCGGTGGACGCGCATTCGACCTCGAGGTGCGCCGGTTCATGATCCAGGACCACCGCAACGACATCCGCGAGTTCAAGGCTCAGGCGCAAAGCGGCGACCGGGCGACCGCCGGCTATGCCGCCGCGACCGTGCCGGTGATGCGGCGTCACCTGCTCGCGGCGCAGGCGATCCGCGGCTGAGTCTGTTGCGCCTACCCGACTGACCTGCGAGACTGGCGCTTCACGCGTCGGCGTTGGAGGGGGTCAGATGGCGGCGAGCGACGTCGGTGCTGCCGACTTGATCGATCCGGCGATCAACCTCGATCCCCCCGCAAGCGAGCGGCAGCTGGGCCTGCCGATGGCGACCGCGCTCATCGTCGGGAACATGATCGGCGCGGGGATTTTCCTGCTCCCCTCGCAGCTCGCTCCTTACGGCCGCACAGCGTTTTACGGCTGGCTCGTCACGATTGCTGGAGTGCTGTGCCTGGCCCTGGTGCTTCTCGCGCTGTCGCGGCGCATTCCGGGCGGGCCATTCATCTATGTTGAGCGGGCGTTCGGGCCACTGGCCGCTTTCCTCATCATGTGGAGCTATCTTGTCGGAATCTGGACCGGCCTGCCCGCGATCGCCATTCCCGGCGTGAGCTATCTCAGTCTCATCGAGCCCGCTCTCGGCCGCCCGCTTGTCGCCCCTTGCGTCACGGTGGCCGCGATCTGGGCTGTCGTCGCGATCAATGCGCGCGGTGCGCGGTCTGGCGGCATGGTGCAACTCGTCACTTCTGTTCTCAAGGTGCTCCCGCTGATTGCAGTTGCACTGGTCGCCGCGGCTGCGTTCGGTGGCGGCGGTCACGCCGCCGAGCAGTCGAACGCCGCCTTTTCCGGAGGGTCTCTGGCAGGCGCGGCCGCGCTCGCGCTTTTTTCGATGCTTGGTTTCGAATGCGCGACGATGTCCACCGACAAGATCCGCGATCCGGAGCGCAACGTCCCGCTTTCGACGATCATCGGTCCCGTCCTCACCGGGCTCACTTATATCGCCGCCTATGCCTCGGTACTTTTCCTTCTCTCGGGTACTCGAACCGCCGCATCGCCGGCGCCATTCGCAGAAGCGATTGCGCCGCTACTCGGCCACGAAGCGAGCACGGCAGTCGCATTGTTCGCCGCCATAAGCGCCTTCGGTTGCCTCAATGGGTGGCTGCTCGTCGCCGGAGAAGTCGCACTGACCATGGCCCGTGACGGCGTGCTCCCCGCGTGGCTCGGCAAGACGACCCGGATTGGCACCCCGGTCCGCGCTCAGGTCGTTGCAGGGATCGCCGCCACGCTCCTGGTCGTCGCGAACTATAGCAAATCGATGGGCGGCCTATTCACCTTCGCGGCACTGATCACGACAGTATCCAACCTGTTTCTTTATGCCGCCGTTGCCACGGCAGCCGTCATGCTCGTGCGCAAGCTCGCGGCGCCTTTCTGGCTCGTTCCCGTCGCGCTGCTGGCACTAGCTTTTTCGCTATGGGCTTTTTATGGCGCGGGCGCCGAACCCAGCCTGTGGGGCCTGGCATTGCTCGCCAGCGGTCTGCCGATCTATTGGTTCATGCGTCGGCGTGGAGGCTCCAGCCGGGCTGCGGCGGGCGCTCCAGTCGAGCCTGAGGAATCATCCGTCTGAGCTTTTGCGCAAAGCTCCGCAAACATACTTCGCTCGTGCCGAGCGGTCCCGCGGCGTAGCTCGCCGACTGCATTCCCAGCTGCACGCGCGTGATCAGCTCGGTATCCTCGGCGTTGACGCGCCGGTTGATCCGCCAGTTGAGATACCGCGCTGCCTTCATCTCCCTGCGATCGTCAGGAAGCGCATATGAAATCTCGCGGATCACGGTCTCGGTGCCGCTCACCGGCAGGAACTGCATGAAGTCCACCTGGTCTGGATAGATGTCGAACGCGACATTCGGGAACAGCTTGTAATAGAGCCATTTGCGCTGGTGGCTTGGCGGCAAATGCTCGACGGCGGGAAGCAAGCGCTGGTAGGCCCGCTCTGAAGGATTGGCTGACTCCTTATCGACAAGTTCCCCTTCCATCCGGTCGACATGCTCCTTGGCGTCGATCCGATAGTTTCGGCCGAACAGGCGTTTCAGCCCCGGGTGCCCGATCGCGATGTGGAGGTGATCCGAATAATTGTCCGCGATGGTCTTCCAGTTGAGCGCGCGCGGACGCAGCGTCACCCGCCCGATCGGGCGCAGTTCCTCCAGGCGGTACTGCGCGACTTCATCGCCGTACGGCGCCATCACTTCGGAGATTGGCGGTGCGCCGGGCTCGAGCGTAACGAACAGGAACCCGTGCCAATTCTGCAGCGGAAGAGATTGCAGCCCAAGGTTCTCGATCGGCAACCCGGGGTATTCGCTCCGGTGAGGCACGCCCACGAGCCTTCCGTCGCGCGCGTAGCTCCAGCCATGATAGGGGCAGGTGAGCACCTTTTCGCAGCCGCCGCTTCCGTCGAGGATGCGTGATCCACGATGTCCGCAGACGTTCGAGAAGGCGCGCAGGACACCGTCGTCCCCGCGAATGACGATTATGCTTTCGCCGAGATACTCGATGCTGCGCCACTCGCCGGCGCGCGAAATCTCACTTTCGTGACAGACCACCTGCGGCGCGGCGCGCAGGAAGGCGCGTTTCTCCGCCTCGAAGAAGTCGGGGTCGAAGTAGAGCCAGCCCGGAAGGCTCATGCCATCAAGCGAGTCGGTTCGCGGCTGAACCGGCCTAAGCTGCGTTGCCATCAGCCTGCTTTGCCACGGCAGGGCCCCGGACTGCAATTCCGGGACGCCGTGGCGCTCAATAGAAGCCCTGGTGCGGCGGGAACTGCGCGTTGATGATGTTTCTGCTGGGCAGCTGGCACTGCCCCACTCCGCCGCCGGACATGCCGTAGCTTGGCCGCATCAGGCTGAAGTGACAGCGCATGAACCCGGTTGGGCCCTGCAGGTTGGCGAGGACCTGGCCGCTATACTGCGTGATCGTCGCTTCATCAGGACCCCACGGACCCCAGCCGCCCCAACCCCAGCCGAAGCGGCCAAAGCCGCCGAAGCGGCTGTGCCAGCCAAATCCCGGACCCCACCCATACCAGAGCGGCCCGTAGTCATTGATCTGGCTCTCGGACGTGATCTGGAAGAAGGGTCCCTGGAACGCTTCGCCGTTGCTCAGACGAGCGATCATCGTACCGTGCGTTCCTTCGGTCTCGGTCCAATTGAAGGTCGCTCCGATATTGCCGGTGGCCGACTGGCCCGTTCCGAAGCCGGTGGTCGTGCAGCCCGCAGCCGCCAGTGCGATCAATGAGGCCCCCGCAAGCCGTATCGAGAAAGCCGTCATCGTCTTGCTCCTTTCAATGCTAAAACGGAGGAGCCGCCTCGCGGCTCCATCGCCGACGAAGTTCATCTGTTGGTGACCTTGTTGTCACCGGAAGTTCATGGCGCGACTTGCCTTTTTCGCCAGCTTTGGTCATAGGCCCGGCGCTGGCGCGCGGCCCTGCCGCTGCGCCTGTAATTTATTGAACGACAGCCGGAGGGGCTTGCCATCGGGGCAAGTCAGCGATCGGCCAAAAGAGAGAAATGCAAACATGCCGCTCTACGAGCATGTTTTCCTCGCGCGTCAGGACCTGGCCCAGGCCCAGGTCGACGCGCTCGCGGAAAACGCAAGCAAGATCGTCGAAGACAATGGCGGAAAGGTCGTGAAGACCGAAACGTGGGGCCTTCGCTCGCTCGCCTATCGGATCGCCAAGAACCGCAAGGCGCACTACGTCATGCTGGACCTCGACGCCCCCGCGCAGGCTGTCGCCGAGCTCGAGCGTCAGTCGAACATCAACGAGGACGTGATCCGCTTCCTGACGATCAAGGTCGATGAGCTCGAGAAGGGCCCGTCGGCAATGATGCGCCGCGGCGACAAGGACCGCGAGCGGCGCTCCGACCGCGGCGACCGCGACGATCGTTCGAGCTTCCGTTCGCGCGATGAGGAGGTCGAATAATGGCCCGCGCTTTCTTCCGCCGCCGCAAATCCTGCCCATTCTCGGGCAAGGACGCGCCGAAAATCGATTACAAGGACGTGCGCCTGCTCCAGGGATTCGTGTCCGAACGCGGCAAAATCGTGCCGTCGCGGATCACCGCGGTCTCGTCGAAGAAGCAGCGCGAGCTTGCGCGGGCGATCAAGCGCGCGCGGCACATCGGCCTTCTTCCCTACATCGTGAAATAAGGAGCGCCGGCAATGGAAGTCATCCTGCTCGAGCGCGTCGAGAAGCTGGGCGCCATCGGCGACGTGGTGAAGGTCAAGAACGGTTTCGCCCGCAATTACCTTCTGCCGCGCAAGAAGGCGCTCCGCGCCAACGAATCGAACCGCAAGCTGTTCGAAGCGAACCGCGCGCGCATCGAGGAAGAGAATGCGGAGCGCCGCGCCGACGCCGAGAAATCGGCAAAGGGCGTCGAGGGCAAGAGCGTCAAGCTCATTCGCCAGGCGTCGAATGTCGGCCATCTCTATGGTTCGGTCAGCGCTCGCGACATCGCCGAAGCACTGGAGGGCGTTGGTGCTCACGTCGCCAAAAGCCAGGTCGTGCTCGATCGCCCGATCAAGGACATCGGCGTTCACGAGGTGAAGATCGCGCTCCACCCCGAGGTCACGGTGACGGTGAAGGTCAACGTCGCCCGTTCGCCCGAGGAAGCGGACCTGCAGGCGCAGGGCATCGACGTCCTCCAGCAGATGTTCGAGGAGCAGGCGGCGCCGATGGCCGCCGAGGACCTCGCACCGGTTGCTGAGGAACTCCCGGGCGAGGCCGCGGAAGCTGCTCCCGCCGAGACGGCGCCGACTGAGGGCGAGGCTTAACTGTTCCCCGGCGAAGGCCGGGGCCCAGCCCAAGGAAAGAACGGCGCGGCAGCGCCGCCTGGACCCCGGCCTTCGCCGGGGAACAGGCCTATGCGCGACGCCGTTTAGCCTGACAGAGCACAGCGGGGCGATGTCAGGAGTATCACGACATGGTCGACGAACGGGACGAGGATCAGCAGACCACCGGTCAGCAGGGTCAGGACAGCGAATATGGCGAGCAGGGTCGCTCGGAAACCATGGCCAACCAGGGCGCCGAAGGCAGCTTTGGCGGCGAGAGCAGCGGCAGCCAGAGCGGCTCGGCCGATTCGAACGGAAGCTCCATCGCCGGAGGCGCGAATGATGACCGTGAGGACGGCGGAATGGGCGGCCAGCCGATCGGCGGCAACGATAGCAACACCGGCTCGGGCACGACCCTGACCGCCGGCTACACGCCGCCGAGCTCCGGAAAGGACCGCGACTTCGGACAGGGCACGACCAGCAACGCTGGCGGATCGACCGTCGGCAGCGACCAGACTTCCGGCGGTTCGAGCGGAGTCAGCGGCGGCAAGGGTTTTGTCGGGTCTCAGGCTGATTCGGCCGAGGACAGTGAGCACGAGACGGATCACGAGCCCACGGAAAGCGGCCACAACGGCTGACAGGCACCGCCGACGTCAGACAAATATACTCTCCCTTCGCACACCGAGAGGCCGTGGCTACGTCCCGGTCGGGAAGGCCAATTGCTTGAGCAAGGCGGCGAAACGCGGGTCGCCGGTAATCGGATCGAGAAACGGCTCACTCTTCAGCTGGATGAGACCCGGATCTTTGGCCCGAACCGCTTTGTCGAGTTCGGCGAAAGCACGGTCGCGGTCGCCACCCTGGGCGTAGATTTCGGCATATTGGAAGCTTGCCGCGTCGCCGAACTGCGCGCGCATTCTTCCGATAATCACTTCCGCCCCGTCACGATTCCGGCTTCGCATGGCAAGCATCGCTTCGCCCGCCAAACGAGCCGGATCATGCGCCGGCACCTTCGCGAATTCCGCGGCGGCGGCGTCCGGCTGGCCCATCAGAAGCAGGCAATCGGCAATGTAATTGTGAGGGCTCGACAATTTCGGAGCGAGCTCCAGCGCCCTTCGGAACGCGCCGATCGCCTCCGGATAACGTCTCAGCGCGAACAGCAGGACCGACCCGCGCCGTGAATAGTTCGAGGCCTGGAGCGGATCGAGCGCGATCAGGAGATCGGCGAGTTGCAGCGCTTTTCGCCCCCCGCCGAACCACTGGTCGAAGGACGACGCGTTTGAAAGGACGCTGAGATTTTCCGGCGAAAGCGCGAGTGCTCGCCGCATGTTCCACAAAGACACCTCAAAATTGAGGCGATCGGCCTCGACAAGGGCGAGCGGCACATAGGCAGATGCAAATCCCGGCGCGATCGCAATAGCGCGCCGCGCGGCGATTTCGGCTCGAGCAAGCTTGTCCACCATGTCGCTCGTGCTTCGGGCGTAATTCGAACCGAGGATCTCCAGTTCCGCGGCTTTGAGCACGTAGGCCTGGGCGTAATTTTCATCGCGGTCGATCGCGGCGTCGAGGAGACGCACCGACTGGTCGAGCGAATCCTCGTCGCCGAAATTGTATTTGAGCTCTCTGGCCCGCAAGTACAGATCCTGTGCGCGAGCATCCTGGGTTCCCCCCAGCGTGAGCGCCGCGCGCCCGGCTTGCCCGAGCGCGATGCTGAGCGCCTGGACGACGTTGGCGGCGATATCGGTCTCGATGGCGATCGTGTCGCCGGGCGCGCGATCGTAATTCTGCGACCAGCGCTGGACCCCGTCGGAACCGCCGATCAGCTGCGCGCTGATTCGAATCACTGCGCTCGTGCGTTGGATGCTTCCGGTGAGGATATTGGCGACCCGGAGTTTCCTAGCGGCAATTTTCGTGTCGAGATTCCTGACCGCCTCGGACGAGGCGCGGCCGATCACCTGCAAACCGATGCGGGTCAGAGCGCCGCGAAGCTCTTCGGCGATTCCTTCGGCGAAATAGGTCTGACCCGGATCGCCCGAAAGATTGTCAAAGGGCATGACCGCGATCCGCCCCGCGCCTCCGGCAGCGGGCTGGAGCAGCCACCACGCGCCGCCGGCGGCCGCGACCGCCGCAATTCCCGCACCGCCGACGATTGCGGACCGGCGGGACAGCGCGAGCATGGGAGCGGGGCGGTCATCGGACCGCGATTCCCTTGCCGCGGGGGAATCGCCGGCCAGCCCTTCAGCCGCCAGCTCCCCGATCAGTCGGTCGCGCAGCACCTTGGTCTGGCTCGCCGGGCTGATCCCGAGCTCTTCGTCCAATCGCTCGGCGATCTCCCGATAAAGCTCGTCGATGGCTGCCGGATGCGCCTCCTGAAATTCGGCTTGCATGGCGAGTCGGACCCAATCCTCGTTGAATGGATCGATCCGCTCCATCTGCTCGCAGATAGCGCGGGCTTCGGCGCCGCGGTCCCGAGAGAGCAGGCGCTCGGCTTCGGCGCGAAGCTCAGCCCAGTCCTCGCTCGCCCTTGTCTCCCGCAGGGACGAGAGCCATTCGTCGAACTGGGGAGTGACATGGTTGAGGTCGCCGTAGAGCTCCGTCTTGCCGGAGAGCTCGCAGTCGTCGTTCGCCACAGTCTCGATTCGAGCGCGATCGATCCACAGATGATCGCGATCCGATTCGACGAATTGGACTGCGACCGAGGTGCGGATTTCGTGAAGCGACTGGCGGAGGCTCGCCCGCGCTTGTTCGTCGCCCCGATCGCCCCACAGCAATTCGATCATTCGTTCGCGCGGAATGCGTTCGCCGGCGTGCTCCGCGAGATAAGCGATGATCGCGCGCGCCTTGTGGCCTCGTGGAGTGAGATCGCGGCCATCGGAATCGAGCAGCCTGAAGCTGCCATATCCACGCAGGCGAAAAGCGCCGCCGCCCTCGGGCCGGGCCGAAATGAGAGTTGAGCCGGCCATGTCCCTCCCCGAGAGGAAACCGCGGACGCCACTAGAGAATGCTGAATTTACATTAGCTTCGATGATTCGCCAATCGGGCGGCGGGACTGGTTGGAAGAGGGGTGCAGAACGCGCACCCCTCTTCCGGGGAAGCTCAGTGGGCGCGGACGATCAGGGACGCCGCCGCCAGCGACGCGCCGCTCTTGCCGGACGCGATGATCGAATTCATCTGCCGATACCCGTCGGCGACCGCGGAATTGTAACATTCCCTGCGGGCCATCTTGGTCTCGATCGAATCGACGTTGTTCTCGAGGCAGAGCGTCCCCGCCGCAGCACGCACGCGCTGCTCGAGCCGCGCGTGGCCGGCATCCGAGAAGACGTCGAGGTCGGCGAAGCTGACCCTTGCCGTCGGCGGCGCATCCGCAATGACTGTGATCTGCTGCGCGTTGACCGTGGCGCTCAGCAGAGCGGCTGCGCCCGCAATGATGAATGTGCTTTTCATGATTCAACTCCTGTCCTGCGCCGAGCCGCACAGTTGCGCCCCCGCGTTCAAGAAGCATCCGCCGACCTCGTGATCGCCGCGTCGAAATTGCGTTAGAAATTCGTTAAATCGACATTTGGAGCGAAATTTCCTCGCACAGCTGGGGTAAGGGCGCCGCGCCCAGTCATGGAGCACGGCGCCTTCTCGTCATTCGCCCGCGCCGCGCCGCATGGCCGATGAGGCGCTGGCCTGCTGGTGCACCGCATCGTTCATCTGCCTCAGTCCGCTCGCTACCGCAGCGTCGTAACAGACGCGCGCGGTCAGATAGGCCTCGATCGTGCGGTCGCCCGTCGCAGCGCACAAATTCTCAGCGGCGCCCCTGATTCGGCCCTCGAGACGCGCCCTGCCCTGCGCCGACGCAAGGTTGATGTCCGCATAGGACACGTGCGCGGCCGGAACCGCATTGACGCTAACGAGGATTGGAGCCGCACTCGCTGCGCTTCCGAGGAATGCGGCAGTGGCCGCACCCATCAATATTCTCTTCATTTACTGTCTCCGCCGTTCGGAGCAGCCCCGCCTCGACGGCAGGTCGTCGCTAGTACGCGGTCATTTCGCAGGCCAATCAAATGGCACGCACGGCCGATAAGCGGCTCTTATGCAGCTTCCCTTGCGAGCAGCGCCTCGTCGCGCTGGAGCCACGGCGCGAAGCTCGGCCGCGACAGGATCGAGTCGACATAGGCATAAACTCGGCCATGCCGCTGCCGATCGCGCGCGCAATCGAGCTGGATGAAATTGGCGAACGGACTAGCGATTGCGATGTCGGCAAGCGTGAGCCGGCCGCCGATCAGGAATTCGCCGGGCACCGGCACCTCCGTTTCAAGATAATCGAGCAGCGGCGGCAGTTCCTCGCATTCGGCCTGGTTCGCCGCTTCTTCGTCGCCGGCTTTGCCCATGAACCGCGGCAGGACGATGCGGTTGTAGAACATCTTCGCCCCGCACGATGTCAGCACCATGTCAGCGAATTCCTCGAACCAGATCGTCCGTCCGAGCATTTTTGGATCGGTCGGGATCAATGGCGGCTCGGAAAACTTCGCTTCCAGGTAATGAACGATCGCGCTCGAATCGGCCAGCGTGAAGTCGCCGTCGCGAAGCGCGGGCATCTTCTTGAGCGGGCTGGCTTCGAGAAATTCGTCGCTCGGCTGCCCTGGAGCACTGCCCGTGGGCTTGAGCTCGAGCTCGATCCCCTTCTCGCCCGCAAACGCGAGCACCTTGCGAACATAAGGCGACAGCGACGAACCGTAGAGAATCATGGCGGATCCCTCCCGCTGAGCGGCGGAGCGCGGACACAGGGGCCACGCTCGCCCGTTGGTCACATCATAGGCACTAGGAGACGATCACATGCGCAGCAACAGCGGCAAGGACGAATCTCGAAACAACATGCGCGATCCGACGATCCGCGAACGGACCGAAGAGCGCACTAAGCGCTCGCATCGCTCGCACACCTCGCACGCCAAAGCTCCCTCCGACCACCGCGGCGGGCGCAAAGACTAAGCCCGACCAGCGTCAGGCGATGCGATAATAGGCCGCTACACGGTCGAGCGCGAACGTGAGCACCAGCTTGCCCGCCCGCGCTGGCCAGCCAAGCGCGCTTTCCGCGTCGCGCATTCCCTCGCCGGCGCAGACCACGCGCCAGAGGATGTCGGCGAGGCCCGGACCTGCGGCTTCGACCGCGGCGTGGAAGCGCCGCTTCGCATCGAGCTGAGGACCCGTTGCATCGAGTCCCGCCGAAGAACCGCCGCGGCCCCGCGCCACAGGGGCCGCATCCCATGCCATCGTCACTCGTGGAGCAAGCTGGGCCCGTTCCCAGTCGTTCCGGAGCCGCTCGCCTGCATCATATTGGCGCTGGGTCACGTGACCGCGCGCGAGAAGCCAGCCCAGTGGAGACTCGGTGAGGTTGACGGTGACCGAGCGAACCGTCCGCTCATTCCCTCTGGCCGGAGTCTCGCCCTCGATCGCCTGTTCTTCAAGCAAGCGCCCGCGCGACTGTCCCATCTTTCCTCCTCCATCTCCCGATTCCCGCCCCTTGCCACAAAGGCGAATCTGTAGGACAGAAGAAAAACCAATGTGGTTAGATGGGGGAGCAAATGATCACACGAATCCGCGAAGTCCGACGCGCGCGCGGCATGACTCTGGATGAAGTCGCACAGCGCTGCCAGCCAGCCACAACTCCGCAGACGATCGGCCGGCTCGAAACCGGAACGCGTACCGTCTCGGTTGGCTGGCTCAATCGAATCGCCCAGGCGCTGGGAGTCGAGGCGCAGGACCTCGTGGAGGGAGGTGATACGTCCGAGCTGAAGGTGGCGGCGATCCTCGGACCCGGAGGTGCCATGGCGCCAAGGAGGCCGGCAATCGTCGTGCCGCCGCGTGTCGGAGACGGGCAGATCGCCATTCTGGTCGCCGGAAGTCTCGGCGATTATCGCGCAGGCGATGAGGTCTGGTGCGACGCGCTCCGGCCGGACTCATTCGCGCGCGCGCTGAACCGCGACGTCCTGGTTCCGCGCCCCGCCGGCCGGTTCATGTTCGGCCGCTTGATCAACCGCGACGACAAGAAGCTGCAAATCCTTCCGCTCGAGGCGGGCGGGCGCCAGCAGGTCGTGGCCAACCCGCCGTGGCTGGCGGTCGCTGCAAAGCTGGTTCGCAGCCTGTGAAGGGGTTTGGTGGGCGGTGACGGGCTCGAACCGCCGACCCTCTCGGTGTAAACGAGATGCTCTACCAGCTGAGCTAACCGCCCGAAGCGCCGCCCCGTGCCACGCGGCTTCGGACCGGGCAAGCGTTAGAGCAACTCTCCAACGACCTTCTCGATTGTCAATATTTCCGCGCGCGGCACGGAAAAGATGACATCGGGATTGAATTGCCTGAGATCGACCGCGCTGGCAGTGGTGCGGACCAGTTCTTTGATGAGAGCGGACGTAACTCCGCCGCGGGCATCGCTGCGGGACGACCCGCTCTTGAGCTTTACCACCACATCATCGCCGATCGCCGCCGCGGCCCCGGGCGACACGGCGATGCGCCGGCCGGCACGGAAGCGCGGCCACATGGAATTGCCGACGATGGTGAGGGCATAAGCGGCCGGATCGTTCGCGAGCGTGATGGGACGCTGGATGCGGTCCACCACCTCGCCCGGCCGAAGCTCGGTCGCATCGATGCGCGAAGCCGGATCGCCCCACTCTCCAGCGCTACCGGATCCGACGAGCGGGAGCGGCGGCAGGCGCGCGGCCGTCCATGCCGGTGCGCCTCGGTCACCCACGGCAGGCCGGGCATTGTCTCGGCCTGGCTCCCCGCCAGAAACACGCAGCGCCTCGAATTCCGCAAGCGACGAGCCCGCGACGACCAGCAGCTTCTCGAGCGTTCGCCTGGAAGGATTTCCATGGCGTCGCATATCGGCCCAGACCGTGCGGCTCACGCCAGCTTGGACCGCCCAGGCGTTCGGAGTGAGATCATGCGGTTTGAAGCGCATGAGATCCTCGTAAATTTCGCTCTCCTCCCCGGCCGCCATGCAAGGGACTATTCCGGCAGCAGGCGCGCACGGCAACGTTAGACATGACTAACGTTATGGCTTGACTATGCGTTAGATTTATCTGACGCATAGTGCATGAGCGCAGCGGGCGTCAGCGAACAGTCAAATCACCGCGGGAGCGCCCACCTCGGCGAAATAGCGGCGCAGGGCTCTGCTCGCCTCCGGCGCGAGCTCGACAAACACCCGGCGGCCGTCGTGCGGGTCGGCGCGCCTGACGAACAGCCCCTGCCCCACCATGGCCTTGAGCCAGCGCAACGCCGTTGTTGCGGGGACCGCCGCGGCGATGCAAAGACTCGAGACCGGCACCCGCAAATGCGAAATCTCGGCCTGAAGAAGGTCGAGAAGCATGTCCCAGGCGGGGTCGGCGAACAGATCTTCGGGGAAGAACCGGGCGCGAAGCCGGCGCGCCCGAATCACTCCGCGTACCGTCTCTACGGAAACCTCCGGACCGTCGCCTCTGTGGACGGGCTCGGGCGCCGGCGCGGGTCCCGACGGGCCGGCGGAAAGCCGCGCAAGAGTCGCGGCAATTCGGCTGACCTCGTCGCTGAGCTGCCTGAGCCGAGCCGCATTCTGGTCCGACGCGATATCGGACAGACGATGCGGGACGGTTCGAAAGGCCGCCGCCAGAGCGAGCGCCGCGACACGATCGGATTCGCCTGCATCGACGATCAGCTGGACGGCAATCTCCGGAAGTCGAGCAGCCACCGGGTCGATCAGCTCTGCGGCGCTCGAGACCACGGCCGAATAGCGGCCCTCCCCGACGTCGCTGCAGATCCGGTCGAGGACTTCGTCCATTGCGGATCCGCAATCGCGATCAATCTCGATCCACACGGCGCTCGCGGCTATCTGTCGGTCAATCCTCTCATAAGCGCGATCGAGCATGACCGCGTCGGCAACTCGGCAACCCGCAGCCTCGATCGTGCCGAGCGCGCGCGAAAGCGCCGTCTCGCTTGTGGCGCCGATCAGGACTGAAGGCGCGTCGGAATAGGTGAAACCGCAAGGCTCGGTCTGAATCGCGTTCATGGGTCTGCACCCTGACAAGTGAACAGGACCGAGCACGACGATAATAACGCGCAATGTGGAGAAAAGTCAGACGGTTTCGGCTCCAGAACGGAGCGGTGGCAACGCAAAGATAAGAAGGTGGAGTACAGTGGATCTGCACACGGCCGGGGGGTCTCAGGTGGTTCGAGTACCGAATGAAGATTCCACCGCGCGGCGGGCTCGCTGGCTCGCAGAACTCGCCGAGGCGCTCGACGAGGCGCGCCGGCTGATGAAGCAGCTCGGGGCCGCCGAGGGGCGCATCGAGGCAGTCGAGCTGTATGCGCGAATCGAAGCTGTCCGCCTCGAAGTTCAGGCCATGCGCCTCAGGAGGACCAACCCCAGCGATCGAAATTCTGGTCCGGAATGGACCAAAGACTTTCCCTGGAAGTGCAGCGCCTAAACGCCGCGAGGCAATTCGCCGCCGCCCGAGAAGGGCTCCAGGAAAGGTTCCAGCCGCGGCGGCTTCCATCCCGAGGTCGCGACGAACGCGCGATTGAGAAATGCCTTTTTGCCATAGCGCAGTGGCGTGCCGTCAGGTCCGTCGACGAGGCCGCCCGCGGCAAGCAGTACGGCATGGCCTGCGGCGGTATCCCATTCGCTGGTGGGCGCTGCGCGTGGATAGATGTCGGCCGCACCCTCGGCCACCATGCAGAATTTGAGCGAGGAGCCGATCGACACGTAGCCGCAGCGCCCGACCGCGGCCTCGAGATAGTCGATCGTCGCCTGGTTCAGGTGCGACTTGGACGCGACCGCGGTGATGTCTCCGTCGCGCGGCCGCGTTCGAATGGCGACGCGACCCTGCCCTGCGTCGGTCCACGCGCCCTCGCCGGCGCAGCCGCAATAGAGGCGAGCCGTCGCGGGGGCGAATACCACTCCAAGCGTGGGAGCTCCCGCTTCGATCAAGCCGATGTTGACGGTGTAGTCGTCGCCGCCGCGTACGAACTCCTTGGTCCCATCAAGCGGGTCGACCAGGAAATAGGTGTCGTCGTGGGCCGGAATTCGTCCCGCCGCGACTTCCTCTTCGGCGATCACGGGGACACCGGGCGCGGCTCTCGCGAGCGCTGCAAGGATGATCAGCTCGGCGGCCCGGTCGGCTTCCGTGACCGGCGAGCTGTCGTGCTTGGATTCCACCTCGAAGCCGCGCTGAGCCACCTTGAGGATGGCTTCGCCTGCTCCTCGTGCAGCAGCGGCAAGATCGTCCAGTAACCGGCGCCGATCGATCGTCAACGCGGAGCCATGCGAATACCGCCGTCGAGCCGCACGGCAGCCGCGTTCATATAGGGATTCTCGATCAGGAAGCAGGCGAGGCGCGCATATTCGTGGGGTTGCCCGAGCCGCTTCGGAAATGGAACCTGTGCGCCGAGCGCGTCCTGAACGTTCTCGGGCATCATCGCGACCATCGGAGTCTTGAACACGCCCGGCAGAATCACGTTCACGCGAACGCCGTCGTTCATCAGATCGCGCGCGATGGGCAGCGTCATGGAAAGCACTCCGCCCTTCGAAGCCGAATAAGCGGCCTGGCCGATCTGCCCGTCCTCGGCGGCAACCGACGCAGTGTTGATGATGACTGCCCGTTCGCCGTCCTTCATCGGTTCCAGGTCGACCATCCCCAACGCCGCGTTGGCGATACAGCGGAAGGTGCCGATGAGGTTGATCGCGATCGTCAGCTCGAATTGTTGGAGCGGATAGAATTTCGCCGCCTTGGTCTCTTTGTCGCGGCCGACCGTCTTCGCCGCTGTCGCAACGCCCGCGCAGTTGACGAGGATGCGTTCTTGGCCATGCGCCGAGCGCGCCTTCTCGAACGCGGCTTTGACCTTCTCGTCGGACGTAACGTCCACCTCACAGAACACGCCCCCGATCTCCGCGGCCACTTTCTCGCCTTTCGCCGAGTCACGGTCGAAAATGGCTACCTTCGCCCCTCGACGCGCGAGTTCGCGAGCGGTCGCTTCACCGAGCCCTGACGCCGCCCCCGTCACGACCGCGGCCGCTCCATTGATGTCCATGTCCGTCCCTCGATTGCGTTTCGACGCGCCTAGTCGTTCGAGGCTGGCTTAGACAAGACCAGTGCCGAGGCTCAATTCGGAATGGCATGGTAATCAAGCGTCACGGTTCACCCGACGGGCCCGGCGGTTCATCGCGAATGCATGTGGCTCGCGTGTATAAAGGACGCTAGATTCAAGCATATCCTGTTGGGTGGGGGGTGCGTTGTGCACAAGTTGAAGACTGTTGCCGTTAGCTTCTCGGCGGTCGCGTTTTGTTTGGCGGCGGAGCCCGGAACGGCCGCAACTTCGATGACCGATGGCCAATCCGCAGCAGTTCCGGTGTCGTCTGCGGTCGCGTCATTCTACGATACATGGCGGTCTCAATCGATCTGGTTTCGCGCTGGCCCCAATGCTGCCGCGATCGCCGAGCTTACTTCTATCCTCCAGCGAGCGCCGTTCGACGGTTTTCCCGAAGGACCGCAGCTCGCCGCTCAGGTTCAGGCAGCCGCTGCCCAGGCAAACAGCGGCAAGCCCGATGACGTCGCCAATGCCGAGCGCGTCCTTTCCTCGGCGTGGGTCGAATATGTGCAGGCGATCAAGAGGCCGACTACGGGCATGATCTATGCCTATCCGGTGCTTCGGCCACAGGGCGATACCCCCGATGCGATCCTGCTAACGGCTGCGGCCGCGCCCTCGCTGGCCTCCTATCTCGCCGGCGTCTCGGATGTGAACCCGATCTATAAGCAGCTCCGCGATGCGGGATGGGCCGAGGCGCAGGCGACCGGAAATTTGACCCCCGACCCAAGGCTGCTCGCCAACCTCGATCGAGTCCGCTCGCTGCCGGCCAAGGGGCGCTTTCTCCTGGTGGATTCGGGATCCTCGATGCTGACTCTGTACCAGGACGGCCAACCGGTCGATTCGATGAAGGTGATAACCGGCATGAAGGAACTGCCGACGCCCCTGATCGCCAGCTACATGTACTACATCACCTACAATCCCTACTGGCATGCGCCGGACCATCTGGTCCGCAAGACGATTGCGCCCAATTTCCTGCATGGTGGCATGACCTACCTGAAATCGCACGGCTATCATGTGATCGAAGACTGGAGCGAGCATCCGACGATCATCGACCCGACAACCGTTGACTGGAAAGGCGCCGCGGCCGGCAAGGTCCATTTGAAAATCCAACAGGACCCGGGGCCGCTGAACTCAATGGGAATTCTCAAATATCCATTCGCAAACCCGCAGGACATCTACCTCCACGACACTCCGGACCACGCCAAGTTCGCGCTCGCAAACCGCAATCTCAGCAACGGCTGCGTCCGTGTGGAGGATGCGAAGCGGCTCGGCACGTGGCTGCTTGGCCACGAACCGGTTTCGCCGGGAAGCACGCCGGAAACGCGGGTACAGCTGCCGCGGCCGACGCCCATCTATCTGACCTACATCACCGCGGAGGTGAAGGACGGTAAGCTGACCTACCTGCCCGATCTCTACGGGTGGGATCGCTCACCGCCCCAGTTCGCTTCGAACTGAGCGATCAAAGGCCTGCAGCTGCCGAGGACGCGCCCGCTGGGCCGGCGCGTCTGCCAGAATGACAAAAGAAAACCGGCCCGGGCGAGTGGCCCGGACCGGCTTTCTTTGCCTTGCCTCTGATTAGAAGCCGCGCTCGGGCGCCGGCGGAGGCGGCGGAGGCGGCGGCGGAGGCGCCGGGCAGGTCGCGGTCGCCAGGATCACCGACCCATCCGGGCACGTCTGCGTCGCCGGAGGCGGCGGAGGCGGAGGCGGTGGAGGCGGTGGAGGAGGCGGTGGTGGAGGAGGCGGCGAGTAGAAGTTGTA
>DASUIC010000148.1:0-21478 GCA_036273215.1 Sphingomicrobium sp.
GGCAAGGCGGGACCGCACCCGATCCAGGGTCTCGGAGCCAATTTCGTTCCAAGCATCCTCAACACATCGATCCTCGACGGCATAATCGACGTCGAAGCCGAAGAAGCGAAGGAAATGGCGCGCCGCGCGGCCCGCGAAGAAGGGCTGTTGATCGGCATCTCGTCGGGGGCGGCTCTCGCGGGCGTCGCTCGAAAGCTTCCGGAGCTCGGCGAAAGACCGCGAATCCTGACCTTCAACTACGACACGGGCGAACGCTACCTGTCCGTCCCGGACTTCCTTCCCGAACAGGCTTAATCGCCCACTAACCCCGTTCCTTCGCTCCTCGGTTAACCCGGCGGCGTTAAACCTGCGGTCCGTCCGAAGAATCAAACCTCGGACGAGTGGGTGATATTTCATGCGTCGAACGCTGTTCGGCAAATCGCCGGAACTGGAGCTTGCAATCCCTACGCGCGCATCAGCGCGCGAGGTGCTGCTGTTCGACGTCCGCGACCATCATTCGACCGCCGATCAGAACCTCGCCGAGCGGCGCGTCAGCGGCTGGGTGTTCGCCCCGTGGCTGCTGCTCGCCGGGCATCTCGTTATCTCGGTTATGCTGGCGATCGAGGGGCATGTGACGGCCGATGTCGGAACGCTCACGTCGGTACTTGGCCCGCTGCTTCTCTCCCTCGGCGTCGACGCTGTGGCGGGAATCGTCATGCTCGCCTGGCGGCGACTGCAGCTTGCGCCCCACACTGTCAGCCGCTTGATGTGCGTCTACATCGCGTTGACCGGCGTGCTGTGGATGGCAGCGAGCCTCGCCACCAGCAACCTTCAGCTCACCGATCCGCGACTCATCACCGTGGCAATGATCACCGGCTTTTTTGTACGGTCGATCGTCTCAATCGCGTCGCCGCCGCTCGCGATCATCAATGCGGCGGTGGCAATTGCCGCGACCGCACTCTTTTCGTCCAACCCGCTCGTGACGGGCGTTATCGACGCGCTGGCCCTTGTAATGGTCGCTTACAGCACCGCAGTGACTCAGAAGACCATTGCGGGCGGCCGCCGCCGGCTGGCGCTCGAGTGGCAGGCCAAGAAGGCTCTGAACTTCGTCGATGAATTCGAAAACAGCGGGCGCGGCTGGTTCTGGGAGACCGATTCGCTCGGTACCCTCTCCTATGTTTCGCGCCAGCTCGCGGACGACTTCCAATGCGAGCCCGAATCATTGCTAGGGCGCCAATTCACCGATCTGCTCTCCGTCGACCATGCCTCGGAATCCGCGGAGGGCGGAAAGACGCTCGGTTTCCACCTCTCGGCGCGATTCCCCTTCTCGGACGTGGTGGTCCGCCCCGCGAGCGAGCAGGACGTGCACTGGTCGCTGTCGGGCAACCCGATCTTTGACGAGCGCGGCCGTTTTCTGGGTTTCCGCGGAATCGGCACCGATCTGACCGAACAGCGCAAATCGGAGCGCGAGATTTCGCGCCTCGCGCGATTCGATTCGCTGACCGGTCTGCCCAACCGCGCGATGATGCGCCAGACGCTGGACGAGGCGCTCCGCAATGCGGCCCACCGCCAGAAGGGCTGCGCGCTCTTCATGATCGACCTCGACCGGTTCAAGAACGTCAACGACACGCTTGGGCACCCCGTTGGTGACGCCCTTCTGAGACAAGTCGCGGACCGGCTGAAGTCGGTCATGGGCAACCATGGACAGGTCGGCCGCTTGGGCGGGGACGAATTCCAGGCGGTGCTGCCCGGGACCGTCGGAATCGGGCTTCTCGAATCGCTCGCGCGAACGCTGATCGAGCAGGTTTCGCGGCCATATATAATCGAGGGTCACAAGGTGACGATCGGCGCGTCGGTCGGGGTCGTGATCGGCGACCCGGGCCGATCGAGCGCGGACGCGCTGGTTCGCAACGCCGATCTCGCTCTTTACGCTGCCAAGGCGGCCGGTCGCGGCAAGCACTGCTTCTACGAAGCCTCGATGCACAGCGAGGCGGCCGAACGGCAGCTGCTTGAGAACGATCTTCGCCAGGCGATCGAACGCGGCGAGCTTTCGGTCCATTACCAGCCGATCGTGCGCGCAGCCGGAGAGGAGATTTCCGGCTTCGAATCGCTCGTCCGCTGGCAGCACCCTGTGCGCGGCCCGATCTCGCCCACGAAATTCATCCCGCTCGCCGAGGAGGCGGGGCTGATCGGCAAGATCGGCGAATGGGTGCTTCGAACCGCGCTCGAGGAAGCCGCCCAGTGGCCCGATCACGTGCGGGTCGCGATCAACCTGTCGCCACTCCAGTTCAACGACCCGAACGTCGTCAGCATGGTCGCTCACCATCTCAACGAGACTGGAGTGCCGGCAGAGCGGGTCGAGTTGGAGATCACCGAAGGCGTCTTCCTCGCCGAAGGCGATTCAACCGACGAAACCTTCGCTAAATTGAAGGCGCTCGGCGTTCGTCTGGCGCTCGACGATTTCGGCACCGGCTACAGCTCGCTCGGCTATTTGAAGAAAGCGCCGTTCGACAAGATCAAGATCGACCAGAGCTTCGTTCGCGGTGCGGCGTCGACGTCCGCGACGAACCGAAACGCGGCGATCATCCGAGCGATCGTCACCCTCGCCGAGACGCTCGGCATGGATACCTGCGCCGAGGGCGTCGAGACCCACGACGACCTTCAGCTCATCCGCGAGCTCGGCGTCAGCATGGTCCAGGGCTATATCTTCGGGAAGCCGGCGCCGTCCGAGACCGCGCGCGAGCTCGCCAACAGCGCCCGAGTCCAGGCCGACGGTTTCCAGTGCAGCCGCGAGGCGAGGCACCGGCTGATGCGCCGCGCCGTGACCTCCATCAATGGCGCGACCATCGAAGTGAAGCTGCGCAACATCTCCTCGATGGGCGCTCTGGTCGATTGCGACACGCCGGTTGCACCCGCAACCGAGCTTGCGATCGACATCGTCGGTGTGGGACCGATCCGCGGGATCGTGCGCTGGGCGCAATCCGGCCGGTTCGGGGTCCAGTTCGATCATCAGTTCGACCTCGCGCGACTGGCCCCCAAGAAGGAGCAGCGCCGCGAAGTGCGCATGCTGACCCCGTCCTACCTCGATCGTCGCCAGGCGAGCTAGCGGGCTGCGAACATCCGCACGCCGCCGCGGTCCTTGCCGTAGAAATCGTCGAAATAGACGATCGACGTACCGCTCGGGACAGCCGTCAGATAGGTGATGTAAAGCGGCACCGGCGACGGCAGATAGACCTTCTGCTCGGGCTTGGCGGCCTTCCAGCTCGGCGGCCGTCCGTTGAACAGCCACCGCTCGAGCCGCGCTGCATCCTCAAGCCTGACGCAGCCGTTGCTCTGAAGTCGCGCGGCGTCCTCGATCTTCTCCTTCTCGGGCGTGTCGTGGAGCCAGATCCCCTGGGCGTTGGGGAACATGAACTTCATCCGGCCCATCGAGTTCGCGGGACCGGGCTTCTGACGCATTCTGATTCGCTTCCCGGCCGCGACTGCGTGCCAGTCGACCGACATCGGATTGATCACATGCGCATTCTCAGTCCAATCCGAGAGCACCTGATATCCGTGCTGGTTGATGTACTGCATTCCGCCCTTGATCACGCGCGGCGCGAGCAGCTTCGAGGTGAGGTCGGGCGGCGAGTTCCAGTAGGGATTGAGCGCGACGTAGCGGATGAACGCGTTCATCATCGGCGTTTGGGCGACCGGATCCGGACGGCCCGCGACCACGCGCATTGAGTCCACCACCTGCCCGTTGTCATACATGTAGAGGCGCGCTGCGGGCGGGTTGACGATCACGTAACGGCCTTTGCCCGAAGGCAGCGCTCGGGCCCGCTCGAGATTGAGCTGGAGCAGCCGGCGCTCGGCATCGCTGCGATAGATTCGGCCGGCTATGGCCTGACGAAGATGCGCATAAATCGGATTCATCCAGCCCATCTGCTGGACATAGTCCGACAGCGACGGAGCGGCCGCGGCGGCGTTAAGCAGCTCAATCGCCGAAGGCGGCGTCGGCCGGAGCTCCGGGTCGACGTAAATAACTCCGCCGGGATCATGCCTTTGGTCGCGCGCATATTGGACGAACTCGGAGCTCAGCATGAGCTCGGCCCGTTGCTCCGCGCCAGGGCGACCGCTGCGCGCGTCCTGAAGGGCGCGCGTCACGCCTCGAACGTCGTACCGGCGTGGGTTCAAATCGTCGGCCTGCGCGGTCGCGAGCAGCTGCACCAATTCTTGCGCGGCGGCTCCCGAGCGGGGGGAGAACCATAATGGCGCCCCGCCGCGCGAGCGGTAGAACGCGTCGACCTCCCCGGAAGGTGCGGCCGCAGCGGCGTGCGCGGGTGCGAGATTGATGGCGAAGGGCGAAGCGGCGATCACCGCAAGCGCGGCGGCGGCGCCGCCAAGGTAACGAACTCGACTGTTCTTCACTTCGTCTCCCCCGCGCCCGCTCGAGCGCAGCCAGTTGGTCATGACGGAGCGCGGGCTCCTCGGGCCGCATCAACGCGCGACCGCCGATCTAGTTTAGTCCTCACGAATTGAAGCTGAACAGCCCCAATGAAAAGAGCGCCGGCGTTCGACCGGCGCTCCATTCTCAACAGACTTTCGTCCGTTACCTGCGGTTGATGTCGACGTTGCGGACGTAGCCGTTGTAATCGACATCGCACCTCCACGACAGGTCGGCCATCGAATTGTAACCGTAGCCCAGCGCACCGTAAGCGCCGACCCCATACGGACCATAGCCGTTAGATGCATAGCGTCCGCTGCTCGCGAGGCCCCGGATCCGCATCCCGTTTCGAGTGGGCGTTTCGCGGGTGACACTCAATACACGACCGTAGCTTCCGGTCGGAATACCGACGAGCGAGCCGAGGATCGAGCCCAGGCTGGTCCGGTTATAGAGGCGGTTCTGAACCGCCGCGGTGCACTGCTGCGCCGCGACATTCGTATTCAGCGCTCCATAGCCGTAGCTATTATAGCGGTACGGATAGTATTGCGCCGAAGTCGGGGCGGCAGCCGCAATGGCTGCGAGACCGGCAGCTCCGGCAAGCATTTTCGTCATGATACGCATGGCTCATATCCTCCTTCCGATGTGGTTGGAGCCTTTGCGATAAAACGCTCGGTACAGCCGTTGGGGGCTGCATCCATCGTGCTTGATCGTCGGGTCGGCGCGCCAATCTGAACGCAAGTTTAATCTTTCCGAGTCGCGGTCCGGTCTCGAGCTAAACCTTTGTCGTGTCAGCATTTCACGCATCCGAGCTTTGGATCCGTGCTATGGTCGACAACGGGCCAAAGGGGAGAATTGATCTTGGATCAGACATTCGGAAGCTGGCGCAACGCGGCGTTTGGGCTCGGGCTCACCGCCGTTGTTGTTGGACTGGCGCTCGCAGCCGCATTCTGGTGAGCCTGCATTAGGCAGATCGCGCAGGGAACAGTCGAGGCCCCGCCCCGTTCGCAGCGCATGACTTCTCAGCGCCAGCAGGCGGCCGCCGAATTCCGCCGGATGCTGAAATGGATCGTGGCGATCGCGGTCCTGACCGTTGTCGTCGCGCTCATCTACCTCGGCCTCACCGGCGACCTTACCGTCAGCATGGTGATTGCGACGACGCTTGGCGTCTTCTTTTCCGTTCTGCTCGGCTGCGGCCTGTTTGCCGCCGCCTTCTTCAGCAGCAAGAGCGGGATCGATGAAGAGGTTGCAGACCTGACCCGACGCGATCGCGACAGGCGTTAGCTGGCCGCCTCAGTGCGCGCGCTCTGGCTCGGGCTGCGCCGGCGCCTGAACCCCGACCAGATCGTCGAACAAGGCGCGGTAATGAATCATCGCCTGGCGAAGTTCTTCGGTTGTCGCCTCACCGCGACCGTGTCGCTCCGCGATGTCATGCGCGATTCGGTAATGCTCGACCATTCTTGGATGCTCGACCGAGATATCGCCCGCGCGCTGCTCGAAATCGCTCACCGGATAGCCCCGCGCCTTCATCACTTCGCCAAGGAGCGCATCGGCAAAGGCTACAGCCCTCCCCGGATCGTCGACGAAGCGCGCCTGAACATCGGTCCATCGCTCCGAAAATTGACGGCGTTCGGCTGGCTCGAGCGGACGGATGTCCAGCTTCTCGACGCGCTTTTCCCGTTCGGCAAGGTCGGCCTCGGCCTTGCTCCGGCCGCCCTTCGCCTCGACAGCGCGGTCGTATTCCGGACCGAAACGGTCCTTGAGATGTTCGGAGCGGCGCTGGCGTCGCGACCAGAGCACGCCGGCAATGATCAGCACCGCGACGATAACGATCGCCACGATGATCCAGCCTGTCGCGTTCATTCTCATTCTCCCGTGAGAGGGTGGGAACAGCAACAACGAACGAGCAGGCGTGCGGGTGCAAGGCCCGAAGCCAGAGTCTAGAAGGCCTCGGCGGGGATTTTCATCAGCGCTTCGGCGCCGGCCTCGATTTTGCGGCGAAGCGCCGTGGAAAGCGGGAGCTCGCGAGCCGCGTAGAAGCGCGCCGTTGCGAGCTTGGCGTCGTGGAATTGCGGATCTTCCGTCCCCGCGGCCAGCGCGCTCGCGGACGCAGCGGCCATTTTGAGCCACATCCAGCCGAGGCTGACGAGGCCCATCAGGTCCATGTAAGCGTAGGCTCCCGCCCCCGCGTTGTCGGGGTTCGCGGGCGCATGATGGGCGAGCCAGATTGTCGCGGCCTGAAGGTCCTGAAGGGCCGGCTCGAGCGCGCCGGCCATCCCCGCCGGATCGCCGGCCTGGTTGGCTTCGGCGATGTCGCGGCCGACCAGCTCGAAGAACGCCCTGACCGCTCGGCCGCCGTCGCGCGGGAGCTTGCGGCCGACGAGGTCCATCGCCTGGATGCCGTTGGTGCCTTCGTAGATCTGGGTGATTCGCGCATCGCGGACGAATTGCTCGACGCCATGCTCGCGGATGTAGCCGTGGCCGCCGAGCACCTGCTGCGCGTGGACCGCCGCGGCGAAACCCTTGTCGGTGAGATATCCCTTGATCACCGGCGTTAGGAGACCGAGCAGGTCGTCGGCCTGTTGGCGCTCCGCCTCGTCCGGCGATCGCCGGAACAGGTCCACGAGCAGGGCGCCGTAGAGCACGAGCGCGCGTCCGGCCTCGTTCCACGCCTTCGATTCCATGAGCATCCGGCGCACGTCGGGATGGACGATGATCGGATCGGCTTTGGCCCCGGCGTCCCGTTCGTCCTCCTTCAGCGCGCGGCTCTGGCGCCGCTCCTTCGCGTAGGCGGCCGCGTTTTGATAGGCGACCTCCCCCTGCGCGAGGCCCTGAAGGCCCACTCCGAGCCGGGCGGCGTTCATCATGATGAACATCGCCTGCAGGCCCTTCTCGCCCTCGCCGACGATCCATCCCTTGGCCCCGTCGTAATTCATCACGCAGGTGGCGTTGCCGTGGATTCCCATTTTCTTCTCGAGCGCTCCGCAGGAGAGCTTGTTGCGCTCGCCGGGGCTTCCGTCCGGGTTCACGAGGAACTTGGGAACGACGAACAGGCTGATGCCCTTGACGTTGTCCGGAGCGCCGGCGCGCTTGGCGAGGACGAGGTGGATGATGTTCTCGGAAAGATCGTGCTCGCCGGACGAGATGAAGATCTTGGTTCCGGTGATCGAATAGCTGCCGTCGTCGTTCGGCTCGGCGCGCGTCTTGAGCAGCCCGAGGTCTGTGCCCGCGTGCGGCTCCGTCAGGTTCATCGTGCCGGTCCAGCGGCCCGTGACCATATTGGGCACGTAGGTACGCTTGATCTCGTCCGAGCCCTTGACCATCAGCGCGGCGATCGCTCCGGAGGTCAGGCCCTGATACATTTCGAACGCGTGGTTGGCGGACAGGATATACTCGCTGACTGCGGTTCCCACGACCTGCGGCAGCCCCTGCCCGCCGAATTCCTCGGGCGCCGTCAGCGTCGGCCACCCCGCTTCGCAGAATTGCCGATACGCATCCTTGAAGCCCGGCGGAGCGGTGACAGAGCCGTCCTCCGCGCGCTTGCATCCCGCCTCGTCCCCAACGCGGTTGAGCGGCTGCAGGACTTCACCGGCGAACCGCCCCGCTTCCTCGAGGATCGCGTCGACCAAGTCGGGCGTAGCGTTGGCGAATCCCGGAAGGTTGGAGTAGCGGCCGATGTCGAGCACGTCGTTGAGAATGAAACGCGTTTCCCGGACCGGCGCGGTGTAGATCGGCATCTGCTAACCCCTTTGTCAGCAGCTTTGCCTCACCAGGGAACGACCGTCCAGCCGCGTGCATCCAAGGTTCAGAGGATTTGGCTATAGGCGGGCTCAAGGAGACGAAGACGATGAAAAAGCTGGTCGGATTTGTTGCGGGAATCCTGCTGCCGCTGCCGCTCTCTGCCGCGGGTGCCGCCACGCCGGCGACGGTCGCGCATAGCGAAACCGCCGTGCTCGCGGGCGGATGCTTCTGGGGCATGGAGGCGGTGTTCGAGCATGTAAAGGGCGTGACCAATGTCGTTGCGGGCTACGCCGGCGGAAGCGCGGCCGACGCAACCTACGACAAGGTGAGCTCGGAAGAGACCGGCCACGCCGAATCGGTCAAGGTCACGTTCGACCCGTCGAAGGTCAGCTATGCCCAGCTCCTCCAGGTCTATTTCACCGTGGCTCACGATCCGACCGAAGTGAACCGCCAGGGCCCCGATACCGGCACGAGCTACCGCTCCGCGATTTTTCCTCAGTCGCCGAACCAGGAACGATTCGCCCGCGCGTTCATCGCCAGGCTGAACGGAGCGCACATATTCAAGCGCCCGATCGCGACCAGGATCGAGCATGGCGGATTCTATCCGGCGGAAGGCTACCACCAGCACTTCTACGACAAGAACCCCGACTATCCGTACATCGTGATCAACGACAAGCCGAAGGTCGCGGCGCTTCACAAGCGCTTCCCAAGCCTTTGGAAAGCCTGATCTTTGAGCCGCTAAACCGTTAAGATTTCACGCTTTATTCATCGCGGGGGCGACAACGGCCGCCAGCGCCACTATATGACGATTCCACGACAGCACTGGCGCGGGGACATGATGCTGACGACCAATCCGTTCGATGACGACAAGCTTCGCGAGGAGTGTGGCATTTTCGGCATCTGGGGCGCGGACAACGCCTCGAGCTTCGTCGCCCTGGGCCTGCACGCGCTTCAGCACCGCGGCCAGGAGGCGGTCGGAATCACCACCTATGACGGCAAGCATTTCCACTCGCACCGGGCGATGGGCCATGTCGCGGGCAATTTCGACCGCGACGAGGTCATGCGCCGGCTGCCCGGCCGAGCCGCGATCGGCCACGTGCGCTATTCGACGACCGGCGAGACCGCGCTGAGGAACGTTCAGCCGCTGTTCGCCGAGCTCGCCGACGACGGCTTCGCGGTCGCCCACAACGGCAACATCTCGAACGCGATGAAGCTCCGCCGAACGCTTCAGCGCCGCGGATCGATCTTCCAGTCCACCAGCGACACCGAGGTCATCATCCATCTCGCCGCGACCTCGCACCTGCAGAACACGCTCGACCGGCTGATCGACGCGCTGAAGCAGGTCGAAGGCGCCTATTCGCTCGCCATCCTGACCAAGGAAGGACTGATCGCCTGCCGCGACCCGCTCGGAATCCGCCCGCTGGTCATGGGCAAGCTCGGCGAAGCCACGATCTTCGCCAGCGAGACCGTCGCGCTCGACATCATCGGCGCGACCTTCATCCGCGACGTCGAGCCGGGCGAGCTGGTCGTCGTCAACGACGGCGGCATCCGCTCATTCCGCCCCTTCGAGAATGTCGCCCCGCGGCCGTGCATTTTCGAGCATGTCTATTTCTCCCGCCCCGACAGCATCGCCGAAGGCGTGTCGGTCTACGAGGTCCGCAAGAACATCGGCGCCGAGCTTGCGCGCGAAGCGCCGGTCGAGGCCGATTATGTCGTTCCGGTCCCCGACAGCGGCGTTCCGGCGGCGATCGGCTTCTCGCAGGCGAGTGGGATCCCGTTCGAGCTCGGAATCATTCGCTCGCACTATGTCGGGCGCACCTTCATCCAGCCGAGCCAGGAAGTCCGCCACCTCGGCGTCAAGCTCAAACACAACGCCAACAGCGGGCTGGTCCACGGCAAGAGCATCGTCCTCGTCGACGATTCGATCGTTCGTGGGACCACCAGCGTGAAGCTCGTGCAGATGATGCGCGACGCGGGCGCTCGCGAGGTGCACATGCGGATCGCTTCGCCGCCCACCCGGCACAGTTGCTTCTACGGAGTCGACACGCCGGAGCGGGCCAAGCTGCTCGCGGCGCAGATGAGCGTCGAGCAGATGCGCGACTATATCAACGCGGACAGCCTCGCCTTCATTTCGATCGAAGGCCTCTACCGCGCACTCGGGCAAGAGCGCGACAATGGACAGCCACAGCGCTGCGATGCCTGCTTCACCGGCGCTTATCCGACCAGCCTTACGGACGTGGGGGAAAAGGAGAAAGGTGCGCCGCTGTCCCTTGTCGCGAGTCGCTAGGCCGCTACAGGCGGCGCGATGACTGACTCTACGGCGTTTCAAGGAAAGCTCGCGCTCGTGACCGGAGCTAGCCGCGGAATCGGCGCGGCGACCGCTAAGGCGCTCGCTTCCGCAGGTGCTCATGTGATCCTCGTCGCCCGGACCACAGCCGGACTCGAAGAAGTCGAGGAGCGCATCCATGAGGCGGCCGGCACGGCGACGATCGCCCCGCTCGACCTCGTCGACGGCGAAAGTATCGGCAAGCTCGCCGTCGCGGTTGCCGAGCGCTGGGAGAAGCTCGACATCCTCGTCCTCAATGCCGCGATGCTCGGGTCGCTCAGCCCTGTCCAGGACATCGACCCGAAGGAATATTCGCGGCTCCTCAGCCTCAACCTCCTCGCCAACCAGGCGCTGATCGCCGCCTTCGACCCGCTTCTGAAGCGCGCCGAGCGCGCCGACATCGTCGTCCTGACCTCATCCGTCGGCCGCGCACCGCGGGCTTTTTGGGGCGCTTACGGCTCGTCGAAGGCCGCGCTCGAAACGCTCCTCGGCGCCTATGCCGACGAGACCGAGTACACCGGCCGGATCTGCGTCCACATCGTCGATCCGGGCGCTACCCGCACCCGGATGCGCGCGCTCGCCTTTCCAGGCGAGGAGCCGGAGAGCGTCAAACCGCCCGAGGTCGTGGCGCAGGCGGTCGTCGAGCGGCTCACGGCAGATGTTCCAACCGGCGAGACCCTCCGGATCGAGGCCTAGGCGAGCGCGAAGCGAGTCAGCCGCCGAACCGGGTCCGCTTCTTCGAGCCTGAGGCGGACGGGTTCGCCAATCGTCAGGCCGTTGACGGGGATTCGGGTGATGACCGCCGGGGTCGCAATCTGGATTCGGGCGCCGCGGTCGTCGATATCGGTCACGGTTCCGTCGAACGTCTCGCCGACACGCCCTTGAAGAACAACCGCTTCGGCAAGCTCGAGCACGGCGGCATCGACCTGCGCTGCTTTCGAGTCCGCGCGGTTCATCACGTCGGGCAGGCGCTCGAAGGCTGCGGCCACCCAGTCGGGCACCGCGGTCCCGTTGGCGACTGCCAGCGCCGCCTCGGTGACGTACCGGTCGCCGAGCCGGCGGAGCGGGGCGGTCGCATGGACGTAGGTCGCCTGCATCGCCGAGTGCCATGGCCGCTCGCCCGGCCGGAACGGCTCGTAGCTCGCGTGCTGGCCGGCGCGGCGGATGACCAACATGAACGCGGCCTCCGCCGGCACATTCGGATCGAGCGACCGTTCGCGCTGTTCGAGGCTCATATCGTGCGGCCAGTCGATCCCGAACGCTCGAGCGCTGTGCCGAAGCCGGCGGACCGCCCAGTCGTCCGGACCGGGCATGACCCGGAACAGCCCGGTTTGGTGGCGGTAGAGCGCGTCGGCGATGGCGAGGTTCGCGGCGAGCGAAAGGGACGCATTACCCTCTTCGATCGTGCTCATCGGGCGGAACGCGAGCTCGAAGGTGCCGTCCGGCTGCTCGACCACTTCCTGCTGGGGCGGATCGACGCGGGAGGCGCCGCGCGCGTCTTCGGCAAGCTCGATGCGGCGAGCCAGCTCAGCGAATCCTGCGGGCAGGTCGCTCGGCTGGACGGTCGCATAACCAAGCTTTGCGCGGCTTCGAACGATGGCGCGCTCCACGCCCTGAAGCGTGCAGTGACCATCGTCCGCGACGCTGACGCTGAACAATATGGAAGGGCGGTCGCCGTCGGGCAGGAGACTGGCCGCGCCTTCGCTCAGGACGGCTGGATAGAGACTGACCTTCCCGTCAGGCAGGTAGATCGTCTCGCCGCGCTGCCACGCCGAGAGGTCGACAGGGCTGCCCTGTCCCGCGAACCAGCCGACGTCGGCGATGGCATAACGCAGCATGAGATCGGTCCCCGAACGCTCGATGACGAATGCCTGGTCGAGGTCGGTCGAGCTGAGCGGATCGAGCGTGACGAACGGCAGCGCGGTCCGGTCGACATGATCGCTCAGCGGCTTGCGGGCTTCCGCTTCCGCGGCGGCTTCGACCTCCGGAGCGAATCCGGCGGGGAGCTGGAATTGCGCGCGGATCGCCATGAAGCCATCGGCGAGCGCGCGCGGCCGATCGTAGAGCGCCTTCAAGATGGTCCTCCGGCCGCCTTGTCGAGCGGTACGGTGAAATTGCCTCTGCCATGGCCGCCAGTCGCGCTGTCGAGGAACCGCTGGTCGGTGAGATAGGCGCGGCCCTGGTCCTCGATCACCACCGGCATGCGCGACCAGAAGAGCAACGCTCGGACGTGCGGGTCGCGCTTGGCCGCGGCGGCGAGGCGCGGATCGTTGAGGTTGAGCGGCACGATCTCGGGGTCGAGCGTCACGTGGTTGAGGCCGTGCAGCAGGTCGTAGTCGCCGCTGCCGCCGACGACATCGCCGCGCCAGATCATCTTCCGCTTCCAGAATTCCAACGGCACTTCCGAAGCGACGATCATCCGCGGCGACGCCACGCGTTCGACCAGCGGGCGAGTCAGCTCAACCGCGCGCGCCGAAATCGCATCGTTGACTCCGATGTAGAGCAGCATGGCGGTGAACGCCCATGCGGCGGGCCGGCGCCAGTCTCGGCCCAGCCGCTCGGCGCGCCACGACAGCTCGAGGCCGAAGATCAGCATCACCCAGATCCACGGATCGACGATGAACAGAGTGTCGGCATAGAACCATTGGTGCGAAAAGGGCTCGAGCACCCGCGTGCCGTAGGTGTTCATCAGGTCGAGCAGCGGATGGCTGAGCACTGCCAGAAAGCAGGCGAGTAGTAGCCCCCATAGCCTCAGCGGCCCTTCCTTGCCCGGTCGCAATCTTTCCCAGCACCAAATGATTGCGACCGCCAGAAACGGCATTGTGACGAGGCCGCCGATGCCGTGCGTGAAGCCGCGGTGGACAGCGATCGGCTGGCACCCGAGCGCTCCTGCGACGAAGCTGTCGATGTCGGGCAGGTTGGCCGCGATGATCATCGCCGGCATCGCGCGCGGACTGAGACGCTTCAGGCCCATGCGGCCCATGACTGCGCCGACAAGGCTGTGGGTGAGATTGTCCAATTAGAGTTCCTCCCTGCCGCGGAGCGGTGGGGAGGGGAACCATTCACCGCAAAGTGAATGGTGGAGGGGTAGATGGCGCTGAGTCAGTTACCCCTCCACCATGCTCCGCATGGTTCTCCTCCCCAGCCGAGCTGGGGCGGAACTGCGTGTCTCAAATCTGGTGCGGCTCCTTTTCGACCATCCACGTCTGACCCTTGGCGACGAGCGCCTGGAGGTCGGGCGTCTTGCCCGACGCGGCGGCCTTGTTCTGCTCGATGACCGCGCTCTCGAAGGTCGGGCGCGGGTCTTCGTAGAGCACTCCGAGCGCCATCGGGAAGGCGTTGGGGTCCATCAGGATCAGCATCGCCGCGAGCGAGCGATTGGCCGGGTCGTGGACCAGCACGTCCGGGTCGTCGCCGTCGACGATCTTCAGCGCCAGGCGCTCGCGATCGAGCGCGATTCCCTTTGCGCCGCCGTCGAACAGCATCTTTTCGCCGGCCTGAAGCCACAGCTGCTTCTGCTGGGCCGCCTGCTTCTCGGTGAAGCTCGCGAAAACATCGTCGTTATAGACGATGCAGTTCTGGAAAATCTCGACGAAGCTCGCGCCGCAATGCGCGTGCGCGGCCTTGAGCACGTCGGGCAGGTTCTTGTGGACGTCGATCCCGCGGGCGATGAACCGCGCACCCGAGCCGAGCGCGAAGGCGCAGGGCGTCACCGGCCGGTCGACCGAGCCGAACGGGGTCGAGGGCGAGCGCGTGCCGACGCGGCTGGTCGGGGAATATTGGCCCTTGGTCAGCCCATAGATCTCGTTGTTGAACAGCAGGATCTGGCAGTCGAGGTTGCGCCGCAGCACGTGCATCGTGTGGTTTCCGCCGATGCTCAATGCGTCGCCGTCGCCGGTGATGATCCAGATATCGAGCTCGGGATTGGCGAGCTTGGCGCCAGTGGCAATCGCGGCGGCGCGGCCGTGGATCGTGTGGAAGCCGTAGCTCGCCATGTAATAAGGAAAGCGGCTCGAGCAGCCGATGCCGCTGATGAACACGGTCTTCTCGCGCGCGATGCCGAGATCCGGCAGCGTGCGCTGGACGGCCTTGAGCACCGCATAATCGCCGCAGCCCGGGCACCAGCGCACCTCCTGGTCGCTCGCCCAGTCCTTGGCGGTGGTGATGGTGGTCATGTCGTTCATCAGTACGGCCTCAGGTAGATGATGAGCAGGATGACGATCACCAGCAGGACCACCATCGCTCCGATGTTCATCGGTCTCATTACTGTACCCCGGCGAAGGCCGGGGCCCAGGACGCTGCCCAGCAGCGTGCCCAGCTTCGGCCGAAGGAATTGAAGCGCTCCGCGCTCCTGGACCCCGGCCTTCGCCGGGGTACAATGACGTTCATCGGCTTCATGACAGAGCCCTGTCGATCGCCGCCTCGATTTCGGCGATCCGAAACGGATGCCCCGAGACCTTGGTCAGCGGCTGGGCGTCGACGAGATACTGGTCGCGAAGCACGGTCTTGTACTGGCCCATGTTCATCTCGGGCACGATGATTTTCCCGAAGCTCTTGAGCAGGCCGCCGAGGTTCTTGGGCGCGGGCCAGATGTGGCGGACGTGGACGTGGGCGACGTCCTGCCCCTTGGCGAGCGCCCGGCGCACCGCCTGATGGATCGGGCCGAAGGTCGAGCCCCAGCCGACCACCGCGAGGCTTGCGCCCTCGCGGCCGGCGCAGACCTCCTGATCAGGGATCGAGTTGGCGACGCCGAGCACCTTTCCGACGCGGGTGTTGGTCATCTCCTGGTGGATTTCGGGGCGATAATCGATGTTGCCGGTGCCGGGCGCCTTCTCGATCCCGCCGATGCGGTGCTCGAGGCCGGGCGTGCCCGGCCTGATCCACGGTCGCGCGAGGTCATCGTTGCGCGAATAGGGCATGACCGCCTCGCCTTCCGCGGGCGCAGTGTCGAAGAACTTGACCGGGAACGGCGCATAATTGCTCATGTCGGGCACGCGCCACGGCTCAGCGGCGTTGGCGATATAACCGTCGGTGAGCAGGATCACCGGAGTCATGTAGCGGGTCGCGATCCGGCACGCCTCGATCGCGCATTCAAACGCGTCGGCGGGCGAGCGGGCGGCGATCACCGGCACCGGCGAATCCGCGTTGCGGCCGTAGACCGCCTGGTAGAGGTCGGACTGCTCGGTCTTGGTCGGAAGCCCCGTCGAGGGCCCGCCCCGCTGCGAGTTGACGACGACCAAAGGAAGCTCGGTCATGATCGCCAGGCCGACCGCCTCCATCTTGAGCGCGATGCCGGGGCCGGACGAGGAAGTGATCCCGAGCTGTCCGGCATAGCTTGCGCCGATCGCCGCGCAGGCGGCGGCGATCTCGTCCTCGGCCTGAAAGGTCGTGATCCCGAATTCCTTGAGCCGAGCAAGGTGGTGCAGCAGCGGGCTCGCCGGAGTGATCGGATAGGAACCGAAGAACATGTTGAGGCCCGCGAGCTGGCAGCCCGCTACGAGGCCGAGCGCCAGCGCCTCGGCGCCCGTGACGGTGCGGTAGAGCCCCGGCTCGGCGGGCGCGGGCGCAATGTGGTGCTGCTTGAACGGCGCGCCCATCTCGGCCGTCTCGCCATAGGCATGCCCCGCGTTCAGCGCTGCGATATTGGCTTCGGCGAGGTCGGGCGCCTTGGCGAACTTCGCCTTGAGCCAGTCGACGATCGGCTGCCGGTCTCGGTCGAACATCCACAGCGCAAGGCCCAGAGTCCACATGTTCTTGCAGCGCAGCGCCTCCTTGTTGCCGAGCCCGAACGGCTTCACGGCGTCGAGGGTCAACTGCGAGATGTTGAAGTGGACGACCTGCCATTTGGCGAGGCTTCCGTCCTCGAACGGGCTCTGCTCGTACCCGGCCTTGGCGAGGTTGCGCGCCGTGAACTCGCCCTCGTCGGCGATGATCAGCCCGCCTTCGCGGACTTCCTTGGCGTTCACCTTGAGCGCCGCCGGGTTCATCGCGATCAGCACGTCCGGCTGATCGCCGGCGGTGTCGATCGCGGACGAACCGAAATTGATCTGGAAGGCGCTGACTCCGAAGGTCGTGCCCTGCGGAGCGCGGATTTCCGCCGGGAAGTCGGGAAAGGTGGCGAGGTCGTTGCCGGCGAGCGCGGTCGAAAGCGTGAACTGGCCGCCCGTCAGCTGCATCCCGTCGCCGCTGTCGCCGGCAAAGCGGACCACGACCGCTTCCTGCGGCGGATGGGCGGCGGCTTCGGTTTCGGTGACGCGGTGCGAGGCTGTGGCCATGGCGGCAGAATAGGCCGCACGATTGCCTTTCGCCACCTCTTCTCTAGGCTTCCCCTGCTGCCGGCATCCCCGGTGTCGCGAGGAGGGGCAATCGGAATGATCGCGCGGCGACTGACGACCAGCTTCAAAGAGCAGCATTGGATGACGATTTTCATCGAGCTGGTCATCGTCATCATCGGCGTGTTCGTCGGCACGCAGTTCTCGAACTGGAGCGAAGCTCGGCTCAATCGACTGCAGACGGAGCGGATGCTCGACCAGCTGGTGCCCGAACTCGACAACCAGATCGCCTTCTTCGAATTCGCCAAGCGCTATTTTGGAAGCGCGAGAGGTTATGCCAAGAAGGCAATTGCGGCATGGGACGGCGATTCCCGGATCAGCGACAATGATTTCGTCATCGACGCCTACCAGGCAAGCGAGATCTACGGGATCGGCATCAATAGCCAGACGTGGGGCATCACCTTCGGCGGCCAACAGCTGCGCGACATCAAGGACGTCAAGCTGCGCGAGCACCTCGCGATCGTCCTCACGGCCGACTATGAACAGGTGAACTTCAACGCGGTCGCGACCCCCTATCGCCAGGACGTGCGGAAGATCATTCCGAGCGCGGTGCAGGATCAAATCCGCGCGCATTGCGGGGATCGCATCCTCGACCGCGACAATATCGTGGACCTCTATGTGCTGCCGCCCACCTGCGCGTTGACCTTGGACCCGGCCCAGGCGCGCGCAACCGCGGCGGCACTGCGCGCCGACAAGGGATTGGAAGGCGAGCTAAACTGGCATCTGGCCGCGGTCGCAACCTATCTGGAAAATGCGGAAGGCCTCGAAGTTCAAATGCAGACTCTCAAGGATGACCTCGAGCGCGACCATCATGGATGACCCCGGTCTCTACCGCCGCGGAGTCGGCGTGATGCTGCTCAATTCCGAGGGCAAGGTCTGGGTCGGCGCCCGCATCGATAACCCGGACGACGCCTGGCAAATGCCGCAGGGCGGGATCGACGCGGGCGAGGAGCCGTGGGCGACGGCGATGCGGGAGCTGGAGGAGGAAACCGGCATTCCGCCGCACCTCGTCGAACGGATCGCCGAATGCCCCGAGCGCCTGCGCTACACGCTTCCGCCCGAGCTGGTCGGCGTGATCTGGAAGGAACCGTGGGTCGGGCAGGATCAGGACTGGTTCCTGTGCCGCTTCCTTGGGACCGACAGCGACGTCAACATCGCGACGCCTCACCCCGAGTTCCGCGAATGGAAGTGGGTCGAGCCGCAGCGGCTTCCCGACGAGATCGTCCCGTTCAAGCGCGATCTTTACCGCAGGCTGCTGAGCGAATTCGCAGACTATCTCTGACCGCCGGTCGAAAGAGCGTTCCGGCGCTTCAACGATGCTCTACGGCATCGAGCATGATGGAGGTCCGCATGCGCCGTATCACACTAATGGCCATGGCAGCCGTGCTCGCCCTGCCGGTCGCCTGCAACAAAGCCGCCGCCCCGCAACAGGGCACGAGCATCCAGGCCGCAGTCAGCGACCCGGCTCGGCCGGCGGCGTTCAGGACCGCGGACGCGTTCCGCAAACCCGCCGAAACGCTCGCCTTTTCCGGCGTGAGGTCGGGCATGACGGTCGGCGAATTCTATCCGGCCGGCGGCTATTTCACCCGCATGATCAGCGACGTGCTCGGCCCGTCGGGGCACATCTACGCGATCGAGAATGCCGGCTGGAACGATTCCGTCCGGGACGATCGCAAGATGCTCGCCGAGGGCAAATGGAAGAACGTCTCGCTCGACGTGCAGCCGTTCGGGACGGTCAAATTTCCCAAGCCGCTCGACCTCGCCTGGGTCACTCAGAATTATCATGACCTGAAGATCGACAAATATGGCCCCGGCGGCCACGCCGTCGATACGGTCGCATTCGACCGCGCGGTGTACGAGGCGCTGAGGCCGGGCGGCACCTTCTTCATCCTCGACCACCAGGGGCCGGTCGGGATGAGTGCGATCGACATCGCGAAAATGCACAGGATCAACCGCGACGTCGTCGTCAAAGAGGTGACCTCCGTCGGGTTCAAGCTGGCGGGCGAAGGCGACTTCCTCCGCAACCCGGCCGACGATCATACCAAGCCGATCTTCGATCCATCGATCCGCGGCCACACCGACCAATATGCGCTGAAGTTCGTCAAACCGGCCGGTTAACACACCGTCCCTCGGCGCTTGCAGGCGGGAGCGCTTGAGCGCAGAAAGGCCCGTTCTCGGGGGTGACTGGCTTGGCTCGGATATTCCTCAGCTATGCGCGGGATGACGTCGACGCTGCGAAGCAGCTCGCCGGCTGCATCTCCGACGCCGGGCACGAGGTCTGGTGGGACCGGCACCTCCACGGCGGCTCGCGCTTCGCAGCCGAGATCGACCGGGCACTCAAGGATGCCGAAGCGGTCGTGGTGCTGTGGTCGGAGCAGTCGATCGGTTCGGCCTGG
Source organism: Sphingomicrobium sp. (assembly GCA_036273215.1). Lineage (GTDB taxonomy): Bacteria > Pseudomonadota > Alphaproteobacteria > Sphingomonadales > Sphingomonadaceae > Sphingomicrobium. The sequence continues at coordinate 19,198 of DASUIC010000148.1, forward strand.
GTGCAGGACGAGGCCGCGGAAGGGCGCGATTCGGGGCGGCTGGTGCCCGTCTCGCTCGCCTCGGCCAAGCCGCCGCTCGGGTTTCGGCAATTCCAGACGATCGATCTCGGCGCGTGGGACGGCAAAGGCAGTCCGAATTCGATGGACGAGCTGCTCGACGCGATCGGGCAGACCTGCGGCTCGACCATGCGTCAGGAGAGCGCCGGCGCACCGGCAAAGGCTGCGGCGGTGAAGCGCGCATCGATCTGCGTGCTTCCCTTCATCAACATGAGCGGCGAGGCCGAGCAGGAATATTTCAGCGACGGCATCAGCGAAGACATCATCACCGACCTGTCGAAGGTCTCGGCACTGTCCATCGTCGCGCGCAACACCGCCTTCACCTTCAAGGGCCAGTCGGTCGACGTGAAGGAAGTCGCGAAGGCGCTCGAAGTCACCTACGTGCTCGAAGGCAGCGTCCGCAAAGCCGGGAACCGGGTCCGCATCACCGCCCAGCTGATCGACGGCGCGGCGGGTGACCATGTCTGGGCCGACCGCTACGACCGCGACCTTACCGACATTTTCGAAATCCAGGACGAAATCTCGAAGGCGATCGTCGACGCGCTGAAGGTCAAGCTCCTCCCGGAGGAAAAGAAGGCGATTGAGCATCGCGGAACCAACAACGTCGAAGCGTACAACCTCTATTTGATGGCCCGGCAGCAGTGGGTCAGCGGCAATTTCGGCGACCCCCGCCGCGACGATGCGATCGTCCGGGTATGCAAGCAGGCGACGCGGCTAGACCCCGATTACGCGCAGGCCTGGGCGCTGATGGCACTGGCGCAGGCGGAATTGCGCTTCGTTCACGGAAAGGACGAGAACGCAGCTCCGGCTGCGGACCGTGCACTGGAGCTCAATGCCGACCTCCCCGAAGCGCACTGCATCAAGGCGCGCTACCTCGAAGAAGAAGGCAAAGCCGACGAAGCCGAAAAGCAGATCCGGACTGCGCTCAAGCTCGATCCCGATTCCTGGGAGGTCAATCGGGAGGCGGCCCGAATGCTGTTTCGGAGAGGCCGCACAGAGGACGCCATACCCTTCTTCAAGAAGGCGGCGTCGCAAATGGAGACGGACTGGCACAACCCGCTAATGCTGACGACCTGTTATGGGTCGATCGGCGACGAAGCCGGATTGCGCGACGCCGCCAAGATGGTTGTGGAGCGCGCGGAGCGGGCAGTCGCGAAGGAAGCGACCAACGGACAGGCCCTCGCCGCTGGAGCGAATGCCCTGATCATCCTCGGCGACGAGGAGCGAGGCCTCGACTGGAGCCGGCGGGCACGGCTCCTCGACCCCGACAACTTGATCATGTGCTACAATCTGGCCTGCGCCCTCGCGACGCGGGTTGGGAATGTCCCCGACGCGATCGATGCACTCGAGCCATTTCTCGAAGGCGTGAAGACTGCGCAGAACATCCGCCACCTGGAAGCGGACCCCGACCTCGACCCGTTACGGGGCAATCCTCGCTACGAGGAATTGCTTGCTTCGGCGAAGCAGCGATTGGGCATAACCGAGCCGGCCGCCAATGCCTGACACGCGCGACGTCTTCATCTCCTACGCCCGGCCGAGCGAGGAGCAGGCGCGGCGGGTCGCCGACCAGCTGCGGGCGCGCGGCTTCAGCGTCTGGCGCGACGACGAGCTTCCCGCGCACCGCGCCTATTCCGACGTGATCGAGGAGCGGCTGAAATCGGCCAAGGCGGTGGTCGTCCTGTGGTCCGGAGAATCGGCCAAGTCTCACTGGGTGCGCGCCGAGGCGGACACCGCGCGGGAAGCCGGGACGCTAGTCCAGGCCCGACTCGACGCGGCGCTTCCGCCGATGCCGTTCAACCAGATCCAGTGCGCCGACCTGAACGGCTGGAATGGAGATACAAGCTCGCCCGGGTGGCGCAAGCTCGAGGGCAGCGTCGCCTCGCTGATCCGCGGAACGGATGAGGGCTTGGACTCTGATGCGCAGCCGGAGCCGCGCGTGCAGAAGGTGCGCGCCTCGATCTGCGTTCTGCCGTTCGTCAACATGAGCGGAGAACCCGAGCAGGAATATTTCAGCGACGGCATCAGCGAGGACATCACCACCGACCTCTCGAAAATTTCCGCGCTGGAGGTGGTCGCCCGCAACACCGCCTTCAGCTTCAAGGGCCAGAACCCCGACGTGCAGGAGGTGGCGAAACAGCTTGACGTTAGCCATGTTCTGGAAGGCAGCGTGCGCAAGGCCGGAAGCCGAGTCAGGATCAACGCCCAGCTGATCGATGGATCGACC
>DASUIC010000149.1:0-9027 GCA_036273215.1 Sphingomicrobium sp.
CCGAAGAAGCTGACTCGCCACGCCATGTCCTCATAGTGCGACGGAAAGATCTCGAGGCTGTCGCCCCGCACCCGGAAGCTGCCGCGGACGAAGTTTGAATCATTGCGACGATACTGGAGCGCGACCAGCTTGCGAATGACCTCGCGCTGGTCCTCGGCCGCGCCTTTCTTCAAGCTGAAGGTCATCGCCGAATAGGTCTCGACAGAACCGATGCCGTAGAGGCATGAGACCGAGGCGACGATGATCACGTCGTCTCGCTCCAGCAGCGACCGCGTCGCCGAGTGGCGCATCCGGTCGATCGCCTCGTTCACGCTCGACTCCTTCTCGATATAGGTGTCGGTGCGCGGGACGTAGGCTTCGGGCTGGTAGTAGTCGTAGTAGCTGACGAAATATTCGACCGCGTTTTCGGGAAAGAAGCTCTTGAACTCGCCGTAAAGCTGGGCGGCGAGAATCTTGTTCGGCGCGATCACCAGCGCCGGCCGCTGCAGCGTCTCGATCACCTTGGCCATGGTGAAGGTCTTGCCCGATCCGGTCACTCCCAAGAGCACCTGGCTGCGCTCGCCCTCCTCGGCCGCCTCGACCAGCTCGGCGATCGCCTGCGGCTGGTCGCCGGCGGGCTGGTATTCCGCGACAAGATCGAACTTTTTGCCACCCTCGGCCTTTTCCGGGCGAGCCGGTTTGTGCGGCACGAATGCTTCGGCCGTTTCCGGTTCTGCAAGGCTGGTGCGGATCTGAATCGCCATCACCGCGATATGGGAGCTGTGCCTGCTCCGGGCAATTCGCGATGGGCTTCGCTGGCGTTCGATTGACGTCAGTTTTATGATGCGTGCCTCAAAAGAGGGGGCGTGCCATGAAACATTCAGTTTATGCGCTTGCGTCGGTCCTGTGTTTGGTCGCGTGCAACAAGGGGCCGCAGGTCAATCTCAAGAACGCGAGCGGCAACCAGGTCTCTCAAGCCGTGAGCCAATCCGGCGTGATGCAGGCTGGCTTCACAATCCAGCCGGGCGAGTGGGAATCAAAGCTCACCATCCAGCAGATGGACATTCCCGGGATGTCGCCCCAAATGGCGGCGCAGACGAAGGCGCAGATAGCCGATAGCCAGGTCGCCACCTCCAGGCAGTGCCTGACTCCGGAGCAGGTGAAACAACCGAAGGCGGATTTCTTCACCGGCCAGGACAAGTCTTGCAAATACCAGCATTTCACCATGGGCGCGGGCAAGATCGACATCCAAGTGGCATGCCAAGAGGGAGAAGGCGCTGCGGTCACGAACATGAAGGGGACCTACACGCCGACCAGCTATTCGATGGATATGTCGTCGAGCGGCGGCGGCCAAGGGCGGAACATGGCGATGAAGATGCACGTCGATTCGCATCGCGTCGGCGAGTGCACCGGCAAGGACGGCTAGGGATAGGGCGGCGCCGATGGCGCGTTAGCGCCTGACCATGGCTGTTTCCGTTCTCCTCAACCGCGACGGCGGCGCACTCGCCGCCGACCCCAAGCTTGCCGACAAGGTGCACGAAGCGCTCGAATCCGCCGGGCTGGATGCGGAGGTCGAGCTGCTATCCGGCGGCGATTGCGCGGTGCGCTGCCGGGCGATTGCCGAACGCAAGGACCCGTTGCTGGTCGTCGGCGGCGGAGACGGCACGATCAGCGCCGCCGCTTCGGCCCTCGCCGGAACCGACACGTTGCTGGGGATCCTGCCGCTGGGGACGCTCAACCATTTCGCGCGCGATCTCGGCATCCCGACCGACCTCGACGAAGCCGCGCAACTGATCGCGGCGGGCAAAGACCGCCGCGTCGACGTCGGCGAGATGAACGATCGCCTGTTCATCAACAACAGCGCGATCGGCCTGTATCCCTTGATGGTCGTCGACCGTGACCTGCAGCGCAAGCGGCTCGGGCGGAGCAAGCGGCTGGCGATGCTGTTCGCGTCGCTCCGGGCGCTCGCGCGCTTCAATCACTACCGACTGACCCTGACCGTGAACGAGGAGCAGACGGGGCGCGTCGAAACGCCTCTGCTGTTCGTCGGCAACAACGATTATCGGATCGACATCGGCGCTCCTGGCAAACGCGAGCGGCTCGACGGCGGCGAGCTGTGCGTGCTCGTGCTGCGCAAGAAGACGCGGCGCGGGATGGTTGCCGCAAGCGTTCGAGCGCTGCTCAACCGGTCGCGCGACGACGACCTGGTGCGGATCGACGGAGTCGAGCACCTGCGCGTCGCGAGCCGCCGGTCGCAGCTCGCCGTGTCGCTCGACGGCGAGGTCGTCCGCGCCGGCCCGGCACTCGACTATCGCATTCGAAAGAACGCGCTGCGGGTCATTGCCCCTTAGTTGCCTGGCCCGCTCCCGTCCCGCAGACGGACGGTGACGGCGCCAGGACAGAATGATTGCGGTGCACGCCAAAGCCCGAATGATAGGCCATCAACCATTTGCCGCCATTCCGATGCCACAACGTAGGGGAATTATATACTTGACTCCCGAAATGCATTCGGGTAGATATCTTCTTGTCATGTGGATAACCCTGTGACGAGAAAGGGGTTTTGAGATGCAGACAATTTACAAAGGATATGTGCTTAAGACGGTGCAGTATGACCACCGCGTGACGGCTGCGGTCCACGTCTTTGACCCGCGCTACCCCGACAAGCAGCTCTATGTTGCGCCCGGTATAGATCGAGCGAAGGCCTTTGTTCGCGCCTATCGTGACGGCGCGTATTGGGCCGATAAAGCCGTGCAGGAGGGCCGTGATGCTGCCGCGTGAGCGACAGGAAAAGCTCCGCGAGCAAGACGCGCAAGTGACCGCTGCACAACGGCGTCGTTGGGGCCGTCGAGCCGTGACCATCCACCGGAAGGCTTGCGAGCTTTTCAACGAGATCGAAGCCGCGCTTGGTGACGAGCATTTTATGACTGGCCAAGCTGGCATTGTGATGTGCGAGGCTTCGGTCATGGCAAAGTGGGAGCGCTGACCATGAGCAAGTCGACCATCAGCACCTTCGAGCTGTTCGAGATGTTCCCTGACGCGGACAGTGCCGAAGCCTATTTCACGGCCCGGCGCTGGCCCGATGGCGCTGTCTGTCCAGCTTGCGAAGAGTCGCAGCGCATTGGCACTCGCAAGGGCGGCTTCTACCGCTGCAACGCTTGCCTGACCGACTTCACCGTCCGCACCAGCACCATCTTTGAGCGGTCCAAAATACCGCTCCATAAGTGGCTCTATGCGATGTATCTGCTGGTCACGGCACGGAAGGGCATCAGCAGCCTTCAACTCGCCAAGCAGATCGGCGTCACACAAAAGTCGGCCTGGTTCATGCTCCAGCGGCTGCGCGAGGCTTGCGGCAACGACCCGACGACACTGGCGGGCATCGTCGAATGCGACGAAACCTATGTCGGCGGTCGCGAGGCGAACCGGCACGAACACAAGCGCAAGGGCTTGGGGCGCGGCTCCATCGGCAAGACGCCGGTCCTCGCCGCTCGAGAGCGTGGCGGTCGTGTTCAGGCCAAGGTCGTCAAGGAAACGACGACGCGCAGCGTTTACAGCTTCATCCGCCACAACGTCGAAGCTGGCGCTGAACTTCATACCGACGAAGCGGCGGTCTATCGCCCGCTCAACGGCCTCTACTACCGCCAGCGGAGCATCAATCACGGCCTCGGCGAATACGTCCGCGACGGCGTAACGACGAACGGCGTTGAGAGCGTCTTTGCCGTCCTCAAGCGCGGCATTGTCGGGACGTTCCATCACGTCAGCGCCAAGCATCTGAACCGATACGTTGGCGAGTTCGCTTTCCGCCTCAATGACGGGGACGTGAGCCGCCACACAATGCAGCGGCTCGCCAGCTTGTTCGGCGCGGCGATTGGCCGTCGCCTCACCTATGCGGAGTTGATCGCATGACGCAAGAAATGCTGGAAGCGGACCTTCTCGACGAACTGCGCCGAGCCGCCATCGCATATCGCAATAGCGCGATCGAAGCCGAGCGCTATCCGCATGGGAAGACGCTGCAAAACCTGAAGGCGGCCAAGGAACGCTACTGCAAGGCGCTGTGGAAGGCGCGCGACCTAGTTGATGGTTTGCTGCCCTGCCATCCGAGCTTCGGATGCTCCATGTTCGCGGGGAGGGCGAAATGAGCGAAGCCATCAAGCGCACCCTCGACGCCGTGACCGACAAGGTGCTGTCCTATCGGCCTGTGGATAAGGGCCTCGCCGCGAAGAAAACGAAGCGCAAATTGGCCCGTAAGGCGAAGCGCGATGGCTAGAGGGAAAGGGAGTCATGTATATAATTCCCCAACGTAGCGACCTGAATCCGCACCGGCGCAGGCCTGCCGGCTTCTTCTCCCATGAGGTCGGCAACGTACGTCAATAAGACGTCGTTTGCGTCGACCCTGTCGATTCTTACATCGCTGAGTTTGTAACTGAGCAGGTGGCCTTGCCGCACGCCATCGATTTCCTCCGTGCGATCGACCACTCCGTGCGAACCGATGCCGACGAAGCTCGGCATCAACATCGCCGCGAACGCATCCATCCGCTTGTCCTTGACCATGTCCCACATCGCCGTTTCGCGCTGAAGCGGGGTCATCGTCTCGACAGGCGCAGGTGCGGAAATCAAGGCAGCAGCGGCGATCGCAAGTAGCGGCATCGTAAGCTCTCCTGCGTTGGGGGCCCACACTTTCTACACTCAATAGGACGGGCGCGGAACAACAGCGCAGCGGCTGGGTTCGCAGCCGTGGATCAGAAGGGGCTCCAAATGGATACGCGAAGCCACCTGGCACTATCCGACCGGATGCGCGCTCGGGCACTGCGCGTGGCGGGCATCGCGATCATCCTGCTGAGCGCGGGCGCGGCGCTGCTTCCAGCGGGCAAGCGGATCTCCTCCGACATGATTGGCGGGCTGCTGGTCGCGGCAGGACTGATCGAGGCGGTTGCGGGATCGCTGAGGAGCGAAGTGCGGCCCTACGCGATGACCGCCGGCGGGGTGACCGCGCTCGCAGGAGTGCTGTTCATCATCAACCCCGAGACTCACTTCTTTCCGACGGTCACCTTGATCATCGCGTGGCTGTTCATCCGAAGCATCATCCTGGCGGTCGCGGCCACGGAACTGCGCGGATCGGTTCGGACCTGGACGGGGCTGTCGGCCGGAATGGATTTCCTGCTCGCGCTTCTGCTCGTGGCCGGCCTGTCGATCACGACCATCGTGGTCAGCATCTTCGGACCGACGCGGCCGCTGATCGCAAGCTTCGCCTGGTTCGTCGCGCTGAGCTTCGTCGTCAACGGCATGCTTCTGCTCGAGATCGCAAGCTGCGAGAGCGACTCCCGGGACTAACCAGGCCAAATTGCGCTCGGCCCAGCTGTTGCCTACGACTGCATCGACACTGGCATGCGGCGGGCGCATGATGCTCGGAGTTCGAACAAGGGAGACCTGAAGGCTGATGAAACTTCCCGGTGCGGCGCCCGTCGGAGGCGGCGCGAGTGGCTCGAGCACGTTCGCGCAGACCATTTCTCCGCTCGCAATCGTTCTTCTAGTCCTCGTGATCGGCGCCTCGATCTACCTTTGGCGCAAACACTATCTCCAAAGCCGCGCCGCGTTGATTACCATCGCAGCCGTCGCGGTCGTGCTCATCTATCTGGGCTTCTTCGCCATGCGTCCGCCGACCTGACGGTATCGGCAATCGGGATTGCCAAGCTGATATTCGAAGCCGACCGGGTGGACGAGGATAGCTAGCCCGATTATCGGCTCGCCCGTGCCCGTCAGAACCGTTGCCATGCTCACCGCGGGTGGCCTCGCCCCCTGCCTCTCCTCGGCCGTCGGCGGCCTCATCGAACGCTACACCGAGGTCGCGCCGGATGTCCGAATCATCGCTTACCTCAACGGCTATGCCGGACTGCTCACCGGGCGCTCGGCGGAGGTCACCGATCAGGTCCGCGCCAGCGCCTATCTACTCCACGCGTTCGGAGGCACCCCGATCGGCAATAGCCGGGTCAAGCTCACCAACGTCGAGGACTGCGTCAAGCGCGGCCTCATCCGGCCCGGCCAAGACCCGCTCCACGTCGCCGCCGAGCAGCTTCGGCGCGACGGAGTCGACGCCCTTCACACGATCGGCGGGGACGATACCAATGGCACCGCCGCGGATCTCGCCTCCTACCTAGGCAGCAACGGTCATCAGCTGACGGTGGTGGGGCTCCCAAAGACCATCGACAACGACATCGTCCCGATCAAGCAGTCGCTCGGCGCCTGGACCGCGGCCGAGCAAGGCGCCATTTTCGCGCGCAACGTCATCGCCGAGCATTCGACCAACCCCAGGATGCTGATCGTCCACGAGGTAATGGGCCGCAATTGCGGCTGGCTCACTGCGGCTACCGCGCTCGCTCACCACCACTGGGTCAAAGCCGCGCGCTTCGCGGAGTGGCTGGACAATTCGGCGGTGCGCTGGGACGTTCACGCCGTCTTTCTGCCCGAGCGGCCGTTCGACATCGCCGAGGAGGGCAAGCGCCTTAAGGCAGTCATGGACCAGCAGGATTGCGTCAACCTGTTCATCTCCGAGGGGGCGGGAGTTTCCGAGATCGTCGCAGCCATGGAGGCTGCGGGTGAGGACGTTCCATGTGATGCGTTCGGTCACGTCCATCTCGACAAGATCAACCCGGGCCAGTGGTTCGCCAAGCAATTCGCCGCCGAGCTCGGGGCCGACAAGGTGCTGGTCCAGAAGAGCGGATATTTCGCGCGCTCGGCCGCCGCGAACGTGGCCGACCTCGCGCTGATCCGGAGCTGCGTGAACTACGCCGTGGACGCGGCGCTTCGCGGCGAATCTGGGGTGGTGGGCCAGGACGAGGAGCGCTGCGACGAGCTTCGAGCGATCGAGTTCGAACGAATCAAGGGCGGCAAGAAGTTCGACGTGTCCGTGCCCTGGTTCACCGAACTGCTGCGTGATCTCGGGCAAAGCTAATGTTCCTCGGCGAAGGCCGGGGCGCAGTCCTAAGAAAAGGAAGTCTGGACCCCGGCCTCCGCCGGGGTACAGTCTAAATGTGACCGCCGTCTTGAATATCGAACGATCGGTGACCGGGCAGCCGTGGCGATGGCGCCGGCCGCCCGACGACAAGCTTGGAATGGACGCACTGGTCGACGAGCTCTTGCTCGCCCGCGGCGTCGCGCGTGAGGACCTAGCGAGGCACCGCGACCCCCGCATCCGCGACTTTCTCCCCGATCCGAGCTGCTTCGTGGATATGGACAAAGGCGCGAGGCGGATCGCCGATGCCATCCAGAACGGCGAGACGATCGCGATCTTCGGGGACTATGACGTCGACGGAGCAACCAGCGCCGCGCTGCTGGTACTGCTTCTGCGGCAGTTGAACGCCGAGCCGATCGTCTACATCCCCGACCGCCTGATGGAGGGCTACGGCCCGTCGGGCAAGGCGCTGGTCGAGCTCAAGGAGCGGGGCGCGAGCGTCGCCGTCTGCGTCGACTGCGGAGCCCAAGCCTTCGAGGCGCTCGAGGAAGCCCGTGCCGTGGGGCTCGACGTCATCGTCGTCGACCACCACCAGTGCGCCTCCCTGCTGCCGGTCGCTTATGCGCTCATCAATCCGAACCGCCTGGACGAGAGCGAAGAAGGCGGCTCGCATGGCCACCTTGCGGCCGTCGGGATGGCGTTCCTGTTGGGCGTTGCAGTGATCCGTGAGCTTCGCGGCCGCGGCGTGTTTGAGGCGGTGGCTGAGCCGAAGATGCTCGACCTGCTCGACCTCGTCGCACTCGGCACGGTCGCCGACGTCGCTCGGCTGAAGAAACTCAACCGCGCCTTCGTCGCTCAGGGCCTCAAGGTCATGACCGCACGGCAGAACATCGGGCTCGCCGCGCTGGCCGAGGCCGCCGGCCTGGTGAAACCGCCCTCATGCCGTGACCTGGGCTTCGCGCTCGGCCCGCGGATCAATGCCGGCGGTCGGGTCGGCAAGTCCGATCTCGGCGTTCGGCTGCTGACCTGCACCGATCCCGAAGAGGCGCGCACCATCGCCGCCGAGCTCGACCGGCTGAATGAGGAGCGGCGGGCGATCGAGATGCTCGTTTGCGAGCAGGCGGAGGCGCAGGCGGAGAGGCTGAACGGCGCGGCGGTGCTTACCGTGATGAGCGGGGGCTGGCACCAAGGGGTGATCGGAATCGTCGCCGGTCGGCTTAAGGAGAAGTTCGGCCGTCCAGCAATCGTCATCGCCGAATGCGAGGACGGCATGGGCAAAGGGTCGGGGCGGTCGATCTCGGGAGTCGACCTCGGCGCCGCGGTGCTAGCGGCCAAGGACAGCGGCCTGCTTGTCGCGGGCGGCGGCCATGCAATGGCGGCGGGCCTGACGCTCGCGCCAGGTGGGCTCGAGCCATTCCGCGAGTTCATCAACGATCGATTGTGCGACGACGTCGAGAAGTCGCGCGGCGATAAGGCGCTCCTGCTCGACGCCTTGCTTGCGCCCGGCGGCGTCGCTGGAGCGCTGTGCGATGCCCTCGACTCCGCAGGTCCCTATGGCGCCGGGTGGCCAAGTCCGCATGTCGCCGCCGGTCCGGTGCGGCTCTTGAAGACCAGCGTCGTCGGCAAAGGTCACGTGCGCGGAATCGCCTGCGGCGACGACGGCAAGAGCTTCAAGTGGATCGCCTTCCGGAGTTCGGAGACGCCGCTGGGCATTGCGCTGTTCGGTTCGTCCCCCGACCAGCGTTGGTGGCTCGCCGGCTCGATCCGCCGCGACGAATATAACGGCGGCAACGCCGCCGAGATGCACGTCGAGGACGCCGCCGTTGCTTGACCGCCCGAAGCCCCTCGCCTAACCGGCGGGCCGCTCTCCGGCCCCATCGTCTAGCGGTCCAGGACGTCGCCCTTTCACGGCGAAAACACGGGTTCGAGTCCCGTTGGGGTCACCAGCAACAGGACTGCCGGGTAGTCCGTCACGGCTGGTGACGAACAGGCGCTCAGCCCTTCAGCCTCTCGGCGTGCCAGCGCATGTGCTCGGCCATGAAGCTCGAGATGAAATAATAGCTGTGGTCGTAGCCAGCCTGCCGATGAAGTGTCAGGGCGAT